>JAAWBZ010000060.1 GCA_022792945.1 Oscillospiraceae bacterium | reverse complement strand
CTGGGAATCATTCTCCGCGGGAGTTGCGGGCTCGTTGGTGTTGGTCTCGGGCGTCTTGGTGTCGTCGCCGCCGCCGCAGGCGGCCAGCGCGAATACCAGGACCAGGGCAAGAAGCAGCGCGATTACTTTTTTCATGTTTTTCATACACTCCTTATTTTGTTTCTGCCGCGGCCGTCCCCGGAAGCGGTCCTGGCGGGCGGCGTTGGCGCGGCTTCGGCGCGGCGCACGGCGCCGCGTCCTCTGCTGGCTTCTATGATACACGGAATGCGCCCGATTTGCAACGTAATTATTAGCCAAATTATTTGCGGTTATTTTGTTAAAATGGGCAACACAACCGAAGCGGAGTGACTGAAATCGTAAAATTTCCCCCATTTTCCATGGAGCGAGGTTGCAAAAACCCCGTCGCAGCCGCGAGTTCGTAAACAATTTTTAAAAAAACCACGGCAATCGAGGCGGTGTGGAAGGATTTTCCTCAGAAGAGTCTATGCGCCGCCATCGGCGGATATTCCCGGAATTCTTCGTCGTTTCTGCTAAACGTTAAGTTGAAAATTCGTCTGAAATTTGCCTTTCATTTGCGAAACGAATCTGTTATGATAGTATTGAGGTGAATCGACCATGGCAAATACAACCGCGCGGGACATTGCCCGGAAGCTGGGCCTGTCCACCGCCTCCGTTTCCGTTGCGCTCAACGGCAAGCCCGGCGTCAGCCGCGCCACCCGGGAAAAGGTCCTGGCCGCCGCCGCGGAGATGGGCTACGCCGCGTCCAAGCCCCCTGCGGCGGGCGGCAGCCGCCTGATCTGCTTCCTGATCTATGTGGACCCCGACGTGGGCGTGGTCCTGGAGACCAATTTCTACACCTTTGTCCTCAAAGGCATCGAGGCCGCGGCCACATCGCTGGGGTATCGCACCATGATCCGGTTTTACTATGCCGACAAGCCCTTTCAGGAGCAGCTGGGCGACGTGCTGCCGGATCTGGCAGGGCTTTTGATTATGGGAACGGAGATCGTCCCCGCCCGGCGCAACGAGCTTGCGCCCTTCATCGGGCCGGAGCCGGTGTCCTTCCCGGTGGTGATTCTGGATAATTTTACTTATTCCTCCCAGGTGGACAGCGTGGGCAACGACAACCGCTGCGGCGCCCGGGACGCCATCGCCTACCTGATCGGCCGCGGCCACCGGCGCGTCGGATACCTGCGGGTCCGCCAGCGCATCGACAGCTTCAGCGGCCGGGAGGAGGGTCTGCGCGCGGCCCTGCGGGAGCAGCTGGGTCCGGACGCCGCGCCGGAGGTGGTCCCGGTGGACGTCTCCGCCGACGGCGCGTTCCGGGATATTTCCGCCTGGCTGGAGACGAGGCCGGCGCTGCCGGACGTCCTTTACGCGGAGAATGATTTTATTGCCGCCTCGGCCATCCGCGCTCTGACGGCCCGGGGCATCCGGGTGCCGGAGGACCTTTCGGTGATGGGGTTTGACGATGTGTCGGTCTGCGAGATGGTGGACCCGCCTATCACCACGGTGCACTCCTTCAAGGAGCGCCTGGGCCGCGAGGCGGTGGGGCTGCTCCACCGGCGCATCCAGGAGGGCAAGTCCGTCCGCACCGCCCGGGAGACGGGACTGGTGAAGCTGGCGCTGTCCACCCGCGTTGTTGAGCGCAGCAGTGTAGGCTCCAAAAACGGCTCGCTGCGTTCCGTTTCCGGCTGACGCCGAAAACTGCACATCCGCTCCCCACTTTTGTCGCGCCGGCCGGTAACTACGTTTTCGGCTGGCTGTCGCCTGCGGGCGGGACGGGGACTGTGGTTTCCGCCGCGCAGGGGCGATCGACACCAACCGACTGATTCCGGCGGCATAAGGTGCGGATTTGCCGGAGACCTGTCCAAATCCGGGAACCTTTTCTGCTCTTTTTCGTCCATAGAAGTACGGTGGACACCGAAACACATTCATTCAGCGTGAAAGAAAGGAAGAGGAACATGGAATTATCTACCATACTCATCATTGCCGCTGCGGCGGTGCTGCTGCTGGTCGTATTTTTCTGCGGCTACGTCAAGGCCTCGCCGGACACGGCCTACATCATCTCCGGCCTGCGCCGGCGGCCCAAGGTGCTCATCGGCAAGGCGGGCATCAAGGTGCCGTTCCTGGAGAAGAAGGACGTGCTGAATCTCCAGCTGATTCCCATCGATGTCAAGACCTCCAACGCGGTGCCTACGGCGGACTATATCAACATCAACGTGGATGCCGCCGTCAATGTCAAGATCAGCGACCGGCCGGAGCTGCTGCAGGTGGCGGCGCAGAACTTCCTGAACCGGCCCACCGAGTACATCTGCGGCGTGGCCCGGGAGGTGCTGGAGGGCAATATGCGCGAGATCGTCGGCAAGATGGAGCTGCAGGAGATGGTCTCCGACCGGCAGAAGTTCGCCGAGCTGGTCAAGCAGAACGCCGAGCCGGACCTGGCGGCCATGGGGCTGGACATCGTCAGCTTCAATGTACAGAATTTTGTGGACGACAGCGGCGTGATTGAGAATCTGGGCGTGGACAATATTGTGAAGATCCAAAAGACCGCCGCCATCGCCCGGGCCGAGAGCGAGAAGGAGATCGCCAAGGCCCGCGCCATGGCCAAGAAGGAGGCCAACGACGCTCAGGTGGCTGCCGAGCAGGAGATCGCGGTCAAGCAGAACGACCTGAACGTCCGCAAGGCCGAGCTCAAGCGCATCGCTGACGCCAAGCTGGCCGAGGCCGACGCCGCCTACAAGATCCAGGAGCAGGAGCAGCGGCGGACCATTGAGATCGCCACCTCCGACGCGGACATCGCCAAGCAGGAAAAGGAGATCGTCATCAAGCAGCGGGAGGCCGCGGTGCAGGAGGAGGCCCTCAACGCCAGCGTGCGCAAGCAGGCCGACGCGGATCTCTATCGCCGCCAGAAGGAGGCGGAGGCGCAGAAGTTCGAGCAGCAGCGGGCCGCTGAGGCAGCGCTCTTCGCCAAGGAGCAGGAGGCCGAGGGCATCCGGAAGGTGGGCGAGGCGGAAGCTGAGGCCATCCGCCGGAAGGGCCTTGCAGAGGCCGAGGCCATGGAGAAGAAGGCCGAGGCGTATCAGAAGTACAACAGCGCGGCCATGGGCGAGATGCTCATCCGGGTCCTGCCGGAGATCGCCGGGAAGATCGCCGAGCCCCTGAGCACCATTGACAAGGTCACCATCATCGGCGGCGACGCCGCGGGCGTGGGCCAGATGGCGGACAACGTGCCGGCGGTGATGACCAAGCTGTTCGAGGCGATGAAGGAGACGGTGGGCATCGACCTGGGCGAGATCGTCCGGGCGGGCAGCTACGACGCCAAGGTCAACCGGAACGTGACCGTCACCGGCGTGCCGGACACCATCCACGTGACCGCCGAGGACCCCAGGCCCGATGAAGAGGAGCCGCTGGTGGGCAGCGTCCAGTAAAAATCGTGCGCCGGCCTTGCGAAAGGCCGGCGCGTTTGCTTCAGGACTGGGCCATGGCCTCGATCACCGGGCCGACCCAGTCGGCGTAGATGCGGGCCAGGACCTGCGCGCCGGCGTCGTTGAGGTGGACGCCATCCTCGGAGAAGGCGTCCTGGGGCCGGCCCAGCAGGGCGGCGGTCATCAGCCCGTCGGTGGGGACAAAGACGTCGGCGTACGCCAGAGCCAGGCGGCGGATGATCTGGATCTTGGGGTCCAGGTCCTCCCGGAAGAACGCCTTGCGCGGCAGCGGCAGCAGGTACGGCTCCAGCACCACCAGCTTGGCATGGGTCCGGGTGCGGATGGTCTCCAGGACGGCGCGGTACTGCCCCTCAAAGACATCTTGGGGAAGCCAGCGGCGGTCGGCGGCGTAGTGCCAGACGTCGTTGATGCCGATGAGCAGCGAGACCAGGTCCGGCTGCACCTGGACCACGTCGGTCTCGATGCGGGCGAGGAGGTCCGCGGTCTGGCTGCCGGCGACGCCCAGGTTCCGGAAGGTCAGGGGGATTCCCGGGTGCCCGGCCCGGAGAAGTCCGGCGGCAATCCGTGCGTAGCCCTGGCCGAGGTCGGCGGGGTCCGCGGTGTCGCGCAGGCAGTCGGTGATGCTGTCGCCCTGGAAAAGAATGTTCATGTTGACGGCTCCTTGGTGTGATGAAAATAAGCTGCTGAAAGCCAGTTTTTTTATCGGCTGAAATTTTCGGGAGATAAGAGGCGGCGCGCGGAAAAATTTTTTCTTCTTTTTTGAAAAAAGCGGGAACTATATGCCTGAGCCTTCGTCATAAGCTCATGCCGGCGCGTGCCGCCGGAGTTTTTGCGAAAGGAATTGTGAATCATGAAACGACTGTTTGCCCTGCTTTGTGTGCTGGCGCTGGCGGTCTCCCTGGCCGCCTGCGGCAAAGAGGAGGAAAACGCCCCCGCGGCGTCCGGCGGCTACGCCGTGGAGGAGATGGACCTGACCGAGGCCATGGAGGCCATCTTGAAGGACGTGCCCAACCTGCCGGACTACGAGATCGCGGAGCTGACCGAGGAAAACTTTGAATTTTTTGCCTTTCTTCCCTATGCCGAGGGTGTGCAGGGCGTGACCGCGGACGCGCTGATCAACGCCATGCCCCACAGCGTGGTGCTGGTGCGCGTGGCCGGCGGCACGGAGGAGGCCGAGAAGGCCGAGGAGACTATCCGCAGCAGCGCCGATCCCCGGAAGTGGATCTGTGTGGGGGCGGAAAAGACCGTGGTGCGCCGGTACGGCGACACCATCCTGCTGGTCATGAGCCAGGCGGAGACGGCCAACGCCATTTTGCAGAATTTTGACGCCCTCAACGGTGTGGAGACGCCCGAAGCCGACCTGGCCATCCCGGAACGGGAGGATGCGGACGGCGGGCAGCTGGAGCCGCTGCCGGACGACGTGCTGAACCAGCCCGCCGCCCTGCCGGAGGAGGAACCGGTGGACATGCCCACCATGGCCCCCGACGAGGACGAGACGGACAATATGCCCGCCCTGGAGGACGACGGCAGCGCCGTGCCCATCCCCACCCCCGCGCCGGCCCAGCCGGACCCGCCGCAGCCGATCCCCATCCAGCCGGACCCGGCCCCCGTGCAGCCGGTGCAGCCCGCGCAGCCGGACCCGCAGCCTGTGCAGCCGGTGCAGCCCGCGCAGCCGGAGCCAGCCCCCGCTCCCACGGAGCCGGAGGCCCCGGCGGCGGCTGAGACCGACCTGGAGGCGGTGATGGCGTCGATTCTTGGCGGTGTGGATATACCGGACTGCCTGAACATGGAGCTGACGGCGGAGAACTTTGAGTTCGTGGCCTTCATCCCCTATGCCGAGGGCTGGCGCGGCCTGTCCGCCGATCCCATCATCGGCTCGATCCCCCACAGCGTGGTCCTGGTGGAGGTCCCCGAGGGCGGCGATGCCGCGGCGGCGGCGGCGGCCATGCAGGAGAGCGCCGATCCCCGCAAGTGGATCTGCGTGGAGGCCGAGAGCGTCCAGACCGCGTCCAAGGGCCGTCTGGCCCTGCTGGTCATGAGCAGCCAGGCGGCGGCGGACGCCATCATCGCCAATTTTAACGCCATGTAACAGAAAGGGGCGGGGACGTTGCTTTTTTCCAGCATCACATTTTTATACGCGTTCCTGCCCCTGACGCTGCTGGCGTATTTCCTCGCGCCCCGGGGGTGGCGCAACGGCGTGCTGCTGCTGGCGAGCCTCATTTTCTACTTTTTCGGCGAACCGGTGTATGTGGCGCTGCTGCTGCTCTCGTCGGTAAGCGACTTCGTCTGGAGCCTGCTCATCGCGCGGCGGCAGGCGGCGGGGCGGTCCGCCAGGGGGTTCCTGATCGCCTCCTTGGCGGTGAATCTGGGGCTTCTGGGCTTTTTCAAGTACGCTGATTTCTTCCTGGGTACCCTCAACGCCCTCCTGGGGACAGAACTCCCCCTGACCGGCGTGCCGCTGCCCATCGGCATCAGCTTTTTCACCTTCCAGACCATGTCCTACACCATCGACGTCTACCGCGGGCGGGCGCGGGTGCAGCGGAATTTTGCGACGTTTGCCGCTTTCGTCTGCCTCTTCCCCCAGCTGATCGCCGGGCCCATCGTCCGCTATACCGACGTGGAGGCGGAGCTGGCGGACCGGCGCTCCACCCTGGAGGGGGTGTCGTCGGGCCTGCGGCGCTTCGTGTTCGGCCTGGGGAAGAAGGTGCTCATCGCCAACGGCCTGGGGGAGCTGTGCGCGGCCTTCCGCGCCTCCCAGGACCCCAGCGTCCTCTTCTGCTGGGTCTACGCCCTGGCGTTTCTGCTGCAAATCTACTTTGATTTCTCCGGCTATTCCGATATGGCCATCGGCCTGGGGCGGGTGTTCGGCTTCCGGTTCCCGGAGAATTTCGACTACCCCTATCTCTCCCGCTCCATCACCGAGTTCTGGCGGCGGTGGCATATGACCCTGGGCGGCTGGTTCCGGGACTATGTCTATATCCCCCTGGGCGGCAACCGTGTCAGCCGCAGGCGGTGGGTGCGGAACCTGGCGGCGGTGTGGCTGCTGACGGGGCTTTGGCACGGAGCCAGCTGGAACTTCGTCCTCTGGGGCGCGCTGTTCGGCGTGCTGCTGGCGGCGGAGAAGCTGTGGCTGGGGGCGCGGCTGGAGAAATGGCCCCGGGCGCTTCAGCACGGCTATGTGCTGCTGCTGGTGCTCTTCAGCTTTGTCCTGTTCAACGCCGACGGCCTCACCGGCGCGGCGGCAGACCTGGGCGGGATGCTGGGGCTGACGGGCCTGCCAGGGCTCAGCGGCGACGCGCTCTACTATCTCCGGAGCTATGGCGTGCTGCTGCTCCTGGCCATGGCCGCGGCGCTGCCCTGCTGGAGGCGCTGGGGCCTCCGGCTCTCGCGGCGGCGGGCCGCCGTGGCGCTGGAGCCGCTGGCGGCTGCGGCGGTCCTGCTGGCCTGCACCGCCAGTCTGGTGGACGGGTCCTTTAACCCCTTTTTGTATTTCCGATTTTAGGAGGCGAAGCCATGCAGCGTGCCAAAGCCATTGCCACCCTGGCGGTGGTGCTGTCCATCCTGGGCGGATTGTCCGTGTGGGGCCTTGCCGCGCCGGACCAGGCGATCTCGGCGGCGGAGCGCCGCCCCCTGGCCCAGGCCCCGGCGGCAACGGCGGAGAGCTTGTTCTCCGGGGACTACATGAGCGGCCTGGAGACGTATCTTCTGGACCAGTTCCCCCTGCGGGACGCCTGGCGCGCCGGGAACGCCGCCATGCGGCTCTATTTTCTGCGGCAGAAGGACGACCACGGCATCTACCTCCGGGAGGGCAGCGCGGTGAAGCTGGAATATCCCCTGAAGGAGGAGCAGGTCCGGTACGCCGCCAACAAAATCCGTGAGGTGCGCGAGAAGTACCTCCAGGGTATGAACGTTTATTACGCCCTGGTCCCGGACAAGGGCTATTACGCTGCCGAGGCCGGGGGCTATCCCCACATGGACTATGACCGGCTGCTGGAAATCCTCCAGGAGACCCTGGGCGCGCCCTGCGTAGATCTGTTTTCCATGCTGGAGCTGGGGGATTACTACCGCACCGACGTCCACTGGCGGCAGGAGGCCCTTCTGCCCGCGGCCCAGGCCCTGGCGGACGCCATGGGACTGGGGACGGAGCTGCTCCCCGCGGGGGGCTATCGGGCCCGGACGCTTTCCCCCTTCCGGGGCGTCTATTTCAGCCAGACGGCCCTGCCCCTGGTGCCGGATGCCCTGACCTACCTGACCAGCCCCGCCATTGAGGCGGCCTCCATGACCAGCGCCGAAACCGGGGGGACCCTCCCGGTGTACACCGTGGACCGGTTTGATGGCGGCGACGGCTACGACGTCTTTGCCGCCGGCCCCCAGGCCATCCTGACCATCGAAAGCCCCCAGGCGCAAACGGATCGGGAGCTGGTGATCTTCCGGGACTCCTTCGGCAGCAGCCTCGCGCCGCTGTTCCTGGAGGGCTACCGGAGGGTGACGCTGATCGACCTGCGGTACGTCTCATCCCAGGTGCTGGACCGGTTTGTAACCTTCTCGGACCAGGATGTGCTGTTCCTCTACTCCACGACGCTGCTCAACTCGGGGATGCTGCTGAAATAAAGAGACCGTGTAAATGTTAAGATAAAGTGTACCAATATCCGCCACTGAAAGGATACCGAAGGCAGCCATCCGGTAAAATGTGCGGACACTCACCCAGGTGGAGGCCGGCAGGAATCAAGGGGTATCACGTGTACTGCAAGATCCAGCAAATTTCGTATGGCGGGATTCAGCCAGCGGCAAGTGACTCGGCGGCCTGGAATCAACCGCAAGACAGTCAAAGTGAAGCACCCAGTGATCTGCCGGACGGTGCGCAGGGACAACACGATCATCTGCGACAGCAACCGCTATTCCCTCCCCCTGGATACCTGCACCGTCCAGCCGGAGGTACGCATTGAGACGCTGGAAGCGATCTGCGTGGACAAATCCTGCTATGCCAGGGACCAGTTCCGCCTGATCCACTCCCTGCTGGACCAATACGGCGCAGGGGCGGCACTCCAGCCATTGGCTTCTGCCAGCGCAGCAGGCTCTACAGCGCCAACACCATGCGGGACTGCCCGGAGTGCCAGGCCACCCTCTCCAGCGAAACGCGGCCTGCCCCAGCGATCCCCGCTATCCCGGTGGATGACCCCAAGTACCACGTGACCATCCGTCCATTAGAAATTCCTCCACATGTCCAAAGCGCCCCGCCGGGACTCCGGCGGGGCGCTAGTTTACGATTCTGCCGCTTTCTCCTCGTCTGGCGCCTGTGCCCCAGCGTAGGGGTTGGTCAGCTGATCCCAGAGCATATTCACGCTCTCCATGCAGAGGAAATACACGCTGGTCAGCAGATTGTTGGGGATACTCAGCTGCTCAGAGAGCTCCGTGATCCGCTGCCAGTCGGCGTTTTCGTAGCTGAGCACCAGCTCGTAGAGCGCGCCGCAGGGACCCGTGCGGTGCAGCAGCGCCTCGCGGATGGCGTCGTCCAGGGGGACCTCCGCCAAAATATCCTCCATGGGCGCATCGATGAGGTAATTCAGCGTCGAGAACATACCCATCAGATACGCCTCTGACTTGGAAATGGGCACGCCCTGGGCATGGTTCATCAGTTCGCTGCAGAAGTTGGCGCGCATGAACGACAGCTTCAAAAACTCCTCCGAGCCGGGGTCCACAGCAGTCTCCGCATTGCTGGCGCTGAGGAGGTACACCCACTGCTTCAGCTGCGCCAGGCCCAGGGTCACGATGGCCTGGTGGATGGTGGTAGCCCGGTGCCGCAGGGCAAAGTAAACCGAGTTGGCGGTCCGCATCAGGCCGTAGGTCAGCCCGGCGTCGGCGGCGATCATCTGCTCCACCTCATCCACATCCGGATCTTCCCTGGTAACCGCCACCATCAGGCGGAAGAAATTGCCCTGGAGGTAAGAACTGGAGTGGGCCTTCACCTTCATCCGCTCCGACACCCGCTTGCCCTCGAACAGGTCCGCGCCGACATTGCGGGCCATGGCGTACTGATCGTCGTCGTCGATGTTGGTGACAATACACTTTTTGTTCATGCTGTGGGCAATCTCGATGATGTTGCGCATGGTCAGGTCGTTGGTGGTGCGCGCGTTGATTTTGATATAGTCGATGCTGTCCATCAGCGCCAGATACCGCGGCGCGAACTGGAACTCGTTCACCGCGATCTGGTAGCCTTCCTTGGCATACTGCTCCACAAAACGCATGGAGAGGGGATGAATGATGACGCTGTCGTCGATCTGGATGACCAGTTCACTTTTGTCGAACAGCCGCGGCGTCTTTTTCATCAGCAGCATGGTGGTGAAGGTCATGAAGTTCAAAGAGCCGTGCAGCACCTTCGTGCTGTTTTGTGTGAGAAAATTATAGACCGTATCCGCCGCCGCAAACTCATTGGAAGTCGACGCCTCAGCGGCAAACGCCTGATTCTCCCCGTGATAGAGGATCTCATGGCCGATAATCTCGCCGTCGGCGTTTTTAATCTGCTGCCGCACAATGTATTTGCTGCTCATGGATCATATTCCTGCCTTTCCTGCTATGCCTTCGTTTCCAGCAAGTGGTCCATCACGTCTACCAGATGGCCGATCTCTGGCTTGCTCAGCTGCTCGTTGGCGCCCAGCTGCTTGCCCTTGACGCGCATTTCCTCGGTAATCAGCGAGGAGAAGATAATGACCGGAATATGCTGGAACAGCTGCGCGTCCTTGACGAGCTTGGTCAGACGGTGCCCGTCCATTTGGGGCATCTCAATATCGGTGATAATCAGCGAGGCCTTGCCCGGCGGTGTAGCGTCGCGGTTGCGCACGAGATAGTCCCACAGCTCCTGGCCGTTGGGGAACATGGTGACATTGATATACCCGGATTTGCGCAGAGCTTCCCCGATCATCTTGGACAGCAGCACCGAGTCCTCCGCCACCAGCACCGGCATCTCACGGCACTCGCGGTAGCCCAGACTCTCCACCTCGGACATCTGGATGGTGGTCTGGGGCGCAATATCCGCCACAATGCGCTCGAAATCCAGGATGGTCACCAGATTGTTGCCGCACTGGGCAATGCCGGTGGCCACGCTGTCGCCGCTGCCGGAGACGGTGCTGTCAGGCCGCTGGATATCCTTCCAGGAAATCCGGCTGATGCCCAGCACCGCATGGACCCGGAACGCCACAAAGAGCTTGTTGAAATTGGTGATGATAAAGAGGTCCTTCTCGTGCTTTTCGCCGGACTCGCCGGTGAGGTATTTGGGCAGATCCACCACGGTCAGCACCGCGTCCCGGGGCTTGAAAATGCCCTCCACCGCGGGGTGTACCTGGGGAATGGCCTTGACCGGGGTGGACATCATGATCTCGCGCACCTTTGCGACATTGATGCCATAGAGATTTTCGTTGATGGTAAACTCCATGATTTCAATTTCGTTGGTGCCGGATTCCAGCAGAATGCCCTTTTTGTCTTCTTCCAACATGACCGTGCTCGCTCCTTCCAATACTAAATGATCAACTCAGGTCTGCCATAGCTGCGGACGCAGGCAAGACCATTGGACACATCAAACAGGAGCGTCCGGGCCACGGAGCCGCCCACATCCTCCTTGAGGATCCGGACGCCCTCCTTCCGCAGGATCAGGTGAACGCTCTCAATGTTGCGCTGCCCGATATTACCCATGTTGCCGCCGTTGATCTCAAACATTTTCGCTCCGCCGGCCAGCTTGGCCGTGATCCGGCTGCGCTTGGCGCCGCGCGCCTCCATCATGCGCAGGGTTTCACGGATGCCGGTGTCGGCATATTTCATGGTGTTTTTCCGACCGGCCTCCATGTTCAGCGGCAGCATGATGTGGATCAGCGCCCCCAGCTTCACCGTCTGGTCATAGAGGCAGATGCCAATGCAGGATCCCAGCGCGTAGGTCACCAGAATGCCCTCGGAACGTGCCATTTTCATATCTGCAATACCAATTGTCAGCTTATTCGCCACTGTCAACGCCCAGCTTTCTCAAAAGGAAATTCAGGGACCGAATATCCGGTGAGAGCAGCAGGCGGCACGGTACCTGCTTGTTATCACAGATAAAATCCCCACCAATGGTCATAATGTAGTCCGACTGGCTGCCGAACTCCGCCATGGGCACCGCAAGAATAGCGCCCTGCATGTCGATTGTAAAGGCCGGCACGGTCAGGTCCACCGTCAGGCCCGAAAGCCCCGCCAGGGCGTTGATAAAGGTGGAAATCATGATGTTGCCCACCTCCACCAGCGCCGAGGTCTCCATGCTTTCCAGCTCACTGTAGTCCTTGGCTGAGAGGCCCAGAATGCTCTCCAGCACCAGGTTCGCGAACTCCAGCGGCTGCACTGAGAGCATGATGCCGCTGATCTCGCCGCTCATTTTCACCAGCACGCCGGCGGTGATGGCCTCGGGACCGCCGATCCAGTCGATGGCCTCGTTGTAGCCCATAATCCGCACCTGCGGCAGGGTGATGTTGACCTCACGGCCCAGCATCTGCGACAGGGCCGTGGCCGCGTTGCCGGTGCCGATGCTGCCGATCTCCCGCAGAGTATCGATCTCCATCGAACTCAGTTCATCATAGTTTTTCATCTCTTATCCTTCACTCCCGTTTCCTCAGCCGCGCAGGCCGTTGATGGTCGTTTCGATCTCGTCGGACACCTGCACCATTCGCAGCGCCATACCATACGCCCGCTGCGCCTCGATGACCTTGGTGACCTCCTCGGCCAGGTCCGCGTTGGACAGCTCCAGCGCCCCCTGGACCAGCCGGCCAGTGCCAATGTACAGGTCGCCGTTTTTTTCAATGTTGCGGAACTTGGTGTCGCCGACGTGCTCCATGCCGTTGTAGTTGTTGAAGTCGAAAATGCCCACCGGCAGCATGGACTCATGATCCTCCACCCGGATCAGCCCGCCCTCGGTGCTCAGGACGAAGCGTCCCTCGCCGTCGGAGAGGTACTGTACCGTCTCCATGATGGGATCGCCATTCTCGTCCACCGCGCCGGTGTCCTCCTCCAGCTCAGCGATGGAAAAGCCGCCGCTGCGGGTGTAGGTCACGTCGTTGGTCGCCAGGTCCACCACGGCAAAGAAGCCGTCGCCCTCAATCATGTAGTCGGTGAAGCGGTTGGTGGTGGCCACGCCGCCGGGATTGAAGTCCGTGGAGGTCATGAACATCCGCGTGCCGACGCCCGCGGGCAGGTCCTTGGTGATGCCGCGCATGTCGCGGTACATCAAGGCCTCGAAGCGGCTCTTCTCGGCCTTGAAGCCGTAGGTGTTGACATTGGCGATGTTGTTGCCGCGGACGGCCATGTGCCGCTGCTGCTGCTGCGCGCCCACGGCGCCGATGTAGAACGATTGATTCATACGCCTCTCACCTCTTTATCCCATCCGACCGATGTCGTTGGCGGCCCGGCTCATGACGTCGTCGTACATTTTGCTCACCTGGGCACAGCTCTGCAGCGCCCGCTGGGAGGTGAGCATATCCGTCATCTCCCGAACCACGTCCACATTGGCGCGCTCCAGGTAGCCCCAGTGGACCCTGGCATCGTCGCTGGCGGTGGCCTGGCCGCCGCCGGTGAAGAAGCCTCTCTGATCGTGCTCCAGCGCGGCGTTGTCCTCGAAGGTGTAGACCCCCACGCGGCCCAGGTAGTTCAGCCCGTAGGACCCCAGGTTGCTCCCCGCCCCCAGGGCCAGGCCGCTGTCGGAATAGATATTCCCCCGGTCGTCGCCGCGGATCTTGTCGGTGCCCAGGTAGATGATCCGCCCGCTGGGGTCCAGAACGCGCCCCCGACCGGGCATACAGAGGTAGCCCTCCTCATCCAGGGAGAAGCTGCCGGACCGGGTGTAGACCGTCTGTCCGTCCTCCTGCTGCACCGCAAAAAAGCCGTCGCCCTCGATGCAGAAGTCCAGCGCGATGCCGGTGGGCTCCGGGACGCCCTGGTCATAGATGGTGTACATCTGGTCCGAGGCGCGGATATAGCTCCAGCCGCCGATCTCCTCCACGTCCTGCTTGTTCTTGGTGCCAAGGCGGACCAGCATCACCTCATCAAAGGTGCTGGAGGAATACCGGTCAGACTTATAACCCGCCGTGGAAACGTTGACCAGGTTGTTGGCCACCACGTTTAGATTCCGCTGCTGCGTCAGCATGCCGGAGGTGAGGTTGTAAAACCCTTTAAACATTGTGCACTATCCCCTCTTTCTTTTCTGCGGATTGGGTAAAGGCTTGCCGTCGATATAGGCGTCCATATAGGTTCTCAGCTCCGAGAGGGCGTGGGACCGGATCTGGGAGACCCGGGCCTCGCTGACCTCCAGGATCTGGGCGATCTCCTTCATATGGAGGTTTTTTTCGTAATAAAGCGACAGAACGATCTGCTCGTTCTTCCGCAGCCGGCTGATGGCCTCGGCCAGGGTCTGCTGGATCTCGCGCTCCTGGTAGGCCGATTCCGGCTGGCTGCGCAGGTCCTTGGAGCGGATGTCGAACCGCCCGCGCTCACTGTCGCGCATCTCGATCAGCGCGTCCAGGGAGAGGATGCTCCCCATGGCCACGTTGGCCGAGAGCTTCTGATACTTCTCCAGCGAGAGGTTCATCTGCTCGGCCACCTCCTGATCGCTGGGCGCGCGGCCCAGGGTGTGGTAGAGCTCGGCGGTGGCGGAGTCGATCTCCTTGGAGCGCTTGCGGATATTCCGCGGCATCCAGTCGTTCTTCCGGGCCAGGTCGATGACCATACCGCGGATACGCTTGGAGACATAGGTCTCAAAGCGGATGCCCTTGTCGGGGTCGAATTTGTCCACGGCACTGAGGAGCGTCAAAATCCCCTCGCTGATGATGTCATCCACCTGGGCAAAGCTGCTGTAGATGCCGCGGATCTGCAGCGCCACGTTCCGCACCAGGTCCTCATACCGAAGGACCAGGGACCACTTGTACTGGTCGTCGCCGGTGGCCTTGTAGGCGGAGAGCAGCTCGGCGGGGGTCATAAGCTCCATGTTCGCCGGCGCGGCGTCCTGATTTTTCACCGTCTGCGTACCACTCATGTCCCCACCATCGCCTTTCTCTCTGCCCGCATGGGCGACTCCACGGTGATGTTGCCGAGGGCCTGGATCTGCACGTTGCTGGTGACCTCATTGAAAGCCAGCACATAGAGGTTGGGGTAGAACTGCGTAATGAGACGGCTGAAATAGCCGCGGATCACCTGGCTGACCAGGATAATGGGCGTCTGGGACAGCTCCATGAACTTCTTCAGGTGCTCGGAGAGCTGCGCGATGATCTGCTGCATCAGGTCCGGCCCCAGGGCCAGGTAGACGCCCTGCTCGTTGCGGGTGATGGAGGAAATGATGCGCTTTTCCACCTCGGCGTCCAAGGTGATGACCCGCAGCTGCCCGTTCTCGCAGAAGCGGCGGGTGATGGTGCGGCTCAGGGCGCCGCGGACCTGCTCGGTGGCCATGTCGATATCGCGGCCCTGGAGAAGCGCGTCCGCCGCGTTTTCCAGGATGGTCCCCAGATCCTTGATGGGCACACCCTCCCGCAGGAGGTTGCGCAAAATTTTCTCCAGATTGCCGTAGGAAACCACATTGGGCACGATCTCCTCCACCAGCTCGGGGCTGGCGTGCTTGAGGTTCTCCACCAGCTGCATCGTCTCCGACCGGCCCAGCAGCTCGTGGGCGTGCTTCTTGACGGTCTCGGAGAGGTGGGTCAGCATAACCGACAAGGGGTCGATGACGCTGTAGCCGTAGATCTCGGCGATCTCCTTGTTCTCCGGCAGGATCCAGCGGGAGGGGATGCCGTATGCCGGCTCCACCGTCTCGATGCCGTCCACCTCCCCCAGGGGGTTGGCCGGCTCCAGCGCCAGGTAGTAGTCCACCAGGATCTCGCCTCTTGCCACCTCCTCGCCCTTGACCCGGATCACATACTGGTTGGTGCCCAGGGCAGCGGCGTCGTGGAGGCGGATGGATGGGATGACGAAGCCCATATCCTGGGCGTACTGCCGGCGGAAGATGACGATGCGGTTGATGAGTTTGCCACCGTGGTTCTCGTCCACCATGGGGATCAGGCTGTAGCCGAACTCCATTTCGATGGGCTCCACGGTCAGCAGGGAATAGACATTGTTGATATCCTTGAAGTAGTCGCCCTCGGCAGCGGGTGCGGCCTCCGGGACCGGCTCGGCCTCGGCCGCGGCGGCGGCCTCCCCCGCGGCCTGACGCTCCATCCGGCGGGATATGAACCACCCGCCGAAGGTCAGGCCAGTACCAACGATCAAAAGCGGCGCATGGGGCGTCCCGGGGATACACCCCAGCAGGACCAGCACCAGGCCCGCTGTGAAGATGGCCCGGGGCTGACGGCCGAACTGACGGATCACATCCTCGTTGAGGCTGCCCTCGGACACGGTCCGGGTGACCACCATGGCGGTAGCCGTGGAGACCATCAGCGAGGGAATCTGCGAGACCAGGCCGTCGCCGACGGTGGCGATAGAGTAGGTCTCCAGCACGTTTTCCACCCCCGCGAGGGAACCTAAGATCAGGCCGCCCACGAAGTTGATGAGGGTGATGATCAGCGACATGATGGCGTCGCCCTTGACGAACTTGGTGGCGCCGTCCATGGCGCCGTAGAAGTCGGCTTCCTTCTGAATCTTGGTCCGGCGCCCCCGGGCCTCCTGCTCGTTGATGAGGCCAGAGGAGAGGTCGGCGTCGATGGCCATCTGCTTGCCGGGCATGGCGTCCAGCGTGAAGCGGGCCGCCACCTCGGACACGCGCTCCGCACCCTTGGTGACCACGATCATCTGCACCAGCACGATGATGAGGAAAATGATGACGCCCAGGACAATGTTGCCCGAGGTGATCATGTCGCCGAAGGCCCGGATGACGGAGCCGGCGTTGCCGTTGTTGCCCAGGATCTGCCGCGTGGTGGACACGTTCAGGCCCAGCCGGAACAGCGTCGTGATCAGCAGCAGCGAGGGGAAAATGGAGAAGTCCAGCGCGTCCGGCACCGACATGGTGATGACCAGGATCAGCATGGACAGCGAGATATTCACCACCAGCAGCACATCCAGCAGCGCCACCGGCAGGGGAATAATGATAAACAGCACGATGACAACCACGGCCAGCGCTATGCTATTGTTGAGGATGCGCCTCACGGGGCAGTCACTTCCTTTCCGGCGGCGCCGTGCGGCGCTGCGGGGCAGATGCTATTTGACGATTTCCTTCTTGTCATTCAGCCGGAAGATGTACACCAGCACCTCCGCCACGTCGTTGTAAAACTCCGGCGGGATCTCCTGGTTCAGATCGGCGGCGGCGTAAAGGCCGCGGGCCAGCGGCACGTTCTCCACAATGGCGATGCCGCACTCCTCTGCCTTGGCCACAATGCGCAGCGCCACCTCGTCCAGCCCCATGGCCAGCACGATGGGGGCCGCGTCCTGCCCGGGCTTGTAGCGCAGGGCCACCGCCACATGGGTCGGGTTTCGGATGACCACATCGGCCCCCGGCACCTGCTGCATCATCCGCGAGCGCGCCATCTGGCGCTGGATGTCGCGGATCTTGCCCTTGACCTGGGGGTTGCCTTCCAGCTGCTTATATTCTTCTTTGATCTCCTGCTTGCTCATGCGCAGCTGCCGCTCGTAGTCCCACCACTGGTAGAAAAAGTCGGCCGCTGCCAGCGCCACAAAGGCCACGGCAATCTTCCAGACCATGCTCATGATCGTCCCGAACAGGTGGCTTGAGGCCGCGGGCACCTCAGCGTAGAGGTACTTGGCGCTCTCTCCGAACATCCCCACCAAGCAGGTATAGATGATGTACAGGAGAATGGAAATTTTCAAAATGCCCTTCAGCGTCTCCACCACGGAGCGCATGGAGAAGAGCCGTTTGAAGCCCTGAAGCGGGCTGATGCGGTTGAATTTAGGCTTGATGGACTCGCCGCTGACGAGAAAGCGCGTCTGGGCGAAGGTGCCCACCACAGCACACACGATGGTCACCGCCACCAGCGGCCCCACCGTCTTGGCCACGGACCATATGGCCTGGGTCCGGAGGTCCACCAGCACGCCGCCGGTCCCCTCCAGGGGCGCCGCGACCGCGCCGACGCAGAATTCGAGGAATTGCGACAGCTGCTCCACAAAGGTCCCCGCCAGCAGCTGCAGCGTGGCGAAGGAACCCAGCAGCGTCAGAACGGCGATGGCATCCTTACTGAGGAATACGTTGCCTTTCTTTCGTTCGTCCCGTCGCTTTTTTGGTGTCGCTTTTTCGGTTTTGGAGCTATCCGCCAACGTTCATCCCCCCTTGTGCGCGGTCGGAAGCCGGTCCGCTACCCCGCCGCCAGCCCCAAGATCACGCGCAGGCTGTCCAGCATCTGGGTCTCGGCCTTGAGGAGGAACTCGCTGAACGGGGAGAGCAGCATCAGAAGAAGTCCGATGCCGATGATGACCTTCAGCTCGATATTGATGGCAAATACGTTGATCTGCGGGATCACCTTCATCAGGATGCCCATGCCGATCTGCCCCAGCAGCTCCGCCGCCAGGATGGGCATACAGAGCTTCACCGCCAGCAGCGTGCACTCGATGAACAGCGTCAGCATGTGCCGCAGCACCGCCTCGCCCAGGGCCGCGTGACCAAAGGGGACCACCTCGCCGGAGGTCATGATGATCCGCAGCAGGGTATGGTGGCCGTTGGCCGCGAAGAAGAGGAGCGTCATCAGCGTGTTCAGCAGCACGCCGCTGACCGACAGGTTCGCCTGGGAGCCGGCGTCGTAGATCTGGTTCATAGTCATGCCCATCTGGGTGTCGATCACGGAGCCGGCCAGGGAAGGAATGTAGAAAAAGAAGTTCATGGCCATGCCCAGCAGCACGCCCACCCCCAGCTCCAGCGCCATGCGGAGCGCCAGCTCCAGTGTGGAGAAGGGCACCGCGACGCTCTGGCCCGTTACGCCCATAACGGCCACCGCCATCAGCAGCGCCATGCCGGTCTTGACAATGGCGGGGATGTTCTGCCGGCCCAGGATGGGGTTGAACAGCACACAGCCGCACATTCTGGCCAGGATGTAGAGAAACAGCGTCAGTTCCGCCCAATCGATCATGCCGCGGCCCCGCTACATCATCAGGGTGAACAGCGAACGGGCGTAGCTCTGCAGCGTCTCCATCATCCACCCGCCGGCAATCAGCAGCACAGCGATCACCACAATCAGCTTGAGGATAAAGGAGATGGTCTGCTCGTGGATCTGCGTCACCGCCTGAAAAACGGCGATGATCACGCCCACCAGCATGCTCAGGATCAGCATCGGCCCGGCCAGCTTGATGGCCACCACCACGCCTTCGCGCAGCACGTCGGTCACTTGCGCAGTGTTCATGGAAAACTCCTTTCCGCGCCGCTACTGGAAGCCCTGGATCAGCGTGGCGAACAGCAGCTGCCACCCGTCGAGGGAGATGAACAGCAGCAGTTTGAACGGCATGGAGATCATGGAGGGCGGCAGCATAATCATGCCCATGGACATCAGGGTCGAGGAGACCACAATATCGATCAGCATGAAGGGCAGGTAGAGCAGAAAGCCGATCTCAAAAGCCCGCTTCAGCTCACAGGTCATAAAGGACGGCACGATGATCCGCAACGGCAGCTCCATGGCGGCCTCGCCCTGCGGCGTCTCCACATGGGCGATGCGGCAGAATAGGTCCAGCGTCCCGTCCTCGGTATTGCGGAGCATAAACTCCTTTAGGGGATCCGACGCCCGTTCCATAAACTCCCGGGTGTCGATCTCTTCGTTGGCGTAGGGGGTGTAGGCTTCGTCCATGATCTGGTCAAACACCGGCCCCATGGTCAGCAGCGTCAGGAACAGCGCCAGCCCCACCAGGACCATATTGGGCGGCGACTGCTGGGTGCCGATGGCCGAGCGCAGGAATGACAGCGACATCACGTAGCGCGTGAACGACGTCATCATCACCAGCAGCGACGGCAGCAGGGAGATCAGCGTGGTCAGAAGCAGGATCTCCAGCGTTTGAACACTTTCGCCGTTGATCGATATCAGGCCCTCGGCCATTGGCTTCTCACCTCTTCATCTTTCCACGGATCACCGTTTTCAGCGCCTCCTGAAAGCTGGGCGGCGCGTCCGCCGGCGGGTCCTGGGGCTTCCAGGCCTCCGCCTCCTCCTGGGTGAACTCCGCCAGCAGCGTGATGCCGGACGGCGCGGCCCCCAGGAGAAAATACCGCTCCCCCGCCTGGACCACCAGCAGGCTCTGATCCCGGCCCAGCTGGGCCCGGGTCAGGACCCGCAGCCCATCCGTCCGTCCCAGTCCGATCCGCCCGCCCAGCCGCTGGCCCACCACATGCTTTGTGAACCAGTACGCCGCGCCGACGATGACCAGCACGCACAGCAACACCCAAAGGAGTGACAGCAGACCGCTCTCACCCGGCATCGCCGTCAGGGTCCTCCCAGGATGGTGTTGACCGTCTTGAGGACACGGTCAGCCTTAAAGGGCTTGACGATGAAGTCCTTCGCGCCCGAGCGCACAGCATCCATAACCATGCTCTCCTGGCCCATGGCCGAGCACATGACCACGTTGGCACTGCCGTCCTTGGCGCGGATGGCCTTCAGGGCCTCCAGGCCGTCCATATTCGGCATGGTGATATCCATGATCACCAGGTCCGGGTTGATCTCGTTGAATTTTGCCACGGCATCGGCGCCGTCCACTGCCTCGAACAGCTCGGTATAGCCGTTCTTGGTCAGGGTGTCCTTGATCATCATGCGCATGAAGGCTGCATCGTCGACCAATAAAATTTTCTTTGCCATGTCAATCCATCCTTACTATTCGTATTGAATGTTTTCCACTCATTTTATTTCTGGAGCATCTTTTCGATGCCAGAATTTTGCACGATCTCCGTAATCCGGACGCCGAAGTTGTCGTCCACCACCACCACATCGCCGCGGGCGATGCACTTGCCGTTGACGAACAGGTCCACCTGGTCGCCGGCCAGCTTGTCGAGCACCACCAGCGAACCCTTGGAGAACTCCAGGATATCCTGCACCTTCCGCCGGGTCCGGCCAATCTCCACCGTCACCTGGAGGGGCACCTCCATAATGAGGTCCAGGTTCTGCGCCTGCTCCTTGCCCAGCTCCGCCGCCGGGTCCATCTGCTTGAGGGGCAGCGGCTGCGTATTGATGACCTTGGGGTCCGGCTGCGGCGCGGCCGCAGGCTGGGGCGGATAGGGGTAGGGCATATAGTAAACCACCGGCTGCTGCCCGCCCGCCGCAGGCATTGCCCCGGGCGGCATGCCCATCGGCATCCCCATGGGCGGCATTCCAGCAGGCATCTCCGCCGGCGCAGCCGGCGCGGGGGCCGGTGCCGGGGCAGCATCGCCACCGCCCATGCTGGCCATGAGCTTCTCGATATCGTCCTGGCTCATCTTGTCGCCGCCGCCGGAGGCAGCCGGAGCCGGTGCGGGGGCGGGGGCCGGAGGCTCCGGTTCGCCGCCGTTCATGCTGGCCAGCATCTTCTCGATCTCTTCCTGGCTCATCTTGCCGTCGCCACCGCCGCCGGCAGCCGGAGCCGGTGCGGGGGCCGAGGCCGGTGCGGCCGCAGGCGATTCGGCCTCGCCGCCGATGATGTCGTCGGTCAGCCCCAGGCCCTTCAGCAGCGCGCGGGCCAGATCCACGGACATGACGTTCATGAATTCGCTCTCCAGCGCCCCCTCGATCTTCAGGGCAAAGCGGACCACCACCAGCGTCTCAGCGCCCTGGGGCAAATGTGCCTCCTTGAACGCCTCCAGATCGTCCAGCTCAAAAGGCTGGGGCGTGGAAATATTGACGGAATACCCCAGGAAATCCGACAGCGCCGTGGCCGCCGCGCCCATCATCTGATTCATCAGCTCACAGACGGCGCTGATGGTCAGCTCATTGAGCTCAAATTCTTCCTCCGCCATGGGCGCACCCATGAGGATATCCACAATCACCTTCACATCGCTGCGCTTGAGCAGCATGATGTTGCTGCCCTCCAGCCCGGAGACGTACTTAATCTCCACACCCATGGCGGGCTCCAAATTGCCGATTGAGAAATCCTTGGTCTCGATGACGGAAACCTTAGGCGTCGTGATATCCACCCGTTGATCCAGCATATTGGATACGGCCGTAGCTGAGGAGCCAAGGCTTATATTCATCATTTCACCGAGGGCGTCTATGGCCATCGAACTGAATAATTCCTTCTCCACCGAATCTACTCGCTCCCTTCCTCGGCCTGCTGATAGCAAATTTCATCTATCTTAACAGCCATATTTTTCTTATAGGTGCCAATCCGACCGGAGAACCAGCTGTAGCCGCCGATCTCCAGATGCACCGGTGAATCCTTGGAATAACCCAGGTCGATCACGTCGCCCACGCTCAGGTGGTACACGTCGCTCAGGTTCAGCTGCGTACTGCCCAGTTCTGCGATGATCTCCAGGCTGGAGTCGCGCAGCTCGTCGAAAATCTCCGTGGAATTGTCCTCTCCCGAAACGCGCCGCCCGGGGTTCTCACGGCTGATCTCGGCAAAGAGGTTGGTGAGCATCGACGCCGGGAGGCAGACGCTCAGCCGCCCCGAGTCCTCCTCGAATTGCAGCTTCATGTCCACAATCACCACAATCTCGTCCAGGCCGATCAGCTGCACCAGGGTGGGATTGACCTCGGTGCGGACGTAATCGAAGTGCATGGGAATGTAGTTCTCCCACCCGGCCCCCATCACGGAGACCAGGTCCTGGATGATGCTCTCATAGAGATGCAGCTCCAGATTGGTATAAGTATAATCGGTCTTTGGCAGTTTGTCCATAGCGCCGGAGCCGCCCATCATCCGGTCCATCATGCTCAGCGACATGGCCGTGCCCATGTAGACCAGAACGGTGTCGTCCGGGTGCGGGACATCCTGAACGGTGACGCTGGCAATGGAGAGGACGTCGCCCTCGGTCAGGGCGTTGGAAAATTCATAGTAGCGCTGCTCCTCGATGCTCTCCACGGACACCTCGCAGTTGACGCGGAGCAGCGCATTGAGCCTGGAGTTGATGATCCGTGTGTAGCTCTCAAAGATGCCGTTGAGCATCTTGATGCGGTCCCTGGTGAACTTCTTGGGGCTGTAGAAATCGTATTTCCGGTACTGCTTATCCTGCTTCTGCTCGGGCTTCTGCTCCAGATCCTTTTCACCGCTGTTGATGGCGCTGAGCAGCGCGTCGATTTGGCTTTGCGATAATACTTCAGGCATACCTTTTCTCTCACCTACCCTGTACAGGCGCCCTCACGGCGTCGCTATTGGTTTGCGGTCTCCCCCGCGGAATCGGTCCTTCCGGCCTCGGTGTAGTAGGTCTGGACGCTGTCGCCCAGGTCCAGGTCCTTGCCGCTGACGATCATCTCCACGCGGCGGTTCTGGCTGCGGCCCTCCTCGGTGTCGTTGGTCGCCACCGGGCGCCACTGGCCGTAGCCCTCGGAGATCATCCGGGCGGGATCAATATCGCAGTGCTCCTGGATATACGCCAGGGCATTGGCCGCGCGCTGGGCTGAGAGGACACGGTCCTCCGTGACGCGGTTCGGCTCGTCCGCGCGGGCCTGCGCGGTGTGGCCCAGGATGCGGACCTCCTCCACCGAGCGCGCCACCGTGGAGAGCATCGCCCCCACGCTCTCCAGCACCGAATAGCTCTCCGGGCGGAGGGACCAGTCGTTGCCGTTGAAGAATACCGTCTGGTTGAAGGTTACGAACACCCGCCCGTCGCCCTTGGTGACGGAGATGGTGCTCTGGGCGTTCTGCTCCTCGATGTATTGGACCAGCATATCATAGAGCATCGCCATGTCCCGTTCCACCTGCTCGGCCTCGCCCGTGGCGTTCTCGCCGGACACGTCCGGGTCGGGGGCGTCCTCCTCGGGCATGGTGGGCATGAAGCCCATGCCTGAGCCGTCGTCGGTATTGGGGTCGGCGTTGGGGCCGTCGTTGCCGGAGGTCTCGGTGATGGTTTCAATCGCCTTGGGGTTGAAGCTCATGACGATGGCCTTCCAGTTTTCCTCGCTGATGGTGGACATGGAGTACAGCAGTACAAAGAAGCACAGCAGCAGCGTCACCATGTCACCGTAGGTATCCATCCAGTTGGCGCCGCCGCCTCCGCCTTTTTTCTTACGCAAGATGCCTCATCTCCTTGGAACCGGTGGCGGTTTATTCTTCCGCAGCAGCGGCCGCCGCGGCCTTCTTGCCGCCCTTGCCGCCCTTGCCGCCCTCACGCTGCTTCTGCGCGACGAAAGTCATCAGCTTTTCCTGCAAAAACTTGGGGTTTTCGCCGGACTGAATGGACATAATGCCTTCCACAATGATCTGCTTGCACAGCACCTCTTCCGCGTCGCGCGCCCGCAGGTTGGTGGCAATGGGGCCAAAAATCATATGGGCCAGGATACAGCCATAGAGGGTGGTGATCAGCGCGGTACCCATGTCGCTGCCCAGGCTGGAAGCGCCGCCGCCGTCCAGGGACATGTTTTTCAGCATGTTGATCAGGCCCACCAGGGTGCCCACCATGCCGAAAGCCGGGGCCACGCTGGACGCCTTGTCATACAGTCCCGCCGCATCGTCGTGGCGGGCGGACATGCACTCGATATCGTTTTCCAGGATGCCGCGGACCTTATCGGGGTCATTGGCGTCCACGATGAGCATGATGGCCTGCTTGAAGAAGGGGTCCTTCTGCTCATTGGCCTTTTCCTCCAGGGAAAGGAGGCCGTTTTTCCGGGCGATCTGGGCCAGCTCCACCAGCTGGTCAATGTACTTGGCGGGCTTGTGCTTCTTGGTATTGAGCATGATGCCGAAGTGCTTGGGGATCGACGCCAGCATTTTGCCCGGGAAGCTGGCCACCACAATGGCCAGCGTACAGCCGATGACAATGAAGACACTGGCAAAGTCGTAAAAGTTGCCCAGCAGCCCCATGTTGAAATCGAAGCCGACAATACCCAGCACAAACACGCCCAGAGCCAGAACCAGGCCGATGATATACGTTAAGTTCATATGTTACTTCACCCCATGACGGTTTTTCTCTGTGGGCGGGCTACCGCCGGTCCACGATGGTAATCTCTCGGTGGACGTCCATCACTTTGGCGTTGTAGTCTGCAATTTTATGGATGATCTCGTCGGCAGTTTCCCGGACGAGGTAATAGTCACGGTTCATCATCACGACCTTGCACTCGGGGATCATTTCGATGCACGCGACCTGCAAATGGTTCAACAGGAATTTTTCGCCGTTCCGCTTGGTCAGTAAAATCATAAGGCACCCAACTTTCTCCGGTGGCCGGGGCCGTCAGGCGGCCCCGGCACTTGGTCGTTTACGGGAAATGTTAACGCTTGATATTGACCAGCTCCTCGAGCATCGAGTCGGTCACGGTGATAATGCGGGTGTTGGCCTGATAGCCGCGCTGGGTGGTGATCATTTCTGCAATTTCGTTGGCAAGGTCGGTCTTGGACTGCTCCAGGCCACCGGGGATGAACTGGCCGGAGCCGTTGCCGCCGACGCGCATCAGCTCGGGCGGATTTGTATCGGCGCCACCGCCGTTCGCGTCTCCGAACAAGCTGCCGTTGACGTACTGAATGCCCGCGCCCTCGCCCGCGTTGCCCATCATGCAAACGGTCACATCGCCAGCGCCGGCGCTGGCCTGGAAGTAAGAGCCGGAAATGTGGGTCAGGCCGTTGGGATTGGTGACGTTGGCCAGGGCCAGGTAGCCGATGACAATGGGGTCCGAGCTGTCCTTGGTCACGCCGGTGATGAGGCCCGTGGCGCGGTCCACGCTGATGGTGTCGATTCTGACATACGGATACTCGGTAGCGCCCGCTGTGGGGTCTGTATTTTCCGGCCTGGCATCCGTCAGCTTTTGATCGTGATTTTCGCCGTCGGTCGGATAACGAATTTCGATTTTTGTTGTCTCTGTCGAATTCGGGTCATTGGGATCAGCAGGCACCGTGACGGTCTCCTGCCGGGGCATATGCAGGGGCACCAGTTGGTCTGAGAAGGTATACTTCTGCGTCGCGGTGTCATAGCCCGTGCACAGGAAGCCATAGACCACGTTGCCGTTGCCGTCGGTCAGGTAGTTGTCCGCCTTCCACTCCAGATGGCCCACACGGGACAGGGTGAAGCGCTTGAGGGACTCGGGGTTGCTCGGGTCGATGCCGTCGCCGGTGGTCTTGTCGCCCAGCATGAAAAAGCCCTCGCCGTCAATATAGATATCGCTGTCAATGCCGGTGGGCTTGTAGTTGCCCTTGCTCATATCCAGGTCGATGCTGCCGACGTTGACACCGTAGCCGATCTGGGAGGGGTTGATGCTGCCCGCCACTGTGCTGCCGTTGGAACCGGACTTGCTGGTGGTGTACAGCGCGTCCTCGAAAAACGCCCGCCCCGCCTTGAAGCCGTCGGTATTGACGTTGGCGATGTTGTTGCCGATGACGTTCAGCTTGTTCATGTGTGCTTTCAGGCCGGAAATGGCCGCGTACATTGCTCCTGTCATGCTTGAATCTTTGACTCCTTTCCGTCATTCGCGCCGCCTGCGCCGCGCCAGTCGGGCGCGGTGCAAAGGCATCCGAAATCGGTCCTGCCCTTTCTCATTTCAGGAATACGGCGCCGTCAATGTTGGTGAATACGCTCTCCTTCATCTCGTCCTGGGTGATGGCCGTGATGACCCGCGCGCTGGGCACGTTGATGATAAAGGCGTTGGCCGCGTCCATGGCCAGGATATTGGTCGCGCCCTTGGCCTGCGCCCGTTCCACGCTGCCGGCCAGCTGCTCCATGAGTCCCGGGGTCACTTCAATGCCTCGTTCCTCCACCCGTGAGATGGCGTGCTTAGAGAAGTTGACCGCCGGCTTTGCCGCGCTACGGCCGATCTCCTGCCTCAGGACGTCGCCAAAGCCCCGCCCTGCGGGCTTGCTCTGGACCGACGGCGTATTCGGCCGCTGCAATTGTCCTGATACACGTTGGATCATGCGCTTCTCACTCCTCGGGGATGTTGGGATTCTCTCCGGAATTGTCGGTGCTGTGGTCGTTATCGCTGCCCTCCGGCGGCTCAGTGGGGTCCACCTCGGGGTCCTCGGGCGTCTCCCCCGGGGCCTCAACATCCGGCAGACGGCCCACGGCCATGATGTCGCTGAGATAGTAGCTCTTGCCGTTGACGAAGATCACCTGCTGTCCGCCGGCCATGCCTGTGCCGGTCACGGTGCCCACAGTCTCCTGCAGCTCGCCGCCGTTCCAGGTGCCCACCGTCACTTCCTTCCCCACCAGGGAGCCGGCATACATCATCACCGTCGCGTCGGTAATATTGGTGATCGCCTGCACCACGGACATCTGCACCAGCTGGTTGAGCATATCCGAAGTATCGGCAGTATTGTCAATACTCTGGTTCTGGAACTGCGCCACCATCAGCGTCAGGAAGTCGGTCATATCCAGGCTGGTATTGTCCTTCTTCTGGCTGGCCGCCAAGGCCGCCGCGGCGTTGCCGCCCACTGCCAGATAGCTGGAAATATCGCCGATAAAATCGCTCATATCGTGTCTCCTTTCCGAAAATTACGCCTCGTCCAGCGGAATCAGGCCCAGCCGGAGCTGCTGCAGGAAGTCCTGCCCATGGCTCTCGCGGCGCTGATGCTGCTGCTCGTGCCGCTGCTGCTGGCTGTGGCCGTTCCGACCGTCGTAGGGCTGGTACGCGCCGCTCTCCTCCTGCCGCTGCACCTCCACCCGGACCTCGTCCTGGTTTCTGGCCGCCAGCATGGTCTGGAGCTGATCGGCGTGCCGCTCCAGGAGGCCCTGCGTCTCCACGCGCTCGGCGCTGAGGCTGACGTGCAGCGTACCGTCGCTGCTGCGGGTGATCTCCACCGTCACGCCGCCCAGATTATCCGGTGTCAGCTGGACCGCCACGCGGCTCTGGCCCCGCTGGACTGCCTCGAGAATCGGCTTGGTCAGCTGGTGCTCCACCGGCTCGGCCTCCTGCTGGGGCAGCTCCGCCTCGCCCACCTTCACGGGGATGGTCTCCGTGTCGCGGAACAGGGGCTGGGGGGCCTCCACAGCTTCCTCCACTGTAAACTCGGTCTCCGTCTCCTGCTCAGGGGCTTCCATGCGCTCCACCGGCGCGCGCTGCGGCGCTTCCACGGTCTCCGCGGTCTCCGCGGCCTCCGCCCGGGGCGCTTCCACATCGGGGGCTTCCGCCTCCGGGGCCTCCGCGGTCTCCGCCGCCGCTGGCGCGGCGATCTCCGCCGGCGCTTCCGCGATCTCCGGCGCTGCCTCCTGGGGCAGTACCTGCGACAGAGGCTCCTCCGGCAGCGCCTCCGCATCCACCATCAGCTCAGCTACCGCTTCCACCGCCACCGGCTGTGTCTCCACAGTCTCCACGACCGGATCCGCCTGTACCATGGGATTCACCATCGCCAGCGCGGCCCATGCCATCTGCATCTGCCCAGCGGCCTCCATAGCCTGCGCATCCGCCTCGGCCTTGGGTGCCTCCGGCGCGGCAGGGGCGTCGGGATTCTCCGGGGCGTTCTCTGCGGGCGCGTCCGCGTCCTGCTGCAGCTGGCGCTGCTGCTCCATCAGCTTGGCAAAGGGATCTCCGCCGGACTGGCCGTCCTTGCTCTGGGTCTTGCCCGTCTGGGGGAGCGTCACCGCCTGCAAAAGGTCCAGCACGCCGTTGAATACTGCATCCATTTCTTCACTCACCTCCTTGTTCCATATATTCTATATCCAAAACAGCCGTCTTGGGACCGCTGTTATTGGCGAATTTACGATGCCGCCCGCTTGGAGCCGCTGGCGCTGTTGCTGACGAACTCCTCAATCAGCAGCTCCGCGGCCTTGGCCTCGGCCTTGCGGTAGGCGTCCAGCTTTTTCTCACGCAGAAGCTCAAGGGACCTGGTATCCTTCTTGGCCTCGATCACCTCCGCGCGCTTGGCCTCTTCCTCCCGCTGCAGGCGGTGCAGGGCGTCAGTTTCCTGCGCGATGCGCCGCTCCAGCACCCGGAGGCCGTTTTCATAGGTCATAGCGTCCAGGATGGTCAGGCCCTCCGCCTTGCGGCGGCAGAATTCCTCGTTGTAGTCGCGGTACTCGGCCTGCACAGCCTCCAGCCGCGCCTCCTGCTCCCGCACCCGGGCCAGGATGGCCGCGTGCTCGCCCCGCAGAGCCTCCAGCACCTGTTCCTTGTAATGCAGTACAGTGTTCAAAGAAAACTGAAATTTCTTCACTGCCGCGCCTCCATGCTCACTTCAAAACTGCCGCCAGGCGGCTGACCGTCTCCGCATAGGAGAACGATTCGTCGATGCCCTGCATCAGAAAGTTGTTCACCGCGTCGATCTTGCTCAGTGCGAAGTCCAGCTTGCGGTTGCTGCCGGCCTTGTAGGCGCCGATGGACACCAGGTCAGCATTTTTCTCGTACACGCTGAGGATGTCCCGGAGCCGGGAGGCCAGCTGCCGGTGCTCCGGCGGAACGATCTCCACCATCAGGCGGGAGATGCTGCCGCCGATGTCGATGGCCGGGTAGTGGTTGGCGTTGGCCAGAGACCGCGAGAGGATAATGTGGCCGTCCAGGATGCCGCGGACGGTATCGGCGATGGGCTCGTTGGTGTCGTCGCCCTCCACCAGTACGGTATAGACGCCGGTGATGGAGCCGCGCTCGAAGTTGCCGCTGCGCTCGAGAAGCTTGGGCAGCTCGGCATAAATGGAGGGGGTGTAGCCCCGGGCCACCGGCGGCTCACCGATGGCGAGGCCGATTTCCCGCTGGGCCATGGCAAAACGGGTCAGGGAATCCATCATCAGGAGGACGTCATAGCCCTGGTCCCGGAAGTACTCGGCAATGCCTGTGGCCACCGAGGGGCATTTCATTCGCAGCATCGCCGGCTGGTCAGAGGTGGCCACCACCAGAATCGAGCGGCGCATGCCCTCCTCACCCAGGTCCTTCTGCACAAACTCCAGAACCTCGCGTCCGCGCTCGCCTACCAGGGCGATGACGTTGATATCGGCCTTGACGTTTTTCGCGATCATGCCCATCAGGGTACTCTTGCCCACACCCGAGCCGGCGAAGATGCCGATTCTCTGGCCCTTGCCGATGGTGACGAGGCCGTCGATGGCCTTAACACCAAACTCCATCCGCTCGCGGATGGGGGGACGGCTGAGGGGATTGATATGGGAACTGCCCACGCAGTAGAAGGAGCCCTCTTCAAAGCCGCCCTTGTCGTCAATGGGCTGGCCCAGGGCATTGATGATGCGGCCCCGGAGGAACTCCCCCACCCGCAGCGTCAGCTGCCCGCCGGTGTTGCGGACGAAGTTACCCGCAGAGATGCCGGCCATGTCTGAGTAGGGCATCAGGAGGATGTGGTCGTTTTTAAAGCCAACCACCTCCGCCGTGACCTTGCCGCCGGAGTCGCCGTTGTAGATTTTACAGATATCGCCCACGGCGGCGCGCCCGCCAGAGGCCTCAATGGACATGCCCACAATGTTCTCGATCTTCCCGGTGAGGCTGTATGTCTCCGCGCCGTAGACCTGGCGCGCCATCTGCTTGAATACGGACATGCAGCTTCCTCCTTCAAAAGATCACGGCCGGAAAATCGGCCCGGCACCGGGTCGGGTGTCCATCAGCAGGGAGCGGATGTTGCCCATCTGGGTGGCGGCGCTGGCGTCGATGATCTCGTCGGGCATCTCCACGATGCAGGTGCCCGGCTCGTCGTCAGCCATGGGGATGATCCGCACCCGGTCCGAGAGGCCCGTCAGGGCCGCAGCCAGGGCGGCGGGAACCTGCCCCATGCGCTTGGCGTCGCACTCGGCGATGTAGATGTGGACCCATTCCCGGCGCTTGCGCTTGTCGATGGCCGCCTGGATCATCCGGGCGATGACCTCGCTGCTGCTACGCAGGCTGACGCTCACCACCTTCTCCGCCACCGCCAGGGCCAGATCGCGGAGGTCGTCCACGCTCTCGTCCAGGTGGCGGTCCAGCCGGTCACCGGCCTTGTCAAAAAATTTCTGGATCTCTGCCTCCAGCTGCGCCGCCTGCTGCTCCTGGGCGGCGCGGCCCTCCCGGAGGGCCTGGGCGGCACCGTCGGCATAGCCGGCCTGGTAGCCCTCATTCTCGGCGGCCCTGCGGATCTCCTCCGCCTCGGCCTCGGCCCTGGCCCGTGTCTCGTCCAGGAGCTCCTGGACCTGCCGCTGGGCGTCAGCCAGGATCTTCTCTGCCTGGATCTGGGCAAAGCTCACCGGCTCCTGAGCTTCCTCCTCCGCCTCATCCGGCTCGGAATCGCCGCCGGGGTCGATGTCCGCGGGCAGCTCCACCGGTTCCTCCGGCTCCGGCAGCTCCTCCAGGGTCTTGAGGCCCTCCGCGTCGGGAAAGACGAAGTCCTCTGCCGCAGGCTTGGTAAAGTGCTTAAAAATTTTAGGCAATGATATCGTCCTTTCCGCCCTTCAGGATGATGATCTCGTTGCGCTCCTCCAGGGTGCGGATGATATCCACGATCCGCTGCTGAGCGGCCTCGACGTCCTTCATGCGGACATTGGTGGTGATTTCCAGGTCGTCCTTGATGGTCTGGGCCATGCGGGAGGACATGTTGGCAAAGAGCTTGTTGCCCACCTCGGCATTGGCGGCCTTGAGAGCGAGGACCAGGTCCCTCGGGTCGCAGTCGCGGACAAAGCGCTGCACCGAGCGGTCGTCCATGGTGACGATATCCTCGAACACGAACATCCGCTTGCGGATCTCGTCGGCCAGCTCCTGGTCGCGCTCCATCAGGCCGTCGAAGATACTCTTCTCGCTGGCGCGGTCCAGGTTGTTCATCACATCGGCCACATAGTCGATGCCACCCACCTTAACCTGGGCGCTGGAAATGACGTTGGAGAATTTCTGGCTCATCTCCGCCTCGATGATCTTCACCGCCGAGGGGGAAACGCTGTCGATATTGGCCATGCCCTCGACCACCTGGATCTGACGGTCCACATCCAGCTGGGCGATCACGCCCGCGGCCTTGTCGGCGTCCATATAGGAGAGCACCAGGGCGATGGTCTGGGCACGCTCGCTGTTGAGGGCAGAGAAGAGGGACTTGACGTCCGCCTTGCTCATGAAGGAGAACTCGCGGTTCTTCAGGGTCTTTGTGACCTTGCTGAGCATATCGTCGGCGGCCTGCGCGCCGTAGGCCTTCTCCAGGACGGCCCGGGCGTATTCCAGCCCGCCCTCGGTAACGGCCTTGTTGGTCAGGCACATCTTGTGGAACTCGGTGAGGGCCTCCTCGGTGGTCTCGGAGTCCAGGTAGCCCAGCTTGGCGACCTCCAGGGTCAGCTGCTCCACCTCGGTCGGGTCCATGTGCTTATAGAGCTTGGATGCCTTCTCCGCTCCGAGGGCCACGATGACCGCGGCGGCGCGCTGGGCGGAGGTCAGCTTGACCTCCGGCTTCGGGGGCGCGGGCTTGGCCGGCGCCTTTTCCGGCGTCTTGTCCTTATCCTTGTCTTTGTCCTTATCCCTGGACCGGGCCTTGCCGCCTTCCTTGTCAGCCATCCGACTCGCCTCCCTTCAGCAGCGTCCGGATCATCTGCGCCGCGATTTCGGGGTTCTCGTCTGCGAACTTGCGGATATCCTTGCGCAGCTCCATGCTCCGTTCGGTGTTGATATCCATCACATCCGCGCCGCCCTGGACAGGCTCGGCCGCTGCGGCCTGACCGACCTCCATCAGGGCTACCAGCTCGTCTACCTTGGCCTGCTCTTCCTCCAGCTGGCGCTTTTTCTTCTTGCGCTTGTGGACGGCCACCAGGATCACGACCAGGAGAATGATGAACAGCAGCAGTCCGCCCGCCGCCGCGAGGAGCACCCAATCCGGCACATCGCCCAGAAGCGTGGCAAAGAATCCTGTGGGCTCCTCCTCCGGCTCGTCGGGAACCGCAGGGTTGTAGAAGGGCATGGAGACGATGGACACGCGGCCCTCGGCCTCCTCATAGGTCATGCCCGCCGCATTGGCCACATGGTTGCGCAGCTGTGCCACGTCCACGGCGGTGCCGGCGGTGGTGCTGTTGAGGCTGACGGAGATGGTGCAGTCGGTGATGTAGCCGGCGACGTGCTCGATATACTGCTTATTTTCATCGATGGAGAAGTCTTGCTGGCCGCCGATGTGGATCTCACGCTCGTCGCCGTTGGCAGTGGCAGTATCCTCCATATAGCTGGGCAGGTCGGCGTTGACCTCCGCGCCCACCACGCCGCCGTAGGTCCCGTCCTCGCCGCGGACCAGGTCGTGGTCATAGATGCGGCTGTTGATGAGACCCGCATGCTCCTCCGAGCCATCAGGCTGGCGGTAGGTGGTGCTCTCCTCGGTCACCTTATTGACGTCCACAGTGCAGTGGACCGCCACGCGGACGTTGTCGTCCCCGAACCAGGGGGTCAGGAGCATCAGCACCTCGCTGCGGATGAGGTTGTTGTTCTGCGCCTCCAGCTGCAGCTTCAGCGCCGAGAGGTCGCTGGTGTCGAACTCGCCCACGCCCTCGTCGAACTGCACGCCGTAGGGGTCGGAGATGGCCACGGAGCTGACCTCCAGCCCCTGGACGCTGCGGGAGATCAGGGTGCGGATGGCGGCGGCCTGCTCCTTGGTCAGCTGCGCGCCGTCCTGCATGGTGACGATGACGCTGGCGGTGGCAGGTGTGATGTTGCTGCTGTCCAGCACATATGTACGGTCCTGCCCCTGGGCGATGGTCACCTGGGCGTCCTTGACGCCGTCGAAGCAGCGGACCACCGCGCCCATGCGCTCGTTGAGCAGCGTCAGATAGGCCACATTGCGCTCAGACTCCGTGGACAGGGCGCTGACATGGTCATAATAGGTGGAATAGCCAAAACCGGAGTCGGGATATCCCTCCATCAGCAGCTTCGCTTTCAAAAGCGGTTCCTGTCCGGCGGGCACCAGGACGGTGTCGTTGTTCTCCACGCGATAGCCGGTGACGCCCTCGCTGTCCAGGAAATTCAGTACCGCCGCGGTCTCGTTGGCGTTCATGCCGGTGACCAGCACCTGATAATTGTCGTCCTTGTTCAGGCTGACAATGACGATGGCCGCCGCCGCAACCACCAGCAGCGCCGCAATGAGAATCCAGATTTTTTTGGGAACCTTCTGGGCGGCCCCCTTGCCCTTTTCCAACACGGACTTCACTTTCGTGCCCAAATACTCCTCACCCCTGCCGTACACCTACGCGCCTGCGCGGCGAAATTATTAGATGCTGATCCTGGTCAGCTCCTGATAGGCGTCCAGCGCCCGGTTGCGCAGCTGGATCAGCAGCTCCACAGCCATCTGTTCCTTGGCCTGGGCGGTCATCAGCTCTGCGGGGTTATCCAGCTGCCCGGTGCCCAGCAGGTATTCCGCCTGCACCTTGGCCGCGTTGGTCTCCACCACGTTGTCGATGGCAGACTGGAAAATGGCGCCGAAAGGCGTATCGGAAATGTCATAGGCTTTCCGCCGTTCGGTGCCAGTGGTCTGAATCTGGTCAATGGGATTCAAATGGGTGATTGGTGTAATCATAACTATGAATTCCTCTCTACTCTAAAGGCGGAGCGCTGCGCTCCGCGCGTCTGAACGCCGCGCATTTATTTCCCGATCTCCAGCCCCTTCGCCACCACAGCTTTGAGGGTGTTCAGCGCGGTGACACCGGCGGAGTACGCCTGGGTGGCGGCCATGGCGTCGGTCATTTCCTTGACCATGTCCACATTGGGCAGATCCACATAGCCCTCCTCATTGGCGTCGGGGTGGGTGGGGTCGTAGACCAGCTTGAAATCCGTGGGATCCTCCACAATCTCCGCCACGCGGACGCCGGCGGAGGTGGTATAGGTGTGGTTGGCGGCAAGGCCACCTGGGGTGGTGGGATAGGTGCGGTAGTAGGTCCGTTCCCCCACGGCGGCAAAGCCGCTCTTTGAGGTCAGGCCGTCGGCCGCCCGGGCCATGGCCATGCGGAAATCATCCCGGCCCTCCCGAGATTCAAAGACAACCATTTTCCGCCGGTAGGCCCCGCCGCCGCCCTCGGTGCGGGTGTTGTTGGCGTTGGTGATGTTCTCGGCCACGATGTCCAGGCGCAGCTGCTGCGCGGTGAGGCCGGAACCGACGATGTTCATGGAGCTCAAAAACGACATAAATTATGTACCTCCCGCTTACTGCCCGCGGATCGCGGACCGCAGCACAGCCAGATCATTGCTGATGGCCTGCTGCACATACTGGAGCTGATAGGCGTTGCGCACCAGCTCGGTGCTCTGCTCGATGAGGTTAACGCCGTTCTCGTCCATCCGGGCCACCTCCTGCGGCTCGGTGACGGCAAACTGGGAATTTTGCAGCACATGGCGCACCTGCCCCCGGGGACTGCGGGAGGTCCGGGCGGACTCCAGCTTGGTACGAAGGCTGTCCTCAAAGGTGACCAGCTTGGCCTTATAGTTGGGTGTCTCGACATTGGCGATGTTGTCCAGGATCGCGGCCTGCTTGGTCCAGAGAAAACCCATGGACTTTTCCATAAGCAACAAGGAATTATCCGACAGAAAATTCATTCTTTACCCTCCTGCTGCGAATTCTGCGGCGGCAGGCGCCGCCCGGCAGCACACGTCCGGCCAGCGGCGCGCGCGGGCCGCGCCGCCCCAAGGGCCTGCGCTCAGCAGAGGATACTCCACCCCTTACCCGCGTCTCCGCTTGTATATTATGTACTAAGATTCCCAAAAAATCAATAGCCAAGTCCGAAAAAAAGCAAATTTTTTGGAATGTAAAATCTTCCTGCCCGCGCCGCCGGCAGCGGGTATTGTCTGCTTTTGCAAAGTTTTCCAGGTTGGATAAAATTGGAAATTTTCCAAAAAAGTCCCGGTTTCCGGGGCGCCGCCCTTTTCGGCGCCGGCAGGGGAAAATCCCGCTCCCACTGTCCTCCCGCTTCCCGCCGCATGATTTTTTATTCATTTAGTTTACCTAAGTAAAGCCATCGCTTGGGTTTTCCCAGGGTTTTGTACGCAAAATATCATTGCACGATGGCGTTCACACTGTCTTTTTGAATATTTTTATCTTATATATACAAGCGGCATTCCGCGTCTCATACAGACAAATTCCAGACGCCGCGCGGGGCCCGCCTGGGAACCTCCCACCGGCTCCACGCGGCAAAAAGTACGGAAAACGCCCCAGGACCAGCCGGTCCGCCGGTCCGGCTCCGACGAACAGCCGACCGTCAAAATGCCGGAATCCCGCTTTGGTTTTCCCGTGAAATTCTACAGCGGGCGGCGGCGCGTCCAAAGGCGGACCGGCTTCCGCCGGCCCGCCCGAAGCTGCCCTATACCGTGCTGCGGCGCCGGTGTGCGGCCCTGGAGGCGGCCTCCGCCGCCCGGGCGGCCAGGTTCACCGTCAGGATGCCGCAGCAGACGCCCGCGATGCCCCAGCCATAGTACGCCGCCAGCGTGCACAGCGCGCCGGCCCCCAGGCCGTAGGCCAGCTGCGCCGCCTGTCCCATGGGTGACGTCACCGAATCCGCCGCCAGATACGCCGCCCCCAGCAGCGTCCCGCCCCAGACCGTCACCGCCACTGGGTCGCACCGGGGGATGCACAGCCCCGCGGCGAACGACGCCACCAGGGCCGGCAGGGTGATCCGGTAGGGCAGCAGCCCCCGCAGGACCAGATACGCGCTCCCCGCCAGCAGCAGCAGAGACGACACCTCGCCCAGGCAGCCGTCCCGGTAGGCCATGAGGAAGCTCCCCTCCGCCGTCCGCAGCGCCGCGGGCCGCAGCCCGGGCACCGCCAGCAGCAGCACCCGGGCCAGGGCCGCAGGGTTCACCGGGTTCCGCCCCAGCCCGCCGCTGAGCACCTTGCTCATACTGGCCAGCGCGCCGCCCAGCAGCGCCGCCCACCATGGACACGCCGCCGGCAGCAGCAGCCCCACCAAAAGCCCCGATACCAGCGCCGAGCCGTCCCGCAGCCCCCGCCGCTCCAGAAGCCAGTCAGCCAGGGCCTCCGTCCCCAGGCTCCCCGCCAGAGCGAGCAGCAGCACCGCCGCCGCCCGCCATCCGAAAAACCACACTGCCCCCGCCGCCGCCGGCACCAGCGCAATGGCCGCGTCGGCCATGCGGAGGAAGGTACTGTCGTCGCTGTGTATATAGGGCGCCATGGTCAAGGTCTCATCCAACGCCCGCCGCCTCCTTTCCCTGCCGCTCCATGCTCCGGAGCAGCGGCCGCCCCGCGGGGCAGCTGAATTGACACGCGCCGCAACGGATGCACCCGGCAAAGGCGCGCGCTTCCCCCCGCCGCTGACTGCGCCAGGGCTGAAGCCCCGCGGGGCACACCGCCTCACACCGCCCGCAGCGGATGCACGCCGTCTGCCGCCGGCGCTTCTGGGACGGCAGGCGCGTCAGGCCGTCCATGCCCTTAACCAGCGGGACGGCGGCGCGCTCCAGCGCCCGGCCCGTCATGGGCCCGCCCAGCAGCGTCTCCCCCGGCCCCGGCTCCGCCGCGGCCAGCACCGTCTCCAATGACGTGCCCAGGGGCGCGGAGACCAGCGTCCGGCCCTGCTCCCAGGCCACGCACACCGTCTGACGCACCACCGGCATCCCTCCATAGACACTCCGCCCCGCGGCCGCCGCCGCCGACACCGGCACCACCAGCACGCCGCTGCTGCGGGCGGTCTCTCCAGGGGCAAGGCCTCCGATGCGCCGCGCCAGCTGCCAGGGGTGGGCGCTGGGGTAGATATCCGGCCCGCAGGCCAGCTGGAGTCGCGGGCCTGTCCAGCGCCGGGCGGTGCGGACAGCCTCCTTCTGCCCCGCCGGCACCGCCAGCACCATCCGCAGCGGCCTGGTCAGGCGCTCAAGGACGTGGAGGCCGCTGAGGACGTCCTCGGTCTCAAAGCGCAGCGCCGCGTTCTCGGCGCAGAGGGTCGGCTCCAGGTCCATGGCGCTGAGGATCAGCGTCTGGACGCCCGGCCCGGCGTCAGCCACCGCCGCGGCCAGCGGGAGGCCCCCGGGCAGACGGACGCCGCTCTCAAAGAGCAGCGTGGTGAGCAGGGCGTCGGACAGCCCGTCCAGCAGCGGCTGGGGCCGAAGGGCCGGGTCCGGCTCCATGGCCCCATCGCTCTCCAGCACCACCGCCATGCACCGCTCCCCGCCAGCGCACGCCCGCGGGGCCACCGCCGCCACACGGCCCGAGACGCTGGCGTGGAGCGGCACGGTGTCGCCGCTGCCGTCCGCCACCCGCTGGCCCAGGTAGACATGGTCCCCGGGCCGGACCAGGGCCGATTCGCCCCAGAGCAGGGGCAGCGCCACCTCCGCCGGCGGCGGCAGCATCGCCGCCGGTCCCGGAGCCTCCGCCGCGCCCAGCCGCCGCAGGCCCCGCTTCCATGGGTACATAGTCGTTCTCCTTTCCCATTGGAATTCTTTGGTATTTGCAGGTAATACTATACAATACCGCGCTTTTCTTGTCCACCGGGTACAATCTGTCGGGAAATAGCCGGACACACAAAACCGCCCCGCCAACCCTCGAAGGACCGGCGGAGGCGGACGAAACTTGCGAACGATTTTCCCGGGTTTACGGCTGCGGCGCGATGTGGTATGATAGGGAAAAACGGGGAAAGGGGGCGGCGCCATGGGAACGCTCAGCCAGATCCTGCTCTTTGCCGCCGTCATTCCCCCGGCGGCGCTGCTGGTCTACATCTACCGCCAGGACAAGGTGGAAAAGGAACCGCCGCGGCTGCTTTTAAAGCTGCTCCTGGGCGGGGCGGTCTCGGTGCTTCCCGCCGCGGCCTGGGAGCGGCTGGGAAGCTGGCTCCTGGCGCTGCTGCCGGCGGCGGGGCCGGTGCGGACGGCGGTCTACTGCTTCGCGGTGGTGGCGCTGGCGGAAGAGGGCTGCAAATTCCTCTTCCTGCGGCGGCTGTCCTGGCAGGACGCGGCGTTCAACTACCGCTTCGACGGGATCGTCTACGCAGTATTCGTGTCCATGGGCTTCGCGGCGGTGGAAAACCTGCTCTACGTGGCCGGGGACGGCACGCTGCGAACGGCGGCGCTGCGGGCGGTGACGGCCATCCCGGGGCACGCGGCGTTCGCGGTGTTCATGGGGTTTTACTACGGCTGCGCCAAGCGGTACGCCGACGCGGCGGCACGCTGCCGGGACGCGGCGCTGGCCGAGAACTGCCGGCGGCTGCATAAAAAATATCAGGCGCAGGCGCTGTGGCTGCCGGTGATTCTGCACGGGCTGTATGATTTTCTGCTGGCGGCGCGTCTGCCATGGACGGGCGGCATATTTGGAGGCTTTGTGCTGATCCTGCTGGCGGGCGCGGTGCGCCAGGTCCGTACCGCCGGCAGGCACGACGTCCCCGTTTAAAAAGCCCCGCCGGCCTTTGAAAAGGCCGGCGGGGCTTTTCTGATCAGCTCTCGAAGTTGTCTTTGAGCTTCTCGAAGAAGCCCTTGCGCTTGGGCTGGGTCTCCTCACCGGCGGTGTTCTCCAGCTTCCGCAGCAGCTCCTTCTGCTCCCGCGTCAGACTGGTCGGCGTCTCCACCACCACCGTTACGTACTGATCGCCCCGGGTCTTGTACCCGACGTAGTACATGCCCTTGCCCTTGAGGCGGAAGGTCGAGCCGGTCTGCGTCCCCTCAGGGACGTGGTAGCGGACCTTTCCATCCAGCGTCGGCACCTCGATGTCCGCGCCCAGGGCCGCCTGGGTGAAGGTAATGGGCATTTCACAAAGCACGTTGGCCCCGTCCCGCCGGAACAGCTTGTGCCGCTTCACCGCCACTGCCACCAGCAGATCGCCCCGCGGCCCGCCGTGGGAGCCGACGTTGCCCTCGCCCCGGACCCGGACGCTTTGGCCGCTGTCGATGCCGGCGGGGATCTGGACGGAGAGCTTTTTATTCCGGCGGACCTTGCCCTTGCCCTTGCAGGTGGGGCAGGGGTCCTTGATGAGCTGGCCCGTGCCGCCGCACTTGGGACAGGCGCTCTGCTGCGCGAAGGTGCCGAAGGCCGTCTGCCGCGTGGTGCGCACCGTGCCGGTGCCGCGGCACTCCGGGCAGGTCTCCGGCGCGGCGCCGTCCCTGCATCCGGTCCCGCCGCACTTGGCGCAGTTCTCCACCACCGGGATGGTGATCTCCTTTTCCGTGCCGAAGGCGGCCTCCTCAAACGTGATCTCCACCTGGGCGGTGATGTTCTGCCCCTTCTGCGGCGCGCTGCGCCGGCTGCCCCCGCCGCCGAAGCCCCCGAAGCCGCCGAAGAAGTCCCCCAGGATATCCCCCAGGTCCCCGAAGCCGAAGCCGCCGCCCCCGCCGAAGCCGGGATTGAAGTTGGGGTCCACGCCGGCGAAGCCGTACTGGTCGTACCGGGCCTTTTTGTCCGGGTCGGAGAGGACCTCATAGGCCTCGTTGATCTCCTTGAACCGCTCCTCGGCGGCCTTGTCGCCGGGGTTCTGGTCAGGGTGGTATTTCATGGCCAGCTTGCGGTATGCCTTTTTTAATTCTGCGTCCGAGGCGTTTTTCTCCACGCCCAGGACCTCGTAGTAGTCTCTTTTATTCTCATTTGCCATATGGTCTCACCTCTGATGGCTGTCTCGCGCCGCAGCCCCCGGGCAATGGCCGCGGGGGCTGTGGTCGCAGTTCCTCTTATCAGTTGTCGTCCACGACCTCGTAGTCGGCGTCCACCACGCCGTCGTCGCCGCCCTGCTGGGGGCCGGACGCGCCCTCGGGCGCGCCCTGGGCCTGGGCCGTGGCGGCGTAGATCTTCTCGCCGATGGCCTGGAGTGCCTTCTGCACCTCGTCGGTGGCGGCCTTGACGGCGGCCACGTCGCTGCCCTTGACGGTCTCCTTCAGCTTCTCCACCGCCGCCTGCACAGGCGCCTTGTCGGAGTCGGAAACCTTGTCGCCCACGTCGCTGAGGGTCTTTTCGGTCTGGTAAATGACCTGATCGGCCATATTGCGGGTGTCCACCTCGTCCTTGCGGGCCTTATCCTCGGCGGCGTACTGCTCCGCCTCCTTGACAGCCTTGTCGATATCCTCCTTGGAGAGGTTGGAGGAGGCGGTGATAGTGATCTTCTGCTCCGCGCCGGTGCCCAGGTCCTTGGCCGAGACGTTGACGATGCCGTTGGCGTCGATGTCGAAGGTCACCTCGATCTGCGGCACGCCGCGGGGGGCCGGGGCGATGCCGGTCAGCTGGAACTTGCCCAGGGTCTTGTTGTAGGCGGCCATCTCCCGCTCACCCTGGAGGACATGGACCTCCACGCTGGTCTGGTTATCGGCGGCGGTGGAGAAAATCTGGCTCTTCTTGGTGGGAATGGTGGTGTTGCGGTCGATGAGGCGGGTCATGACGCCGCCCATGGTCTCGATGCCGAGGCTCAGCGGGGTCACATCCAGCAACAGCAGGCCCTTGACGTCGCCGCCCAGGACGCCGCCCTGGATGGCTGCGCCGACGGCCACGCACTCGTCGGGATTGATGCCCTTGAAGCCCTCCTTGCCGGTGATGCCCTTGACGGCCTCCTGCACGGCGGGGATGCGGGTGGAGCCGCCCACCAGCAGCACCTTGCTCAGGTCCTCGGCCTTCAGCTCGGCGTCGGCCATGGCCTGACGGACCGGGCCCATGGTGGCCTCCACCAGATGGGCAGTCAGCTCGTTGAACTTGGCGCGGCTCAGGGTGACGTCCAGATGCTTGGGGCCAGTGGCGTCGGCGGTGATATAGGGCAGGTTGATGTTGGTGGTGGTGACGCCGGAGAGCTCAATCTTGGCCTT
>JAAWBZ010000166.1 GCA_022792945.1 Oscillospiraceae bacterium | reverse complement strand
GTGTCCTCCTACTGCGGCGACCGTGCAGAATTTCTCGGCGGATACCGGGGCTACGGAAACCCGCTTGGCGTAGCGCGCGGCGACCTTGGGAACGCGCTGAACTACAACGGCAACGGCTGCGGCGCATTGTCTGCTGTGCTGACGCTGGAACCGGGGGAAACCAAAACCATAGCGTTCCTGCTGGGCGAAAAGTACGAAACGGAAAGCGCGGCGCTGCTGGATGCATACCGGGAGCCGGAAGCCGTTTGCGGCCGGGAACTGGAAGCGCTGGCAGATTACTGGCATGGGAAGCTTTCCCATTTCCAGGTGAAAACACCGTGCCCGGAATTCGATACCATGATCAACACGTGGAACGCGTATAACAGCTTCATCACCTTCACCTGGTCGCGTGCGGCGTCCTTTATCTACTGCGGCCTGCGTAACGGCTACGGCTACCGGGATACCGTGCAGGATATTCAAGGGATCATCCATCTTGCCCCGGAGGAAGCGGCGGAAAAGCTGCGGTTCATGCTTTCCGCGCAGGTGGAACACGGCGGCGGCCTGCCGCTGGTGAAATTCACGCACAATCCCGGACATGAGGATACGCCGGAGGATGCCTCATATGTGCAGGAAACCGGGCACCCGGCCTATCGTGCGGACGATGCGCTTTGGCTGTTCCCGACGGCCTATAAGTACATCGCAGAAACCGGAAATACGGCATTCTTGGATGAGGTAATCCCCTTTGCGAACCACGGGGAGGCGACCGTCTATGAGCATCTCAAACGTGCCCTTGATTTTTCCATCCGGCACATGGGGCCGCACGGGATGCCCGCCGGGCTGTTCGCCGACTGGAACGACTGCCTGCGGCTTGGCGCAGACGGGGAATCCTCCTTCGTCGCGTTCCAGTTTTACTACGCGTTTACCATCCTCAAGGAGTTTGCGAAATGTCAGAAGGATGCCGCGTACCTGGCATGGCTGATGCGCGAGCAGTCCGCCCTCCGGGAAAAGCTGAACGCGCTTTGCTGGGACGGCGACCGCTTTATCCGCGGCTTTACCCAGAGCGGGGAAACCATCGGCGAGCACACCGCGCCGGAAGCCAACCTGTGGCTGAACCCGCAGAGCTGGGCAGTTATCAGCGGCCTTGCCGATGCGGAACAGGCCGGGAAGGCAATGGGCAGCGTGTACGAACGGCTGAACACCCCTTATGGCGCGATCCTGATGGATCCGCCGTACCATGCGCACAGCTTTGACGGGGCGCTGGCGGTCATTTATAACGCGGGCGTGAAGGAAAACGCAGGGGTATTCTCCCAGTCGCAGGGCTGGCTGATTCTGGCGGAAGCGCTGCTGGGTCACGGCGAGCGGGCGTTTACCTATTTCAAGGAAAACGCGCCATCCATGCAGAACGGCTGTGCCGAAATCCGTAAGATCGAACCGTACTGCTACGGGCAGTTCACCGAAGGGAAGGCCAGCCCGCACGCCGGGCGTTCCCATGTACACTGGCTGACGGGGACGGCTTCCACGGTAATGGTTGGCTGCGTGGAGGGCATCCTTGGGATGCGCCCTGACCTGCAAGGCATAAAAATTGCGCCCTCCATTCCCAAAGAGTGGAAGACGCTCGAAATCCGGAAGGATTTCCGTGGGAAAAAGCTGCACATCGTTGTGGAGAACCCGGATGGGAAGGAAAGCGGATGCAGACGGCTTACCGTCAACGGCAGTGAAGTCCCCGGAAATTACGTACCCGAAGAGCTGCTGACCGATACCACTGAAATCACTCTATATATGTAACCTGAAAAAGTATTTGCCGCAGTGTGCTGCCCGCCCCGCCGTCCTTTTGGCGGGGCGGGCACGCTGCATTTTCGGCAGCGGAGCACCAAAGCCCCCGTCCCGCCCGCAGGCGACGGTGGGGGAGTCCAGCCCGTAGGCCACTATCCCTATTCCCGCGCCGTGCGCGGTTTTAGACGCAGTCCCTTTGGCGCTCTCCGCGCAGGAACGGGAGGCAGGGGGCAGTGCCCCCCGCAGTTTATCCGTTCCCCGAACCTTCCCGGTTTACATTCCAGTTGTTCATGTAGTTTTTGTCCCGGTAAGCTTTGGGCGTCATGCCGGTCTGGCTGCGGAACTGCTGGATAAAATGGCTCTGCGAAGCGTAGGACAGCGTTGCCGCGATATCCGCGAGGTCGAAGTTGCTGAACCGCAGCAGGTTTTTCGCCATATCGACCTTGCGCTGGCGAATATATTCGCTGACCGCAACGCCGGTTTCCTGCTTGAAAATCCGGGAAAGATGCGAGGGCGAAATACAGATCGCGTCCGCAAGGTCGTTGATGGTGATCCGTTCCCGAATATGTACATAAATATAGTCGATCGCTTCGGAAACCTGCTTGGAAGCAGCCACATCCCGGATGCGCCTTCGCATTCGCCCGGCGAAATCAAGCGCCATCTGGTCGTGGACAAATACGATCTCAGCCATTTGCGTGCAGCGGTCCATCTTCTGGATGTAGGCGTCGCTCAGCACAAAGGCTTCTTCAACCGGCATCCCGCCCTCCATGCAAAACCGGGTGATCAGCGCCGCGGTTACCACAAAATGATACCGCATATTGGTGACCGGGTTTTCGGAAAGCCGCCCTACCCCCTCCGTGTTTTCAAACGCGCCGCGTGCACAGTTTTCCTGTACGGCATCGATATTCCCGGCCGCGACCGCGCGGTAGAACAGAAATTCCTCCCCCGGCTCACGGTGGTTGGCAGGTTCCCGCTCCTCGTCAATTTCAATGGGCTTCCAGCCCTGAAAATCGCCCATAACAGCACCCCCCGTGTCAGGTTTTGTGCTTTCAATGTAGCATGGATCTGCTGTTTTGTCAAGCATAGAAACCGGCTTTAAATCCGGTTGACAGGAGCGCTTTTTGTAGCACCCTCTAAAACTCGGCATGGATTTGATATTTGTTTGTTGGATTTTGTATACACAACCCGGCTGCTACTTTATAATAAGAGATAACATACAGCAGAAATGCTGTAGCAAATTCAAAACAGGAGGCGTCAAAGATGATGAAGAAAAAGTTATTGAGCGCTTTGCTCGCGGGGGTCATGCTCTCCGGGATGCTGAGCGGCTGCGGCGGCGGAGACAGCAATGGTTCCGGCGGGGAAACAGCGGAGGAAGGCAAGGTCGTCAACATCTACGTCTGGAATAACGAATTCCAGCGGAAGTTCAACGCCTATTATCCCAGCGTCAGCAAGACCTCGAACGACCTGTCCGTGACCTATCTGGAGGATGGCACAGAGGTGCACTGGATCATCAACCCGAACCAGGACGGCGTATACCAGCAGAAGCTGGATGAGGCCCTGATCAAGCAAAGCAGCGCTTCGGCGGATGAAAAGGTCGACCTCTTTCTGGCGGAAGCCGACTACATCATGAAATATACCGACCCGGACGTCAGCGCGGCGGCTCCGATCTCTTCGCTGGGGATCACCGACGCGGATATCGCGAACCAGTACAAATACACCCTTCAAGCGGCGACCGGCTCGGACGGGGAGATCCGCGGCCTGAGCTATCAGGCGACGCCGGGCATGTTCGTATACCGCCGTTCGATCGCGCAGGAGGTGCTTGGTACGGACGACCCGGATACCGTGAACGAAGCGGTTTCCGACTGGGACAAGTTTGACGCGACCGCTGAAAAGATGAAAGCGGCGGGCTATTACATGGTTTCCTCCCGCGCGGATACTTACCGTGTGTTTTCCAACAATGTTTCTGCCCCATGTGTGGACGGGAACGCCGCTGTGGTGGATCCCAACATTATGAAGTGGGTCGAGCAGTCCCGGAAATATACTGACGAGGGGCTGAACCATAAGGTCGGCGGCCAGTGGATTGACGAATGGAACCAGGATATGGGCGCAAACAGCAAGGTCTTTGGATTCTTCCTTCCGGCGTGGGGCCTTGGCGTGTGCATCCAGCCGAACGTTGAGGGCACCGACGCGGACGACGACTGGGCAGCCTGCTCCGGCCCGCAGCCCTTCTACTGGGGCGGCACCTGGTTGCTTGCGGCTGAGGGTACCGATAACCCGGAGCATGTCAAGGACATTATGCTGCAAATGACCACCAATCGTGAAATCCTTCGCGCCATTACGGTCGAGGACAACGACATGACCAACGACCAGCCGCTGATGGAAGAGCTGGCGGAGGACCCGAGCTTCTCTTCCCCGCTGCTCGGTGGGCAGAACCATATTGCCGTCCTGTCAGACGTTGCTGTCAATATCGACCTGAGCAACATCTCCCCCTATGACCAGGGCTTTAC
>JAAWBZ010000059.1 GCA_022792945.1 Oscillospiraceae bacterium | reverse complement strand
GTGATTTTATGGCTATCGACCTGGTAGAGAAGTTTTTGCCTTATGTCGATGAACAATTCAGCACGGAGTCTAAAAAATCCCTGCTGACCAATACCGATTTTTCTTGGAACGGCGCACACACCATCAAGGTGTACAAGATCACCACCGCAGCCATGAACGACTACGACCGCGCCGGGGCCAAGAGCGCCACACAGTGGAGCCGGTACGGTGCCGTGGCCGACCTGGACGCCGCCACCGAGGAATTTACCCTGACCCGCGACAGGTCCTTCACCTTCGCCATTGACAAGCTGGACACGGACGAAACCGCCCAGCAGCTTGCGGCGGCGTCTGCGCTGGCCAGACAGAACAGGGAAGTTTGCATCCCCGAGATTGACGGCCACACATTCGGCGTGATGTGCGCCAACGCTGGCAATAAGCCCGCCGCCAAAGCCCTGACCGCTACCAACATCTACACCGAGATTTTGGCAGCGTCCGAGGCTCTGGACAATACGGAGGCCCCCGAGGCTGGCCGGGTGCTGGTGGTGACGCCCACCGTCTATGTGTTGCTGAAGAAGTGCAAGGATATCTTGATGGAGACCGATGTGGGGAATGACCTGCGGCTGAAAGGCGTGATTGCCACCCTGGACGGCATGAGCGTCCAGAAGATCCCGGAAACCGCCTCCCGGCTGATTTTGGGTTTATGGTGTGCCATCCCGTGGCAACCGTGGCCCCCGTCAAGTTGGAGGACTACACCATCCACGAAAACCCGCCCGGCATTTCCGGCGCGCTGGTGGAGGGCCGTATCTGCTACGGCGCGTTCGTCCTGGACAACAAGGCCAAAGCCATCTACTACCAGGCCCAGCCCGCCGCCGGCGGCGAGGGCTGACCCAAAGGGGGCGCGTGGGCAACCGCCTGCGCGTCCCCGCTTCCATAGGTGACAATATGCCGAAAAAACGATTGAAAATGGGCACGTCAACGGAGGTACGGCGGGCCGTGAACCGAATCAACAATATGGTCCTCAACGGCGAGATCGACGCCAAGACGGCCAATGCGCTGTTGTATGGCTGTAACGTCTGCCTGGGCGCAATCCGGGTTGACGACCAACAAGCCAAGCTGAACGAGCTGGAAAAGCTGATAAAGGAGTTGGAACAGGATGAACATAGATAGGCAGCTGGAGGCCATGCGGGAGCGCCTGGAGCGTTCCAGGCCCGTCCGCATGGCCCTGACCCTCGCAAGCGGGGAAGTGCTGAACACCGACCCCTGCGGGGCTATCCGGGCATTTCAGGAACGGCCAGACGGGGAAATTGTGAATGTTATCACCGACCGGGACGATTATGCGGAATTAGCCGGCGTGCTGGCCGCACTGTGCAGGTGACCACGATGGAGGTAAACAATGCCGACTTGTTTGACCGCCTGGAGCGCGTGAGACTGGCCCGCGAGATGGAGCCAGACCCTGACGGCCTCAGCCTGAGCCTGTGGGAGATGGGGGCGGAACTGGCCGCGCTGGATGAGCTTGGGCTTGCCTCTGTTGCGGAGGCGCTGGGCATTGCGCCGGACGATGTGCGGGAAATGGCCCGGACTTATGCCAGATGATGATGAATAAGGTGGTCTAAGGCGTCACAATCTATCCGCTCTTTTCCCTTATATTTTCCCTTTAGCGTGTTCTGTGCTGTTCTGCTTCATTCTTCTGCTTCCCGAAACCCTTGCGCCGCAAAGCCTGCGAGGCATGATATTCCACCGCTTTTCTTCGTATACAGTAAGGGTGCGCAATTCGTGTAAATTCACTTACTATATTTACTCTTCAAAACCGCCCTCCTTGGAAAACTGCGAAAATATTTTGACTTCATATAAATTTTAGGAGCAACTGTTCATCCCAAAATTTCCAGTAGACACTATTTAGGGGGTGCATGCCCTCCGGCGCGGACTTGGCACAGATGTGGTACGCCACGTTGGAGAGCACTGCCAGCGCGATGGACCCAATATAGGAAAACAAACTACAACCCCCGGTCTCTCAGCGAAGCAGCCGGTCCACGTTCTCCGCCGCATGGCGGCTCAGGAAAGCGGCGGAGGGGGCGCTGCGGAGGACCTCGCGCACGTCCAGCAGCAGCGCGCCGGCCTCCTCGGTGTCGCGGACCACGCGGAGGTACTGCCGCACGCTGTACAGGCCGCTGAGACTCTGGCCCAGCTGGCTGTGCATCGCGCCGTAGGCCCCCTGGAGCCACGCGGTCAGGCGGCGGTCCGCCGCCAGGACGGCCACGGCGCTCCGCGCCGCCTCCCGGGTGGCGAGGCTCAGGCCGTCCAGCCGCAGCGCGCGGGCGGAGAGCTGGAAGCGGGGCAGCGTCAACGAGGCCTCGCCCATCTGCACCGTGAGGCCCCTTTGGGTCCAGAGCCGGGTCCCGACCAGGTTGGTGCCGGGGGACACCTGGACCTTCCCGCAGCCGCCGAAGAGGCACCCGCCGATGTTCCCACGGGCCTGGACGATCCGGGCCGAGCCGGTGACGGCGATATCGCCGCAGGCGCCCTGGATGCCCGCGCCGATGGCCGCAGCGCAGCAGGCGGCCTCGGCCCGGACTCGGCCGCCCTGGATGCGGATGTCCCCCGCAGGCGCGCCCAGCGCGCCGCCGATGCCTGCCCCGCCGCCGCTGCCGACAGCGGTGATCGCGCCGCCGCGGATGCAGATGAGTCCGGGCCGGCCCTGGGCCGCGCCTCGGTCCCGCCCGATGCCCGCGCCGCCCGTGCCGCCGGCGGCGTTGAGGACACCGTCGGGGGCGCTCCGATCGCCGGTCTGGTCGATGAGCAGGGAGGTCCCGGCCCCCAGGGAGATGCCGGCGCAGCCCGTTCCGCTCTCGAAAATATTCTCGGTGCCCCGCCGCAGCAGGAGCGTCACGTCGTTCTCCCGTCCCAGGCCGAAGGCCCGGCCGGCCGTGACCCGGCATGTCACGCCCTCCAGAGTCAGTGACGCCGCGCCGAGGCTGTCCTCCAGGACGATGCGCCCGCTGAAGGGCGTTTGGTTGGCGTCAGTCCCGGCGCCGCCGGCGAGGGCGGTCACCTGGCTGGTGAGGATGCGGAGGGTCTGGGTCTCCTCCTCGTAGCGCCAGTCGGTGTCCGCCTCGCCGCCGGTAACGGTGAAGGGGTTCGGATACATCTCCACCGGCTGGAAAGCCGCATGCCGCCGGTCCCAGCGCACATAGGTGTAGCGGGTCCGCAGCGCGCCGGCCTCGTCCCGGCCCCAGAGGACGATGGTGTAGGCGGGGTAGCCCTGGCCGTCGCTGCCCTTCCACAGCCACAGCCGCAGCTGTGAGAGCGGGCCGTCGGCGCGCAGTTGCAGCGGACTCTGCCGCCCGTCCACCGCCAGGGCCGTAACGGCGCGCCAGTCCGGCAGTAGGGTTTTCCAGAGGATGTCCAGCGGCTCCAGCGGCTCGCCCCGGGCATTGCGCACGTCGCTTCCCGCCGCCGCCAACAGGGAGGCGGGGCCGTCCACCACCACCGGCATCGTCAGGGCTCCGGCTTTTCCAGCGGGCAGCTGCACCGCGCCGCCGTGCAGCCGCAGGACACTGCCCGCATCGCCCCGCAGCGCGCCGATACGCGCCACGCCGCTGCCGTCCAGGGTGAGCGTGGTTCCCGAGGCCAGCCGGACCTGGGCCAGCGTGTTCTCGCCGGCCAGGCGCGCCTGGACCTGCGGAGCCGCCGCGTCCAGCAGGGGAATGCGCGCCGCGTGCAGCGTCACAGGCCCCTCCCCGGCCAGCTGGAGGTTGGCCGCGCTCGCCGCCGGGTTCAGCGTGCGGAAGGTCACGGCCTCGCCGCCCCGGAAGATCCACGTCCCGGCCCGGGCGTCCCAGGACAGCCCGCCCAGGTCCCGGCCCGCGGCCTGGACGTTTCCCGCCGTCCGCGTCGCCAGAGGCGCGGCGGCGCTGTTTTCCGCGGGCAAGGGCGCTTGCGGGTTTGTCTCCGCCGCCAGCTCCAGCAGCTGCCGCAGGCCCTCCGCGGCCTGGGCCGGGTCCACGCTCCCTGACGGCGCGCCGCCGGCGATGACCGCGCCCAGGTAAAGCGCCGCCAGATAGCCTGCGGCGGGGCTGTCCTCCAGCGGGAGCCGCCCCAGGGCCAGAAGCAGCTGTGCGCCGCCGGCGGCGCTGTCCACCCCCAGGGCCGCCAGCAGGGCTTCCCGGTCCGGCGCGCGGCCCGACAGCCCCAGCGCCAGCCAGGCGGGGAGGCCCAGACCATCCCGCCGGGTCAGGAGGCTGTCCATCACCGCGTCCACCAGGGCATCGAGTCCGCCGCCGTCCTCGCCGGCGTCAAAGAGGCCGGCGTCCACGCCGCACTGCACGATCCGCTCCAGCTCACCGCGCAGCTGCTCCAGCAGCCTCTGGAGGCCGGCGCGGTCCGGCGCGCTCTCGCCCGCGGCCTCCTTAGCCAGGGACTCCATGCGCGCGAGGAGGTCCGCTGTCTCCGCCAGCGCGCCCTCTCCGGCCTGCAGGGTGCGCCGGCCCTCCCGCACCTGCCGCTCGGCCTGGCTGACGCGGCCCATCAGCTGCCGCAGCGTCTCCGAGACGGTGTCCGCCGCCGGTCCGGCAGTCCGCCGCGCCGGTCCGGAGGCGGTGGCTTTCTCCGTTTTGTCCGCCGCCTGGAACCGCGGGACGGAAAAGCCCCGATTCCTGCGTACACTCAGCTCACCCATATAAAGGGCCTCCTTCCCCAGGCCGCCGCCGCGGCCCTTTTTAACAATATCGTCCGCTTCCCTGGAAAAAATAAGGGGAAAACGGCAGGAACCAAAGCCGGACAGCAAAGCGCCGCGTGTATCTCCTGATACACACGGCGCTTTGCTCAGGCCTACGGGTAGATGGTATCGAGCAGCTTGGTCAGGACAAAGGCGACGATGGCCAGATGCAGCTGGGCGTCGTTCAGGTGGGCGCGGGTCAGGTGGACCTCGCGGCTGAAGCGGTTGATGATCCGGCTGTTGGCCTCAGCCCGGGCGTTCTCGATGACAAAATTGTCCGCGCCGTCCAGATAGCCGGACAGGATCACCCGGTCGGGGTCGAAGATGTTGTAGAGCGCCGCCAGGCCGGCGCCCAGGTACTCCGAAATATCGCAGAGCAGGTCATGGACCACCAGGCTGCCCATCTCCCGGGCGCGGAACAGCAGCTCCGCCGTCAGCGGCTCCTTCTGGCGCACGGCCAGCTCATAGAAGCAGTCGTCCCGGTTGGCCTCGGTGAGCAGGGCGGCGGCGCGCTGGAGGATATTGTGCATGCCGCAGTAGTGCTCGAAGCACCCGCGGTTGCCGCAGTAGCACTGAGGCCCCCGCAGATTCAGGGAGATATGGCCGACCTCGCCGGCGATGCCGTTCTGGCCCGCCACCATCTGCCCGTTGAAGAAATGCACCATACCCACGCCGGAGGAGAGGTTCAGATACAGCACATTCTTTTCCGAGGGGTCGAGAAAGCGCGTCTCATACTGCGCCTTGACGCGGGTGATGCCCTCCACATACACCGGGATATGCAGCGCGGCCTGGAGGGGCATGGCAAGGTTCATGTTTTTCCAGTTGATGATCTGCGCGTCCACGGTCTGGGCGGCATTGACCATGCCGCCCACGCTGATGCCCACGCCGTAGAGGCGGGCGGTGATCTCCTCCGGCTGGCGGCGGATGAAGTCCTGGATCAGCGTGATCAGGTCCCGCAGGACGGTTCCCTGAGGCCGGTCCTGGGTGACTTTAATGGCGAATACCGTGGACGCGCTGGAGAGCACCTGTCCGCGCAGGTCGCAGACGGCCATATGGACGGTCTCCTTGTCCGGCCCCGTGGCGATCTGGACCGTGAGGACGTGGTGCAGGCGGCTGTTGAACTGGAGCAGCGTGGATTTCCGTCCCACCAGGGAGTGCTCCTGGCGGCTTTCATAGAGGAGGTCCCGCTCCAGCAGCTCCGTCACGATATTGGTGACGGTGGCGGTGCTCAGCCCCAGGGCGCCGGCCAGGGCCAACCGGGAGGTTTCACCGTTGTTGATGATGTGGCCGAGGATGCGGCGGGCGTTTTTTTGCCGGGTGGCAAAGGCGGCAGGATTCATAGACCAATCGCTCTCTTCTGTGGTTTCAATTTTCCTATATTATATCAGCATATCCGCCCGCTGTCCATGGTGGAAAGCGGCGCTTTGGCACGCGGGTCCCAAAGCGGTCCGCCCGCAGACGGGAGCGCTCCCGTCTGCGGGCGGATTGGGGGTCAAAGGGCTTCGGCGAACACGGGGACCTGGTAGGAGGACAGGATGTCCGCCAGCGCGGCCAGCTGGCCGCGGTCCTGGGGCTCCAGCTCCGGCAGCGGATACGCGCCCAGGGTGTAGTCGGACCAGATGGTCTTGTTGCCGTATTTGGAGCCCGCCAGCTTGTTATAGGGCAGAAGCTCACAGCGGACGATCCGGCCATGGAGCGTATCCCGGATGTACGCGCCGATCCGGTGCAGATCCTCAGGACTGTCGGTATAGCCGGGGATCAGGGGTACCCGGATTACCACGGACGCGCCCCGTTTGCAGAGCAGCTCCAGGTTGTGGAGGATCTGGCGGTTGTCCAGGCCGGTGTAGGCCCTGTGGAGCGCTGGGTCCATTTTTTTGAGGTCGTAGAGGTAAAGGTCTGTATAGGGCATCGTCCGCAGGACGGCCTCCTCCGGGACCGCGCCGCAGGTGTCCAGCACCGTGTGGATGCTGTGCGCCTTCAGCAGCTGCAGCGTCTCCTCCAGGAACGCCGCGTGGGTCAGGCACTCGCCGCCGGAGAAGGTGACGCCGCCGCCGGAGGCGTCAAAAAAGACCTGCTCCGGGAGCGCCGCCTCCAGCACCTGTTGCGGCGTGTAGGTCTGGCTGCCGAAGCGGCGCGCGCCGGCGTGGCAGGCCGCGACGCAGCTTCCGCAGAGCGTACACTGGGCGCGGGGCAGCCGGAGCGCCTGGTCCAGCCTGCTGCAGGCCGCGGCGCAGGCCCCGCAGCCGATACACTTCATCTGTGTGAAGGTGATGACGTCCTCGTCCCGCTGGGACTCGGGGTTCTGACACCAGAGGCAGCGCAGCGGGCAGCCCATGAGGAAGAACGTAGTGCGGATGCCGGGCCCGTCGTGGACCGCGAAGTGCTTGACGTCGAAAATTCTGGCGGAATGCGCCATGACGCGCGCCCCCTTTCCCGCCGGTCAGAGCGCCAGGGTGGACCGGGCGATGATATGGTCCTGCCAATGCTTGTCGATGGCCACGAAGTAGGCGGAGAAGCCCCAGATGCGGACCATCAGGTCGCGGTAGTTCTCCGGATGCTGCTGGGCGTCCAGGAGCACCTTGTTGTCCAGAACGTTGATCTGCACCTGCATACCGCCCAGCTTGCAGTAGGTTTTCAGCAGGGCGATGAACTTCTCGCGGCCCTCCTCGGTGGTCAGGGCAGAGGGGTGGAACTTCAGATCCAGCACCGCGCCGCCGGCGCAGCCGCTCATGTCCAGATTGCCGCAGGAGAGGACGATGGCGGTGGGCCCGCTGTGGTCCGCGCCCATCATGGGGGAGAGGTTGTCGGCGTAGAACTCCCGGTCACGCCGGCCGTCGGCGGAGGCGCCCAGAACGCGGGAGCCGTAGACATAGGAGGTGGCGCTGGAGATCCGGGCGCGGTAGGTCTGGCCCGCGGCGTTGTGATGCTTGGTGACTTCCCGGACGTAGAAGGCCAGCAGATCGTTGGCGATGGCGTCCACCTCGGCATTGTTGTTGCCGAATTTGGGGAACTCGTTGAGGATGCGCTGGCGCAGGTCCTCGTGGCCCTCCCAGTTGGCAAGGAGGATGTCGTTGAGCTGGCGCAGGGTATAGGCTTTGTCGATATACACCAGCTTGCGGATGGCGTAAAGCGCGTCGGCCGCGTTGGACAGGGCCGCCAGCTGGAAGTCCACCTCGTTGTAGAGCGCGCCCCACTCGTCAAAGTCCCGGCCGGACTCCAGCGTGCCCTCCAGCATTGAGGAGTAGAAGGGGGAGGGGGAGAGCATGGAGCGGTTGACATAGGTGGTCACCATGTCGATATAGTGCTTCATCTGCACCTTGACCGCGTTGAGGAACTTGGGGTAGGTGCTGAACCACTCCAGCGGGCCGGTGGGGGCGCCGCAGCGGCCGTCAATGAGGCCCATGGCGGTCTCCGCGCCGGGGGTGCCCAGGGCATAGTGGCCGTCGTTCAGGGCGAACTCCACCATCCGCAGGGCGCAGACGCCGCCAACGTTGCGGTTGAGGGCGCGGCCCTGGACGGTCATCTCCCAGCAGCCGGAGGCGGCGTAGTCCCGGGCGTGCTCCACGGTGTACTCCGGGTGCTTGAGGAAGGCGGGAATAATGACGTCGTCGTTCTCGTAGGTGGGGAAGCCCATGCCCAGGCTGTTGAGGTAGGCAGCCTTCTGCCAGATCTCCGCGGGCGTGCCGGCGTTGACGCGCAGGTGGACCTTGGGGTCGGTGACGCGCATATCGCACTTGGCGTCCAGGATCATCATGGTCAGGTCGTTGTAGGTGGGCGCGCCGGTGAGCGGGTCACAGCCGCCGATGGTGACGGACTGGCCGGTGTCGCTGTTGATGCGGATGTCCTCGCCGTGGGTGCGGTCCACCTCGTAGTTCAGCTTCATGAAGAAGGCCTCAAGGATTTCAAAGGCGAAGTCGCGGGTGATAGCACCGGCCTCCATGTCCCGGGTCAGGAAGGGCTGGAGCGTCAGGTCCAGACGGCCCAGGGGGATCAGGTAGCCGCCCTCGACCCAGATGAGGAACTGGATGAAGTAGAGCAGCTGCACCGCCTGCCAGTAGGTCTGGGGTGCGCCTTTCTGAAGCTGCGCGATGTTGGCGGCCATGGTCTCCAGCTCGGCGCGGCGCCCGCCCTCGGCCTGAGCGGCCTGCTGGCGGCACAGGTCCTCGTAGCGCTTCATCAGCTTGAGGCTGGCGCGGTTGGCCCGGACCACCGACTCGTAATAGGTGATCTTGTCGGGATCGTCGGTCTGGGCCATGCGGCGCTCGGCGTCGGCGATCAGTGCGGGGATGCCCATGGGCAGGATCTTGTAGTAGGCGGGGATGGAGCTGTCGTTGAGGCCGAAGCCGCGGGCGTCCTGCCCCAGGTTGAAGCAGTTGTCGTGCTGGTGGTTATAGCCGCCGCACTCCATGTTGTGGTTGCCGCAGCGGATCTCCTCGTCCGTGATGTACGCGGGCAGCGTGTAGAGCGTTTTGCCGCCGCAGATGAGGTCTCCCTCCAGCAGAAAGACGGGCATCTTCTCCAGCGCCAGGTCAAAGGCCATGGCCTTGCGGATGGCGAAGGGGAGCTTTTCCGTCTCCTCGCTGAGAATGGACAGGCCCAGGTCCTCGACCCGGTACTGCTTGTGTGCATCGGCAAAAAACAGCTCTCTCAAATGGTTGATGCGACCGGTCATACGATCACCCTTTCCTATTAATTTCTTGATTTAATTAATACGGCGCAATGACGAAATTGTCAAGGCACTTTTGCAAAAAAGAAAAAATTCAGCACATTAAACAAAGAATATAATAGTTTTTCTACAATTAAACGGCATTATTTTCAAAATCACCGGCAAATCGTCTTGACATTTGCAAACTTGGCGAGTATAGTATTGCTTGTAAGAACCAGATTTATCTGTTATTAAACTTATTAACAAATTATTAAACACAGAGACATGAAAAAATTCGGCGTTTTCCGTCTGTTTCCCCGGCAATTCCCGGCCCTGAACTGGAGCGTACTGTAAAATTCAACATAAAAGAAAAGGAGAAAATGTTATGAAGCGGATCATCGACATTACCGGTATCATCAACAAGGGGATGTGGAACTACGAGGCGCCGTTCCCGGAAATCCATATCAAGCCGCTTCCGCCCATCCCCTGGCTGGATGGCAGGACCGTGGGCTGCGAGATTTTCGAGGGCCTCCACAGCCAGACAGGCACCTATCTGGAGACACCGGCCCACAACTATGGCAACGGCAACAGCTATCCGCTGATCGAGGTGCCGGTGGAAAAGCTCATCGATGCGCCCTGCGTGGTGCTGAATGTGGGCCTGTGGGACATGGATCCTGCCATGGGCCGCCGTCCCATCACCGTCAAGGACCTGGAGAGCTGCGCCAACGCCGGCGAGATCCGGGAGGGCGACGCTATCCTGGTGGGCACCGGCTGGGGGCGCTACTGGTTCCATCCGGACAACCTCAAGTACGCGCCCTATTTCACCAAGGCCGCCATGGAGTGGCTGATCGCCAAAAAGCCCTTTATTCTCGGCGGCGACACCGCCCGCTGGGACTGCCTGGAGGACCCGCAGGACTTCTTTGACGAGTTCTACGCCGCCGATATCCTCATGGCCGGTCCTATGGTGGACCTGGAGAAGTGTACCGCGCCTCGCTGCAAGCTGACGGTGCTTACCCCCAAGTTCCCCATCACCAGCTGCGCCCCCGCCCGGGCGATCATCACGGAGGAGGACGGCTGATTTTGCGCACGGTGCCTCCAGGGCATTGTTTTGGAAGGAAAGCCGACAATTACAGAACTGGAAAGGATGGACACCATGAAGAAAATAAAAATGCTCTCGCTGCTCCTTGTGCTGGCAATGCTGCTGGGCCTGATGGCGGGCTGCGGCGGCACGGACGACACGCCGGCAAACAGCAGCCCCTCCAGTAACGCGTCCGCCGGCAGCGGCGATGCCGAAGCGCCCTCCAGTACGAATCCAGGCACAGGGGCGCCCGCCGGCGGGCAGACCGTGACCATCGCGAACCTGGACGAGATCAACGATTTTGACCCCTTCACCAACCAGCAGACAACGTATCTCTGCCTCATCAATAACAATTGCATGGAGACTCTGCTCTACATCGACGCCGACATGGAGTACGCACCGGGTCTGGCTACGTCGTGGACGGTCTCCGACGACGGCCTGAGCTACGAGTTCCAGCTGCGCGAGGGCGTCAAGTTCCACGACGGCGCCGATTTCACTGCGGAGGATGTCAAGTACACCATTGAGTACACGGTTGACCCGGACAACGGCTGCTGGCGGGCGGGCTATTTCTCTTCCATCGCCGGCATCGAATGCCCCGATGATCACACCGTGCGGCTGACCCTGAGCGCGCCGGCGCCGGCGCTGCTGGATTCCTTCTCCTCGCTGGCCATCGTGTCCTCCCAGCAGGACCCCGGCACCTATTCCAGTACCCTCAACGGCACCGGCCCCTTCAGGTTTGTGTCCTACACGGCCAACGACGCGGTGGTCTTTGAGAAGGACGCCGACTACTGGGACGCCGCCAACGTGCAGCTGGACGGCCTGACCATCAAGTTCGTGGCCGACTACACCACCGCCATCACCAGCCTGAAGGCCGGCGATATCGACCTGATCTACAACCTGGACGCCTCCTACGCCGAGGACGTGGAGGCCGCGGACGGTCTGAAGGTCGTGACCTCTCCCACCTCCAACTCCACCTACCTCTTTGAAATCGGCCTGCACAACGTGCCCGCGTTCCAGGAGGAAAATGTGCTCAAGGCCATGTTTATGTGCCTGGACACCCAGACCATGGCCGACGAGGTGTTCTACGGCTATGCCTCGCCCTCCCTGGGTGTGGTCCATGCCGGTGCGAAGTATTATCAGGACGTTTACGACGGTACATATGATATTGAGGCGGCCAAGGCGCTGCTGGCCACCACCTCCTACGCTGACGGCTTTGACTTCACCATGTACTGCATGGCCGGTCCCTTCGAGGGCATCGCGGTGATCTGGCAGCAGGCGCTGGCGCAGATCGGCATCAGCATGAAGATTGAGGTCCAGGAGATGAGCGTGTGGCTGGAGCACTATCTCAGCCGCGACTATGACATGATCTCCAACAGCTACTCCATGGTCGGCACTGACCCCGCCACCATGATGACACTGGTGGTAGGCGGCCTGTTCGACTACCAGGCTTCGGAGGCGCTGGTCCCCGGCCTGCAGGATCTGATCGCCCAGGGCGCTTCCACAGCTTCCGACAGCGAGCGCGAGAGGATCTACGGTGATATTTTCGAGATCCTGGCCGAGAAGATGCCGCTCTACACCTACCTGAGTGTGGATAACCTCTACGCCGCCAAGGCCAATCTGGAGGGAATCTCCTTCAACGGCGAGGCCCGTTATATCTTCACGCACGCCTATTTCTCGTAAATACCGGTGAAATCGCCAGATGGGATATCCCATCTGAGGGGGGAGATTCTCTCCCCCCTCATACACT
>JAAWBZ010000249.1 GCA_022792945.1 Oscillospiraceae bacterium | reverse complement strand
GCGCCGCTCCAGGGCCGCGTCCTTCTCGATATACTTGCGGTACTCCTCCAGGGTGGTGGCCCCCACCACCTGGATCTCCCCCCGGCTCAGGGCGGGCTTGAGGATGTTGGCCGCGTCGATGGCCCCCTCGGCGGAACCCGCCCCCACGATGTTGTGCAGCTCGTCCAGGAACAAAATGACGTTCCCGGCGCGGCGCACCTCGGCCAGCACCTGGTTCACCCGCTCCTCAAACTCCCCCCGGTACTTGGTGCCCGCCACCATGGCCACCAGGTCCAGGCTCAGCAGCCGTTTGCCCCGCAGGGGCTCGGGCACCGCGCCCGAGGCCATGCGCATGGCCAGCCCCTCCGCCACCGCCGTCTTGCCCACGCCGGGCTCGCCGATGAGAGCGGGGTTGTTTTTGCTGCGCCGGGCCAGGATCTGGATCACCCGGCCCACCTCCTGCTCCCGGCCCACCAGGGGGTCCAGGATCCCCAGGGCCGCCATTCGGGTCAGGTCCCGGGAAAACCGGTCAGTGAGCCGGGTGTCCGTCCCCTCCCTGGCCCGGGGCCGCTCCTCCCGGTAGAGGGCCTGGGGGTCGCCCCCCGGATGCCCGGCGGTGTTCCGGGGCGTCTGCTCCCCTTTGTTCCGATCCATCATAAAAAAACCCCGCAATCTTTGAAAAATACTCAGCCGTTCCACGCGATCACTCCTATCGTCCCGGAGGAAAATCTCGTCACCTGGCAAGCATGGGAAATTTTGACCGAAATTATACAGTCCGTCCCCTTAAAATTTCTTATTGCATTTTTCTCTGAATGTGGTACAATAGGGGTCGGTTCAAAACATTCATTTCTTGGAGGTGTATGCTACATGGCACGTAAAATCACCGACGCCTGCGTCTCCTGCGGCGCTTGCGAAAGCGCCTGCCCCGTGGGCGCGATCTCCATGGGCGCCGAGCACATGGAAATCGACGCCGGCGCCTGCATTGACTGCGGCGCTTGCGAGGGCACCTGCCCCACCGGCGCGATTGAGGCCGAGTAATCTGAGCACCCAAAACCCCCTGCCCTCTTTTTTGGAGGGCGGGGGGTTTGCTTTTTCCGCCCAACCGGCCCATTTTTCCGTTTTTTCCATACTTTGGATGGTCCGCAGGCCCGGCGCGTCGGGGACCCCGCCGCCCTTCCGTCAAAGTGCTCCCATTTCTCCCGGTTTCGCCGGAAATTGCTTGGGCAAATTGCTGATTTTGTGGAATCTTTAACATGCAGGCGGAAAATATCATGGATTTGGATGGGAAGTTATGCTATACTGAGGAACTGGTGGGAGCTGGTCTTCCCGCCCGTCCCATCAGACCGCGTCCGCCCGCATCCTGCGGACCGGCGCTGTAGTGATACACTATATTTAGAGGAGGAACTATCTATGGAAACCTACGGTCTGGAACAGTACGGCATCACTGGCATCAAGGAAATCATTTACAATCCCACCTATGAGCAGCTCTTCGAGGCGGAGATGGACCCCACGCTGGAGGGCTTCGAAAAGGGACAGATGACCGAGCTGGGCGCGGTCAACGTGATGACCGGCATCTATACGGGCCGCTCCCCCAAGGACAAGTTCATCGTGATGGAAGAGAACTCCAAGGACACCGTATGGTGGACCTCCGAAGAATTCAAGAACTACAACAATCCCGCCACACAGGCCGCCTGGGACGCCTGCAAGGCCCTGGCGGTGAAGGAGCTTTCCAATAAGAAGCTGTACGTGATGGACGTGTTCTGCGGCACCAACCCCGACTCCCGCATGGCCGTGCGCTTCATCATGGAGGTGGCATGGCAGGCCCACTTTGTCAAGAACATGTTCATCGCCCCCAATGAGGAGGAGCTGAAGAACTTCAAGGAGCTGGGCCTCAACTCTGAGACCGCCGCCATCTTCAACATCACCTCCCGTGAGCAGGTCATCCTCAACACCTGGTACGGCGGCGAGATGAAGAAGGGCCTGTTCTCCATGATGAACTACTTCCTCCCCCTGCGGGGCATGGCCTCCATGCACTGCTCCGCCAACACCGACATGAACGGCGAGAACACCGCGCTGTTCTTCGGCCTGTCCG
>JAAWBZ010000248.1 GCA_022792945.1 Oscillospiraceae bacterium | reverse complement strand
CTTGGGGGAGACGATGGCCACCTTCTCCCCCGCAAGGGTGTTGGTCAGGGTGGACTTGCCCACATTGGGCCGTCCGCAGATGGTGATGATGCCGCTTTTCTTGATGTTCATAGGTGATCCTCAACTTTCTTGAGCATTTTATCAAGTATGCTTAGTTTTTTCCGTGGTAGTCCAGGTCTTCCCATTTGGCGCGTTCCAAGAGGTAGTCCTCCCCTGGGGCCACGGCCCCGGCATAGACCTCTGACAGTTTCCCGTCCACCCGGTCCTCCACCGTGATGTGCATGGGGAACACCGCGATCTCTTCCTCTGTCATGATCCCCTCGTCCGGCTCCCACCACATCTCGATCCGCCGGACGCACACCAGCTTTCCCTCCTCCCAGCGGTGGAAGGTGGTCACGCCGTCTCCGGCGCCGCTGCTGCGGGCCCAGCCGCCGACGATCTCCGTCTCCGGGTCGCAGCGCGGGAAGGATATCTCCCGGTACTCCGGCACCTCCACAAATCGCTCCGCTTCCTCATCCCACACCCAAAGATACCAGTAACCGGCTCCGTTTCCCCTGTTACACAGGACGCTGAAGTCCATGTGCCCGTCAAAATTGGCGTCCACCATCTCATGCGCCCCAAAGATCAAACCGTCTATCACAGCGTCCATCCTCTGCATAGGTCCCCCCATATCCTCGGGATCCCAGACGGATAAGCACACCGGGTCCTCCCACAGCTCCCATTCCGGGTCTGGGTCTGGCCCACGCTCCCCCATCTCCACCGTCACCAACAACGTCCCCAGCCTTCCCCCGGTGTCCACCAGGAAGGCGTCGTGGGTGTCGTCCATGGGCTGTCGGGCCAGCAGCTCCTCCGGGGCGAGTTTCTCGGACGGAGCGCTCACCGGCGCGCTGGGTGCGGGAGCGCGCTCCAGCAGTGGAGCCGGCCCGCTCTCCGCCCCGCAGCCGGAAAGCGCCAGCAGCAGGGCGGCGGCAAAGGCGGCGCAGGTCCTTTTTTTGCTCACGTCACTGTTCTCCCACCTTGTCTCCCTGCTCTTTTTTCACGGGCACCAGCCTCACCAGCGCCCCCGCCGCCCAGTCGATGGGCTGGGCCAGCGCCAGGGAGATCGCCACTACCACGGGCACCGTCACCGGCATGGCGAACAGCCGCTTATGGGCCTCCGGCACCGCCTGGGCCAGCACCGGATAGACGATCTGGTCGGCGATGTACGACACCAGGTACATGGGCAGGGCCAGCCTGGCTACCCGGGCCACACACCACCGCACCGGGCCGGGGAGGCCCTCTCCCTTGGCCCGGCGCAGGCAGGAGAACAGGCACACCGCCTCCAAGGTCAGCGCCAGGCTCCCCCACTGGTCCTCGGGCAT
>JAAWBZ010000058.1 GCA_022792945.1 Oscillospiraceae bacterium | reverse complement strand
TTGGACAGAGGCTCGTCCATCAGCAGCACCTTGGGCTCGCGGACGATGGCGCGACCGATGGCGACACGCTGGCGCTGGCCGCCGGAGAGCGCCTTGGGCTTGCGGTTGAGGTACTGGGTGATATCGAGAATTTCAGCGGCCTCGCGCACCTTCTTTTCGATCTCCGCCTTGGGGGTCTTGCGGAGCTTCAGGGCGAAAGCCATATTTTCAAACACCGTCATGTGGGGATACAGCGCGTAGTTCTGGAAAACCATGGCGATATCGCGGTCCTTGGGGGCCACGTCGTTCATAATCTTGTCGCCGATGTACAGCTCGCCGGCGGAAATTTCCTCCAGACCCGCGATCATGCGCAGAGTGGTGGACTTGCCGCAGCCGGAGGGGCCAACCAGGACGATAAATTCCTTGTCGGCGATGTCCAGGCTGAACTCCTGCACGGCCACGACGCCCTCATCAGTGATCTGCAGGTTGGCCTTGGGCTCGTCGCGGCCGGCTTCCTCGCTCTTTTTCTTCTTTTTCTTCTTCTTCTGATCCTCCGCGGTGTTGGGGTAGATCTTTTTCAGATTTTTCAAGGTTACACTTGCCATATTTTCTGACTGCAAGAAGCCCGGCCTCCGCCAATGGCCTCTCTCGCGTCCGGCGGCTCTGTCCGGCACGCATTGCGGCAGGTCTCCACACTGCCGTACCCTCAGTCACAAGGGATTTCCTCCTTCTTTGTAGTTCCCGGCACGCTATAGGAGTGGAGTAACGCACCCGGCTGAGATTTTTTGACATTGCGGCGTACCACCGCCCGCTGCACGGCCTCCTTTCCCGGCGCGATTGTCCATACGCCTGAGCTTAGTGTACAGGAAAATCCGGGCAGTGTCAAGCGTTTTTGTACAGAAGGACCAGAAAACCGGAGGCTTTTCCGAGGGGTGGGAAGGAGAAATGCTGTTTCCGGCCAGTGCAGACCGCGCGCCGCGCGGACCTCCGGGCAGCTCCGCCGCCTCACCATGCCCGGGGACAGGCCGGCATCCGCCGGCTCAGGAGCCGCCCAGGGCGGCGGTTTTTTCATAGGCGGCGATCACCGCCTCCAGGACGGCGCTGCGGAAGCCGCCGCGCTCCAGGGCGCGGACGCCCTGGATGGTGCTGCCCCCCGGGGAGCAGACCGCGTCCTTCAGCGCCCCCGGGTGCCCGCCGCTCTCCAGCAGCAGCCGCGCCGCACCCACGGCCATCTGCGCCGCGTAGGCCAGCGCCTTGGCCCGGGGCAGGCCGCAGGCCACGCCGCCGTCGGCCAGGGCCTCCAGAAACAGGTCGCAGAACGCCCCGCCGCAGCCCGCCACGGCGCTGCCAGCATCGATGAGGCCCTCGTCCAGCGGGTCCAGGAGGCCCGCACCCGCCATGTATTTGGTAAATTCTTCAATTTCCGCCGGCGCAACGCAGTCGTTTGCCGTGTACAGCACGACACTCTCCCCCACCGCTGCCGCCGTGTTGGGCATCAGGCGGAGAATGGGGTAATCGCCGCCGGACAGCGCAGCCAGACGGTCCAGCCGGAGGCCGGCGGCCATGCTCACCAGGATAAAGCGGTCGGTCCGCGCCGAGAGCGCCGGGGCCAGCTCCGAGAGAAGCCCCGCCATCCCCTGGGGCTTGACCCCCAGGAAGATATATTTTGCCTCCCGAGCCACCTGAACGTTGTCCGCGGCAAAGCCGCAGCCCAGCTCGGCGGCCAGGGCCTGAGCCTTCGTCGCGGTGCGGTTGGACACGACGATCCGCGCCGGGTCCAGGGTCCTGGCCGCGGCCCGGGCCAGGGCGCCGCCCATATTGCCGGCGCCGATGAAGCCGAAGAGATAGGCCATCGCGCGCCTCCTTATCGGGTCTGTCCGCTGCCGCGGACGATGTATTTGTAGGTGGTCAGCTCCCGCAGGCCCATGGGGCCGCGGGCGTGGAGCTTCTGGGTGGAGATGCCCATCTCGCAGCCCAAGCCGAACTCGCCGCCGTCGGTGAAGCGGGTGGAGGCGTTGACGTACACCGCCGCGCTGTCCACCAGGTCGGTGAAGAGAGCGGCTGCCTCGGCATTCTCAGTGACGATGGCGTCGGAGTGGCCGGTGGAGTGGCGGGCGATGTGGGCGATGGCGTCCTGCACGCTGTCCACCACGGCCACGGCCAGGATGTAGTCGAGGAACTCCGTGTCAAAGTCCTCCGGCCCGGCGATCTCCCCGCCCAGCACCGCCGCGGCCCGGCGGTCGCACCGCAGCTCCACCGGCGTCAGGCCGGCCTCCCGGCGGGCCTTCCCCAGGCGCTGGGCAAGCCTCGGCAGAAACGCCGGCGCGGCGGCCCGGTGGACCAGCAGCACCTCCGCCGCGTTGCAGACCGACGGGCGGCTGGCCTTGGCGTTTTCCACAATGGCAAGCGCCATATCCAGCTCGGCGTCCCGGTCCACGTAGATATGGCAGATGCCGGTGCCGGTCTGGATGCAGGGAACCAGGGCGTTTTCCACGCACGCGCGGATCAGCCCGGCCCCGCCCCGGGGGATCAGCAGGTCCACCAGCCCCACGGCACGCATCAACTCGCCGACGCTCTCGCGGCTGGGGTCCTCCAGCATCACCACGCAGTCGGCGGGCAGGCCCGCTGTCTCCAGCCCCGCCCGGAGCGCCTTGGCAATGGCCCGGGCGGAGCGGAAGGCATCTTTCCCGCCCCGGAGGACGCAGGCATTGCCGCTCCTGACGGCCAGGCCCGCCGCGTCGGAGGTGACGTTGGGGCGGCTCTCGTAGACGATGGCCACGACGCCCATGGGCACCGACACCTTGTCGATGCGCAGGCCATCGGGCCGCTCCACGCTCTCCAGCACACGGCCCACCGGATCGGGCAGCTTTGCCACCTGCCGCAGGCCCTGGGCCATGGCCGCCACGCGCCCGGCATCCAGGGCCAGGCGGTCCAGCATCACCTCGGACACGGTCCCCCGGGCCGCGTCCAGGTCCTGGGCGTTTTCGGACAAAATGTCATCGGCCTGTGCCTCCAGGGCCGCGGCCATGGCCTCCAGGGCCTGCCCCCGGAGGCCGGCCCCGGCGCGGGCCAGGGCGCGCTGGGCGGCCTTGGCCGCCTGTAATTGTTCAAGTGTGGTCATGGATTCGCTCCTTTGCAATAAAACGGGTGCCCACCGGCCGGCCCGCGGCGATGTCATAGAGCAGCTCCGGGCGCTGGCCGTTGGCGATGATCATGTCGGTGCCGGCAGCCAGGGCGGTCTTGGCGGCACGCAGCTTGGTGGCCATGCCGCCGGTCCCCAGGGCCGAGCCCCTGCCGCCCGCCAGAGCCTCCAGCTCCGGCGTGACGGCCTCCACCGTCTCGATGAGCCGCGCGGCGGGGTCGCGATGGGGGTCGGCGGTGTAGAGGCCGTCGATGTCCGAGAGCAGCACCAGCAGGTCCGCCCCGGTCAGCTGGGCCACGATGGCGGAGAGGGTGTCGTTCTCACCGATGGTGTTCTCCACACCGATCTCGTCGGTGACAACGGCGTCGTTCTCGTTGACGATGGGGATGGCCTGGAGCTCCAGGAGGCGGGTGAGAGTATTTTTCATATTCTCCCGCCGCTTGTCGTCGCGGACGTCCGCGCCGGTCAGCAGCACCTGGGCCACGGTGTGGTGGTAGGCCTCGAAGAGGCGGTCGTAGGTGTACATCAGCTCGCACTGGCCCACGGCGGCGGCGGCCTGCTTGGTGGGCATATCGGCGGGGCGGCCGGGGAGCATCAGCTTCCCTACCCCCATGCCGATGGCCCCTGAGGACACCAGAATGATCTCATGCCCGGCGTTTTTGAGGTCCGCCAGGGTCTTGCACAGGCTCTCCACCCGGCGGATGTTCAGCCGCCCGGTGGCATGGGTCAGGGTGGAGGTGCCGATCTTCACAACAATGCGCATGGTCTCGCTCCTAAAGTGTAGAGTGGGGTTTCCTCCCTCCATCATACCACAGGGACAGGGCGGGATACAACCTGTTTTTTCGCCGGGGGTGACATCCGGGTGTCTGCGTGCTATAATCAAAGAAAAAAACTTGGAGGCGCGCTATGTACGAACTGATTCCCGCCGGCGAGCGGACCTATTATATCGACTGTCCGGCCAAAATGGGCGTGTACCGCTTCACCGAACGCGACGTCTGCCTCATCGACAGCGGCGGCGACGGCAGCGCGGCCAAGCAGGCGCTCCGGCGCCTGGACGAGCAGGGCTGGCGTCTGGCCATGATCCTCAACACCCACTCCCACGCCGACCACGTGGGCGGCAATGCCCTCCTGCAGCAGCGCACCGGCGCCATCGCCTACGCCGACCCGGTGGAAGCCGCATTCATCCGCGACCCGTTTCTGGAGCCGACGGTGCTGTTCGGGGCGTATCCCTACAAGGAGATCCGGAACAAGTTTTTGCAGGCCAAGCCCTCCGACTGCCGCCCGCTGTCCGAAGCGCCCCTGCCCGAGGGTCTGACTGTCCACCCCCTGCGGGGCCACGCGGCGGGGATGGTGGGCTTTCACACGTCCGACGGCGTGTGGTTCGTGGCGGACGCGCTGCTCTCGGAGGAGACACTGGAGAAATACCACGTCTCGTACCTCTACGACCTGGCGTCCTACCTCCGAACCCTGGAGGCACTGGAAACCCTGGAGGGGCGGCTGTTCATTCCCGCCCACGCGCCGGCGTCGCCGGACCTGCGCCCGCTGATCGCCAAAAACCGGGCGAAGGTCTATGAGCTCCAGGGGGCGGTGCTGGATCTCTGCCGCGCGCCGCGCACGGCGGAGCAGGTGATCCAGGGCGTATTCACCCGCTATCAGCTGAAGATGGTCCATAACCAGCTGGCCACCGCGGGGGCCACGCTGCGCTCCTATCTCTCCTGCCTCCATGAGGAGGGCCGGCTCAGAGCGGAGTTCCAGGACAATCTTCTGCTGTGGGAAACAGTGTGAAAATGCGGCCGCTGCGGCGGGGCGCGCTCTAATGTTTATTCGGGGAGCAACCACGCCGCGGGGCCTGGGGCGCGGGTGCAGACCGTCACCACTGCGTTTCCCCAAATGCGGCTCTGGAAGCGGACGTCCTTTACGGCCTCCCGCAGATCAACGGCCGCAGGACACCCCTGGAGGCCTGTGCCCAGGAGCTTGGTCCAGGCCTCTTTCGCCGTCCAGAGCCGAAAAAAAGCCGTCTCCTGCGCCGCCTGGGCGCTGAGCCAGTCCAATTCCGCCGCATTCAGGCATCGCGCCGCAATGCCCGGACGCAGCGGGCGTATTGTCTCCGCGTCCACCCCCACCGCCGCGCCGCTGAGCGCGCAGACCGCCGCTGTCCGCGTATGCGACAGGGAAAACTCCAGCGCGCCGCCTGGAAAATAGGGCTTCCCCTGAGCTGTCCGCGCCAGAGGCGGCGGCGGCGCGCCGGTCACGCGGCGCCAGGCCGCCGCCAGCAGGGCGTGGGCCGCCGCGTGACCCGTTCCCTTCTCACAGGACGCGCCGTATACCTGCACCATGGCGTCTCCTCTCCCTCCGGCGCATGGAAAAGGGGGCTGCCGCATTGCGGCAGCCCCCTGTGTGTCCACGGTAAAATTAGCCGTTCTCCTTCATGCGAGCGAAGCAGTCGCTGCAATAGACCGGACGGTCGCTCTTCGGCTCAAAGGGCACCTTCGCCTCGCCGCCGCAGGCAGCGCAGGTGGCGGTAAAATACTCTCTGGGACCGCGGGCCGCATTCTTGCGGGCGTCACGGCAGGCCTTGCAGCGCTGCGGCTCATTCTGGAAGCCCCGCTCCGCGTAAAACTCCTGCTCACCGGCAGTGAACACGAACTCGGCGCCGCATTCTTTACACACTAAAGTCTTGTCTTCGTACATGGTTGATGTTACCTCTCTTTTGCTTCGTTGTTGCCCTGACAAATCTCCCCACAAAGTTGCTTGTTGGTTGCTGAATACAGGGTCCGAAATAATATTTGCGAACGGCTATGCCGTAATCGCCTGGGGAATCAGCCGCGCCAGCTTCCTGCGGATACGCTGCACAGCGTTGTCCACCGCCTTAGCGGACTTGTTAAGGGTCCGGCCGATTTCTCCGTAGGACAGGCCCTCCATATACAGCTCCAGCACCCGGTTCTCCAGCCCGGACAGGGCCTCCTGAAGACGGCTGCGAAGCTCAGCGAATTCTTCCTGGTCAATGAGCAGCTCCTCCGGACTTTGCTCAACGGGCGGAAAACGCACCGCGTGGGACGAAGCATCCATAGGAAAGGTACACAACGGAACGGACTCATTCAGCAGCTTGTGCCTTGGCGCGCCAGCCGCGCGGACCGCCGAAACCAACCGGCTCCGGATGCACACGGCGGCGAACGTTCGGAACGAAGCCTCCCGCGCGGGGTCGTACAACGCCACCGCCCGCAGAAGCCCCAGCATGCCCTCCTGCATCAGATCGTCCGCCTCCGCGCCGGCCAGAAAATACGGCCGCGCGCAGACACGCACCAGCTTCTGATAACGGCGGACCAGCTCCTCCAGCGCCTGACTGGATTGTTCACACATCGCGCACAGCTGCTCGTCTGTCGCCGACGAAATACACTCAGACATCATCTCCAACCCCTTTAACGACCTGGGGTGCTGAGCCTATTATAGGCAGAGGTTTGGAATTTGTCAATAGTAAATGAATTTATTTTCCTGTTCAAATTTATTTTTGTGTGTTTTCGACACTCGCCGCCACCAATTCCGCCGCATTCTTAGCCAATTCTTGCGTCCCGGCCTCCACCATGACGCGGATGAGCGGCTCCGTGCCGGAGGCGCGGACCAGGACGCGGCCGTCGCCGCCGAGCTGCGCCTCCGCCTGGGAAACGGCCTCCCGGACAGCCGGCGAAGCCAGAATCGCCGCCTTCTTCTCCTCCGGCACGCGGATGCCCAGCAGCACCTGGGGATACTGCGGCACGGCATCGGAGAGCTGGCTGACGGGCATCAGGGCGCGGCAGACGATCTGGAGGAACTGCAGCGCGGCCAGCTGTCCGTCGCCCGTGGTCATATGCTCCAGGAAGATAATATGGCCCGACTGCTCGCCGCCCAGGACCATACCCTTCTCCTGCATCAGCTCCAGCACATTGCGGTCGCCCACGGCGCTGCACAGCAGACGGAGGCCGTGGGTCTCGGCGTACTTGTGCAGGCCCAGGTTGGACATGACCGTAGCCACGAAGCCGTCCCCGGGCAGCCGCCCCGCCTCCTTCCGCTCGGAGGCGAACAGGGCCATCATCCGGTCGCCGTCCACACAGCGGCCCTTCTCGTCCACAATGAGGCAGCGGTCGGCGTCTCCGTCGAAAGCGATGCCCAGATCGTAGCACCCGGCCAGGACCCGCTCCTGGAGGGCCTCCAGATGGGTGGAGCCGCAGCGGTCGTTGATGTTGACGCCGTTGGGCTGGTCGTTCATATAGGTGACCTCCAGATTGAAGCGGCTCAGCAGCCGCCGGGCGGTCTTGGAGGCCGAGCCGTTGGCGCAGTCCACCACCACCCGCAGGTCGGTCAGGTCCTCGGCGACGGTGTTCTGAAGGTGCTTGATGTACTCCTCCACCACATAGTCGCCGTTGTAAATGCGCCCCAGCTCGCTGCCGGCCTTGACCGGGATGGCGCCCTTGACCAGGATCTGCTGCTCGATGTCGTGCTCCAGGTCATCGCTGAGCTTGAAGCCCTCGGCGGAGAACATCTTGATGCCATTGTCGGAATAGGGGTTGTGGGAGGCGGAGATCATGCCGCCGGCGTCAGCATGGCAGCACACCGTCAGATACGCCACCGCCGGGGTGGGGACCACGCCCAGCTGCACCACGTTGCACCCGCCGGCGCAGAGGCCGGCGCTGAGGGCTGCCTCCAGCATATCCGACGAAAGGCGCGTATCCTTGCCCAGGATCACCAAAGGCTGGCCTCCCTTGCGCTTGGCCAGCTGAATGGCCGTGGACTGGCCCACGCGGTAGGCCAGGCGGCAGTCCAGCGTCTCATTGGCGACGCCGCGGATGCCGTCGGTTCCGAATAAAATTCCCATGTCGCTTCCTCCTAAAAACTGCGCTTCGCGCCCAAAGAAAAAGTTTTCGCCGGCCTTTTCCCAAAGGCCGCGGAGTCCAGAGGCAGAGCCTCTGGCGGGTTTGGGCGGAGTCCAATAAAAAACTCAAACCTCAAACTGCTGCTGCCCCTGCCGCTCCAGATGCAAATGGTCGTAGGCCAGCTGCGTCACGCACCGCCCCCGGGGCGTCCGCGTCAGGTAGCCGATCTGCATCAAATACGGCTCATACACATCCTCCAGCGTCACGGCCTCCTCGCCGATGGTCGCCGCCAGGGTCTCCAGGCCCACCGGCCCGCCGCCGTAGTTGCGGATCACCGCCGTGAGCATCCGCCGGTCCACCGCGTCCAGGCCCAGCCGGTCGATCTCCAGCTGGCCCAGGGCGTGGTCGGCGGCCTCCTTGGTGATGACGCCGTTGTAGTAGAGCTGCGCAAAGTCCCGGACCCGCCGCAGAATCCGGTTGGCGATCCGCGGCGTCCCCCGGGAGCGCGAGGCGATCTCCGCCGCCCCCGCCGGCTCGATCTCGATCTCCAGTAGCGCCGCGCTGCGGGTCACGATCCGCTGCAGCTCCTCCTGCGTATAAAGCTCCAGCCGCAGCTGCACCCCGAACCGGTCCCGCAGGGGCGAGGACAGCTGCCCGGCCCGGGTGGTGGCCCCCACCAGGGTGAACCGGGGCAGGTCCAGCCGGATGGAGTTGGCCGAGGGACCCTTGCCGATCATGATATCGATGGCAAAATCCTCCATGGCCGGATATAAAATCTCCTCCACCGCCCGGTTCAGGCGGTGGATTTCGTCAATAAACAGCACATCTCCCGTGCTGAGGTTGGTCAGAAGCGCCGCCAGGTCCCCGGCCTTCTCGATGGCGGGGCCGGAGGTGACACGCAGGTTCCCGCCCATCTCGTTGGCGATAATGCCCGCCAGCGTGGTCTTGCCCAGGCCCGGGGGGCCGTAGAGCAGAACGTGGTCCAACGGCTCCGCGCGGCGGCGCGCCGCCTCAATGTAGACCGAGAGGTTCCCCTTGGCCTTCTCCTGGCCGGTGTAGTCCGCCAGCGTCCGGGGCCGGAGGGAGAGCTCCCCCTCGTCCTGGGGCGTCAGGGCGGAGGTCACCAGGGGGGCGTCCATTTCCTGCGAAAAATCAATGCTCAAGCCGCCGCCCCCTTATCCCGTCACCATGGCCCGCAGGCACTGGCGCACAATGGCCTCGACGCTGAGGCTTTCCGTGTCCACGCCCCGCAGCGACGCGCCGATCTCCGCCTGGGAGTAACCCAGCGCCGCCAGGGCCGCAGACGCCTCGGCCACCTTGCCCCCCAGGCCCAGGGGCAGCGGCGCGCCGCCGCCGGTGGCGGTCATGGCCTCGCCGCTGACCTTGTCCTTGAGCTCCAGAAGGATCCGCTGGGCCAGCTTCTTCCCCACGCCCGCGGCGGCGGTCAGGGTCTTTTCGTCCCCGGTGAGCACCGCCATGCTCACCTGGTCCGGCGTGGCCGCGGTGAGGATGGCCAGCGCCGCCTTGGGCCCTACGCCGGTGACGCCCACCAGCCGCTCAAAGCAGGTCCGCTCCTCCCGGGAGGCGAAGCCGTAGAGGTCAAAGGCGTCCTCACGGATGCTGGTGTAGGTATAGAGCTTGTGCCGCTGCCCGATCTGCAGCTTGGACTGGGTATAGCCGGTGGTCCAGCAGGCGTAGCCCACGCCGTTGCAGTCCACCACCGCCAGGCCCGTATCCAGCGCCGCGATGACGCCGTTCAAATAGTCGTAGAGCATCGTTCACCTCCCGGCCAGGCTCAGCCCGGCCCTGTGGAGCAGAGAAGTATGGGTCCGCCCGTGGCAGAGCGCCAGGGCCAGGGCGTCGGCGGCGTCGTCAGGCCGCGGCGTCCGGTCGATCTTCAAAAGCCGCCGGGTCATATCCATCACCTGATGCTTTTCGGCCTTGCCATAGCCCACCACGGCCTGCTTGACCTGCATGGGCGTGTATTCAAAGAGGGGGATGCCCGCCTTGGCGATGGCCAGCAGGATCACGCCCCGCCCGTGGGAGACGCCGATGCCGGTGGTCACGTTGTGGCCCCAGAACAGCTCCTCCACCGCCACGGCCTCCGGAGCCAGGGTCTCCAGGAGCCGGGTCATATCGTCGTAGATCATCACCAGCCGCTGGGGGAAGTCCAGATTCGCCGGGGTGGTGATGGCGCCGTACTGCAGCAGGCCAAACGCGCCGCGCTCCGCCGAAATCAGGCCGAAGCCGATGGTGGCGAAGCCGGGGTCGATTCCCAGGATCCGCATCAGCCGGTGATCTGCCAGTAGCAGAGGTTGATGATCCCCAGCACCACAATGCCGAAGAGCACCCAGGCCATGACAATCTGCCACCGGGGCCGCGGGATATACGGCTCCCGCTCCTCCGTCTGCCGCTCGAAGGCCTCGCGGACGCCCTCCAGCCCCTCGGGCGTCGGTTCCTTGTGCATGGAAATCCCCTCTTTCATTGCTTAACCTGCTTATTATAGCATATCCGCCGGGAAAAAGACAGAGAAATTTTCCGAACCCCGGCCTATACCTCAAACATCAGATCGCCGTAGGTCGGCACCGGCCACATGTCCTTGTCCACCAGCAGCTCCAGCTCGTCAATGGGGGCGCGCAGGGCCGCCATGGCGGGAACCACCTGCTCATGGAACGCGCAGGCCATGGCCTGGACGTCCTCCATGGCGTTGGTCCGCGCCGTCAGAGCCTCCAGCTCCTTCAGCGCTTTCCGGGCCGCGGCCAGGCGCTCCGAGCACTGCACCAGCAGCTCCTCCTGCACCGACACGTCCGCATAGGCGCTGGCGTCCCGCACGGCGTTGACGGAATGGGCCAGGCGGGTAATATAGTGGATGACTGCGGGGATATAGTGCTTGGCGGCCATGTGGGCCATGGTCTGGGCCTCGATGTTCACGGTCTTGGCGTAGGTCTCGTACATCACCTCCGCCCGGGAGGCCAGCTCCGCCCGGGTAAAGATGCCGAATTTCTCAAACAGGCGCACAGATTTCTCCGTCATCAGCGCCGGGATGGCATCCACCATGGACGGGAAGTTGGGCAGGCCCCGCCGCGCCGCCTCCCGCACCCACTCCCCGGCGTAGCCGTTGCCGTGGAAGAGGATGCGCGAGTGGTCGATCATGTACCGGGCCACCAGTGTCTTGGCGTCGTGCTCGAAGCTCCCGGAGCGCTCCAGAAGGTCCGCCGCCTCACAGAACGCCTCGGCCACGATGGCGTTGAGGGCCGTGTTGGCACCGGCGATGGAGTCGGAGGAGCCGACCATACGGAACTCGAACTTGTTGCCGGTGAAGGCGAAGGGCGAGGTGCGGTTGCGGTCCGCCGCGTCCCGGCGGATGAGGGGCAGGGTGGAAACGCCGGTGTCCAGCTTCCCGCTCCGGCGCACGGCGGCGGCGACGCCGCTCTCGGTGATCTGGTGGACCACGTCGTCCAGCTGGTCGCCCAGGAAGATGGAGATGATGGCCGGCGGGGCCTCCTGCGCGCCCAGGCGCAGGTCGTTGCCCACGTTGGCGGCGGTCTGGCGCAGGAGGTCCGCGTGGAGGTCCACCGCCCGCATGATGCAGGCCAGGATCAGCTGGAACTGCAAATTCTCGTTGGGCCGGGGGCCGGGGTCCAGGAGGCGCAGGCCGTCGTCGGTGTTGATGGACCAGTTGTTGTGCTTGCCTGAGCCGTTGACCCCGGCGAAGGGCTTTTCGTGAAGCAGGCACACCAGGCCGTGCTGCGTCGCCACCCGCTTCATGGTCTCCATGGCCAGCTGATTCTGGTCCACCGCCACGTTGGCGTCGGAGTAGATGGGGGCCATTTCATGCTGTCCGGGAGCCACCTCGTTGTGCTGGGTGGTGGCGGTGATGCCCATTTTCCAGAGTTCCTGGTTCAGGTCCTTCATATACGCGCCCACCCGCTCGCGGATGGCGCCGAAATACTGGTCGTCCAGCTCCTGGCCCTTGGGGGCCTTGGCACCGAACAAGGTCCGGCCGGTGTAGATGAGGTCCCGCCTTTTGAGATACTTCTGCCGGTCTACCAGGAAGTATTCCTGCTCCGCGCCGACCGAGGCGATGACCTTTTGGGAGGTGGTGTTGCCGAACAGGCGCAGCAGCCGCAGCGTCTGCTGGCTCAGGGCCTCCATGGAGCGGAGCAGGGGTGTCTTGTTGTCCAGGGCCTCGCCGGTGAAGGAGACGAACACCGTGGGGATGCACAGCACCGCGCCGCAGGACTGCTCCTTGATAAAGGCCGGTGAGGTCATGTCCCAGGCGGTGTAGCCCCGGGCGTAGTGGGTGGCCCGCAGGCCGCCGGAGGGGAAGGAGGAGGCGTCCGGCTCGCCCATGATGAGCTGCTTGCCGGTGAGCTGGAGCAGGGTCTTCCCTGCCACCGGAGCGGTGAGGAAGGAGTCGTGCTTCTCGGCGGTGACGCCGGTGAGGGGCTGGAACCAGTGGGTGTAGTGGGTCGCGCCCTTGCTGACGGCCCAGTCCTTCATGGCCCCGGCCACCACGTCTGCGGTGGCCATGCGCAGCTGCCCGCCGCCGCGCAGGACCTCCAGGACCTCGGAAAATTCCCTGGTGGGGAGCCACTGCTTCATCACCGTCTCGCTGAACACGTTGCTGCCGAACATCTCTTGCATATTCATGAAAAGTCCCTCGTTTTCCGGCGAGCGCCCGCCGCATTTGGTATTAAGGATATCGCATTTCCCGCCGGATTGCAAGCGTTTTGCGCAGAAAAAGCGCCCCGGCTGCCCGGGGCGCACTTTCGCAAATTGACAATTCGATCTCATCCCCGTCCGCCGCGCCGGTCTCCCGGAAGCCCTTACCCTTGTACAGGCGGAGCGCCCGGGCGTTGTCCCGGCGGCAGGTCAACGACATCCGGCCGGAATCGCCGAACGGCTTCCCCCTGATATACGCCACCACCTGATCCATGGCAAGGCTGCCATAGCCCTGCCCCTGCCGGGACTCGTCGATCATCATATGCCAGATAGTATTCCGGGATAAGGGCTGGCACTGCTCCCGATAGACATACGCCTGGGCGAGGCTGCGGATCGGATGGGAGACAAAGCGCTCCCGCTCCGGCGGCAGCTTCAGATGAAACGCGTCCAAAAAATCATCTTCCGTTATTTTTTCAGTTGAACCACGCAATTCCCCCATCAATTTGGAAATTTGATCTCAGTCCCTGCGCCGTCCGCCGCCCACCAGGATCAGCAGCCGCAGAAGCTGCGCCAGGGACACCGCCAGCGCCGCCACATACGTCATGGCCGCGGCCCGCAGCGTTCTGCGCGCGCCCTGCATCTCGTCGCCGTCCAGAAGGTTCCCCGCCTCGATGGCCTCCAGGGCGCGGCGGCTGGCGTTGAACTCCGTGGGCAGCGTCACCAGCTGGAACACCACCGCCAGGCCGAAGCACGCGATGCCCAGATACGCGATCTTCACAAACAGCGGGTTCCACCGCATGAACACCAGCCCCAGCAGCACCAGCGGCATCGCCAGCCTCGAGCCGATGTTGGTGGCCGGGATGATGGCCGCCCGGAGCCGGATAGGCCCGTAGCCCTCGGCGTACTGGAGGGCGTGGCCCGCCTCGTGGGCCGCTACGCCGATGGAGGCGGTGGAGGTGTCGCGGTAAACCGCGTCGGAGAGGCGGATGACGTTGTCCCGAGGGTCGTAGTGGTCGGTGAGCTCGCCGGCCACCCGCTCAATGCGCACGCTGTGCAGCCCATGGGCGTCCAGCACTGCCCGGGCCGCGTCCGCGCCGGTGATCCGCCGCCGGGACAGCTGCCCCTGGTACCGCCGGAAGGTGGAATTGACCCGCGCGCTGGCGATCATGGCAAACAGCACCGCCGGCAGAACCAGGACGAGATAGGTGATGTCAAAATACATAGTATCTTCCTCCTTTCCCTTGCATTTCCTCTAGCATATCCAAAAATTGTGAACAAATCTACCCATCCGCCCCGGAATGTGCTATACTATACAAAAAAAGGAGGCAAACGAGATGCAAATGAGACGCCGGGACCGGGAGGTCCGGGACGACGCCCGCATCGACGGGATCATCCGCGCCTGCCGCTGCTGCCGCCTGGGCTTCGTGGACGGAGACCGGTGCTATATTGTCCCCCTGAGCTTCGGCTTCACCCACGAGGGCGAGCGGGTGTTCTATTTCCACAGCGCCCGGGAGGGGCGCAAGGCCGCGCTGGCGCGGGCGGCGGGGCGGGCCAGCTTTGAGCTGGACTGCGGCTACCGGCTCCACGAGGACGCTTCCCCCTGCGGGTACAGCTGCGCCTTCCAGAGCGTCATGGGCGAGGGGCGCATTTCAGAGGTCACGGAGCCGGAGGAAAAGCTCCAGGCCCTCCGCCACATCCTGGACCACACGGCGGGCGAGGGCCGCTCCTGGACCTTCCCCAGCGGCGCGGCGGACACCGTGACCGTCCTCAGGCTGACGGCGGAGACGCTCTCCTGCAAGGTTCACGACTGAGCCGTGAGGCTTTGACAATAGGGCGCCAGGACGCACTCGCCGCACCGGGGCGACCGGGCGGTGCAGACGGCGCGGCCGTGGAGCACCAGGCGGTGGCAGAAGTCAGAGGACTCCTCCGGCGGGAGGATGTCCCAAAGCTGCCGCTCCACCTGGGCCGGGTCCTTGCCCCGGGCCAGGCCCAGCTTGTTGGTGATGCGGATGCAGTGGGTGTCGCAGACCACGGCGGGCTTGTGGTAGATGTCGCCCAGAAGGAGGTTGGCGGTCTTGCGTCCCACGCCGGGCAGGCGGAGGAGGTCGTCCATATTGTCCGGCACCCGCCCGCCGTAGTCGCTGAGGAGCATCTGGCAGGCCAGGACGATGTCCCGGGCCTTGTGGCGGAAGAAGCCGCAGGTGCGGACGTACGCCTCCACCTCCGCCACGTCCGCCCGGGCGAAGGACTCCAGGGTCGGAAAGCGGGCGAAGAGAGCGGGCGTCACCTGGTTGACCCGGGCGTCGGTGCACTGGGCGGAGAGGCGGACGGAGATCATCAGCTCGTAGTCCTTCTCGTACTGCAGCGCGCAGAGGGCGGCGGGGTAGGCTTCCTTCAAGGCATCGATGATGGCTTCGGTGCGCTGGCGGAGGTCCATAAAGATCCTTCCCTTCGACGTTTTTTCTCATCATACCACATTTTCCGCTTTATTGCAAACCGCCGGTCCCCTTTTTCGGGGGCCGGCGGCCGTGTTATGTATTTCCAGGATCAGCCCTGGGCCAGGTCGGCGATGACGGCCCAGGTGATGGGGCCGGTGACGCCGTCCACCGGCAGGTCCGCCGCCTCCTGCACGGCCCGGACTGCCGTGGCGGTGTCCGCGTCATAGACGCCGGTCAGCTGCACCTCCGGGATGAAGCTCCAGTTGGCCGCCGCCCGCCGCAGCAGCCGCTGCAGGGCCGTGACCTCCTCCCCCGACTGCCCCGCCGTCAGAACGATGCCGGGGTAAATTTCGTCGTAGGCGCTCGCATACTGTGCCGGCAGCGACGCGCGGATCTGCTGGTACACGCTGGTCAAGGCGTTCCAGGTGCCGCGGCCCACGATGCCGTCCACCGTCAGCCCCTGGTGCTGCTGGAACAGGCGCACCGCCCGCTCGGTGGCCTCGTCAAAGACGCCGTTGATCCGGACGTACGGCAGCTCGTCGTTGAAAAACGCCATCACCGCCAGGTAATACTGGATGGTGCGGACGTGCTCGCTGACGTCGCCGGGGCGGAGGTCCTGCGCGAACACGCGGTCCACCTCGTCGATGGTCAGCCCCTCGCTGACCAGCTCGCCCAGGCCCTTGACAGCGTTGTAGATGGCCTTGATCTGGTACCATGCGGCCTTCCCTACGATGCCGTCGGGGACCAGATCGAAAATCTCCTGGAAATTCCGCACCATGCTCTCGGTCCGCACGCCGTAGATGCCGTCCAGGGACAGCGCCGGCCCCAGGGCGGGGTAGTTGCGGGCAATGCGGTTGAGCTGCCGCTGGATGGTGCGCACATCCTCCCCGGCCGAGCCAAGGCGCAGCAGCGTCCCGGGGTACGAGGGGAGGTTGGGGCCGGTGGGCGCGTCGCGGACGATGTTGATGTTGTCGCCGTAGTAATACTGCAAAATTTCGTAGGGCGTCAGCCCCTGCTCCGCCAGCTCCACGGTCCCCCACTGGGACAGGCCCCCGCAGGTCACCCGCGCGCCGTCGCAGTACTGGGTGAACAGCGGCTGGATGCTCCCCTGCCGGACCACATAGTTGTTGAACAGCTCATCCACCAGGCGGCTGATGTTGGAAAAAATCTCCCGGTCCTGGATGTACTTCTGATCGTATTGGGTGGAGGAGGTGATGTCAAAGTCGTAGCCCCGGCTGGGGTACCACTCGGTGTAGACGCGGTTGAGCGCGAAGGTGATCTGGGCCAGGATGTTGGCCCGGAGGGCGTTTTCGGGCCAGGTGGGGTAGATTTCGCTGGAGGCCACGTTTTTGATGTAGTCGATGAAGGGCACCCGGACATTGGGGGCCGAGGCGTCGTCCGGCCGGCCCAGATGGACGGTGATATAGTCCGGGATCACAGGCGTCGCAGGCATGGCCTCACTCCAATCTCAGCCGCATGGTCACGGGCTGTACCGTTTTGATGTTCGGATAGACGTCCACGGTGGTCTCCAGCGGGAGAAAACCAGCGTGCTCGGCGCGCAGGTCGTAGGTGGCGTAGGGGTGCGGCACGCCGGGGTGCAGCGAGCCTGCCCGCGCCGGCGCGGGCAGAACGATGGGGTCGATGATGCCGCTGGCGTTGGTATCGCCCCGAAAAAAAACGTGCGCCTTTCCGCCCAGGGTGCGGCTGATCACCACGCGGACGTTCTCCACCGGGATGGACTGGTCGCCGCGGAAGGCCTGGATGCGCACCACGCCCTCGCCGGGGTTGGCCTGGAGGAACGCGTCCAGGCTGGCGTCGGCCGCGCCGCCGGATACGGTGTTCCCGGCCTCCGCCGCGGCCACATTGTCGGGGGGCATCTGCGTATCCGGGTCCGCCGCCGGGGCCGGCACGGCGGCCTGGGGCCTCTGGGCGGCCAGGCAGCCGCTTCGCCGCGGGCAGTTGGCACAGCCGCCCGAGCAGCCGTAATAGGGTTCTTGGTACATGGGATCTCACCTCGCAAGTTTCGTTGCCCTATCCTATGCCGCCGCGGCACGGACGGTGCGCAAATTATGGGATGTCCCTTGTAATCGGCGGCGGAAACCCTTATAATAGAGGCAGTACAGCGCAAGGAGGATGCGACACATGGACAATTGGAGCTTTACATACTGCAACGTGGACGACCGAAGCGTTTCCGGCGATATCAACGCCTTGTTTCCGGGCTTCGGCGGCGACGAGGTGCTGCTGGTGATGAGCCCTCACGACGACGACGCGGTCATCGGCGCGGGCTACGCCATGCTGGCGGCCCGGCAGGCCGGCGCGGAGGTCTACGTGATGATCTCCTGCCGCGGCGACGCCGGCTACAGCACCGTGGAGGAGAAGGATACCATCGAGGAGGTCCGCGTTCGGGAGACCTGCGAGTGCTACGCCCGCCTGGGCCTGGACCGGGACCATATCGTGCGGCTGAACTTCCCGGACTTCTCGGCCATCAGCCGCTGGGGCTGGGAGAAGGCCGACGGCGCACCGGGGGAGATGCCCACGGTCCTCCAATTCCTGCGGGACAGGAAGGTCACGCGGGTCATGGTGCCCAACCACTACCACGAGCACATCGACCACCTGGCCACCTATATGATGGGCAGCTATAACGCCCCCCAGGCCGGCGACGCGATGCTGGTGGACCACGGGACGCCCCACGCGGTGCGCTCGACGCTGGAGTATTCGGTCTGGGCGGACCTGGACCCGGAGAACGCGCTGGTCTCGGGCCGCGACGTGAACCTGCGGGCCAACCGCGTCCTGGTGGCCGGCGGCGAGGTGGAGGCGGCCATCGACCGCGCCATCGAGGCCTACGTCTCCCAGGGCCAGATCATCGAGAATCTGGTGGCGTCGCGCAAGGCGCGGAGAACGGCCAAGGGCGGCTTTGTGGAGGTCTATATCGCCTTCGATCCCCGCCCGAAGATCAGCTTCCAGCCCTATGTGTCGCTGATCGACAGCCTGCTTTGAGCGGAAAAACACAGTCCGGAGCGCCCGAAACGGGCCTCCGGACTGTGTTTTTTGCGGCGTTCCCGCGCAGGTGCTTATGCGTCCGCTTCGGCCCGGGGCGCCAGGGAAACCGTCCGCGTGGCGATCCGCCGGCAGAAGGCCTGGTCGTGCTCCACGAACAGCAGCGTCGGGCGGCTCTCCAGAATCAGTTCCTCGATCTGCATCCGAGAGACCACGTCGATGTAGTTCAGCGGCTCGTCCCAGACGTAGAGGTGGGCGGGCGTCAGGAGGCTGCGGGTCAACAGGAGCTTTTTCTTCTGTCCGGCGCTGTAGCGCTCCAGGGGCAGCTCAAACTGCGCCCGCTCGAAGCCCAGCTTCCGCAGCACCGCCAGAGCCCGGGAGCGGTCCACGCCCCCTGCCTCCAAAAACGCCTCCAGACTCCCCCGCACCTCCCCCGCGCCCTGAGGGATCTGCGAGAGGATCAGCCGCCCGCTGCGCGCCACGGCCCCGGCCCCGTCGGGCAGCTCCCCCAGGATCAGGCGCAGCAGCGTGGTCTTGCCGCAGCCGTTGGGGCCGGTCAGGGCCACCCGCTCGCCCTGGCGGACAGTCAGATCCACGCCTTGCAGCACCGCCTGCCCGCCGTAGGACACCGCCGCGCCCCGGACCTCCACCAGCCGCTCCGTGTGGAAGGCCAGGGGCGTCAGGCGCAGCGGCGCGGCGGTCTCCCGGTTCTGGAGCAGTGCCGCCTTTTCCGCCGCGGCCTCCTGGCGGCGGCGTTCCAGCTGCCTGGCCCGGGCCATCATTTTCGCCGATTTGTGGCCGATATACCCCCGATCCACCCGGAGACCGGAATTCTTCGTGTTGTATTTGGTGCGCTCCACCGCGTCGGACCACCGGGTGGTCTGGGCGGCGGCGTCCTGAAGGCGGCGAACCTCCTGCCGCAGCCGCGCCTGCCGCGCCAGCTCCGACTGCTCCCGCTGGAACGTCTCCCGCTGCCAGACGGAGAAATTCCCGGCCATTACCTGGATGTCGCTGCGGTTGATGGACAGGATGTGGTCCACACAGCCGTCGAGAAAGTCCCGGTCGTGGGACACCAGCAGATACCCCCGCTTCCGCCGCAGATACGCCGCCACCGCCTGCCGCGCCGCAGCGTCCAGGTGGTTTGTCGGCTCGTCGATGAGGAGATACGCGTCCGCCCGCAGGAACATCGCCGCCAGCAGCACCTTGGTCTGCTCGCCCTGGGAGAGCCGCGCGAAGGGCCGCGCCAGGGCGTCCTCCCGCAGGGCCAGGAGCGACAGCTCCCGCTCCAGCTCCCAGTCCTCGCGGCCGGGGCACTGGGCGCGCAGCACCGCCAGGGCCGTCCTTGCCGGCGCGTCCACGGCGTAGGGGAAGTAGGCGAACCGCACCCCGGGGGCGGAGATGGTCCCCTCGTAGGGATAGGCCCCCTGGAGCAGGCGCAGCAGGGTGGTTTTCCCCCGCCCGTTCCGCCCGGTGAGGCCCAGCTTCCAGGCGGTGTCGAAGCGGAAGGAGACATCGGTGAACACCGGCTCAAAGCTGCCCTCGTGGGTAAAGCTCAGATTTTGAATGGAAATTTCAGACATTTTTCAGACCTCCCGACGTAAAAAATTCAGGCCGCAGGAACGCCCGCGGCCCAAAAAACGCCCCCGCGCCGCCCACGGCGGCGCGCAGAGGTCCTGGGAAAAGTACGCACGCTCCTGCAAAGGGCGCACGAGGCCAGACAGACCGCCGGTCCGTCACTGGGGAAGCCTTCGTGCACGATTCAGGCAGCAGTGCGCATCTTTTCACCTCAAATCTCAAAAGCTGCTTTGATTTTAACACACCCTCCGCCCGCCGTCAAGGCCCTGCCCGCCTTTTCACCTTGCATTCTGCCCGCGGCTGTGGTAAAATCATAGGAAAAGGGGGTGCGCGGCGTGGACGAGATTTTGGAATTTCCCGACCGGGCGGCGTTTCGCGCCTGGCTGACGGAGCACGCCCGGACCCACGCCGGCGTCTGGCTGCGGCTGGGCAAGGCCGGCGGGCCCGCTACGGTCTCCGCCGCCGAGGCGCTGGAGGAGGCTCTCTGCTTCGGCTGGATCGACGGCCAACTGCGCCGCGAAAACCAAGCGAGTTATCTCAAATACTTCGCGCCTCGCCGCGCGGGCAGCAAATGGTCGGATAAAAACAAGGCCCTGGCCCTGCGCCTGGAGGCCCAGGGCCGGATGACCGCCCAGGGCCGCGAGCGGATCGCGGAGGCCCGGGAAAACGGACAGTGGGACGCGTCGGACCCCATGGCCCTCCCTGAGGAGCAGGCCGCGCGGCTCGCCGCCCTGCTGGCGGGACGGGAGCCGGCCTATACCAATCTTCTGGCCATGCCGCCCTCGGTCCGCAGGACCTACGCCCGGGCGTATTTCGACGCCAAAACCGACGCCGGCCGCGCGAAGCGGCTGGCCTGGATCGCGGACCGGCTGGACCGGAACCTCCGGCCCATGGACCGGGGATGAACACCTTTTTGGGGGAGGACCTGCCATGATGGACCGGCTGCGCGCCCTGTTTCCGTACCTGCTGGCGCTGGTGATCGACTTTTACCTGCTGCCCATGCTGGGCCTGGACACGGCCATGGCAGTGCTGATGCTGCTGTGCGTGATCCCCCTGCTGGCCTTTGCTGTAGGGGCGGTGTACGGCCTGCGCAATGGCTTTTTGGGCTATCTGGCCGCGGCAGCGGGGCTGCTGTTCCTCCCCACCATCCAGCTTTACTACAATGCCTCCGCCCTCGTCTACGCGCCCCTCTACGCCGCCGCCGTCCTGGCCGGGACCGGCGTGGGGTATCTCTTTCACAAAAAGGAGTGAGCAAAATGCTGCCCACCGCAATTGTCTGTTTCGTCCTGGCCGCCGCGGCCTTTGCCGCCGGCGTGTTGCATCTGCTGGGGAAGGGGCCGCTGCTGAACAACGCCTGGCTCTTCGCCTCCCAAAGGGAGCGGGCGGCCATGGACAAGCGTCCCCACTACCGCCAGACCGGCGTGGTCCTTCTGCTGGTGGGGTGCATCTTCCTGCTCAACGGCGTCCAGGCGCTGACGGGCTGGTACTGGCTCCTCTGGCCCATCCTGGCCCTGGGGCTGGGGGTGCTGGTCTACGCCCTGGTTTCCACGGTACGCATCTGGCGGCATCCCAATTGATGTGCTCCCTCTATGCGTGACAGTGCACAGCACTGTCACCGCATAGAGGGGGCGATTTTATGCCGCCGAAAGGGCGCGTCAGCGCTGTTTGACGGGCGTCTCCCGTGGGAGCCGGCACTCTGGATTACACGCGCAGCGGAACCTTTCGCTCCAAATTCTCCCGGGCGATGGAGAGCATCAGCTTGATGCGGTTTTCTTGGTTTACGCGGGTGGCGCCGGGGTCGTAGTCGATGGCGACGATGTTGGCCTGGGGACAGCGCTCCTTCACCGCCCGGGCCATGCCCTTGGCCACGATATGGTTGGGCAGGCATCCAAACGGCTGCACGGTGATGATATTGGCGTAGCCCAGCTCGGCCAGCTCCATCATCTCGCCGGAGAGCAGCCAGCCCTCGCCCATCTTGCACCCGCGGCCGATCACCTCCCCCGCCAGCTCCAGCAGGTGGGCGAACGGTGAGGGCGCGCAGAAGCCATGGCGCTGCGCCGCAGCGCGCATCTCGTCGCGGATGCCGTTGAGGAATCGGACCACCGCTGTCAGCGCCGCCTTTTTTACCCGGCTGCCGCCGTACAGGCGGAAGTCCTCCAGGGAGTTCTGCACGCAGTACATCAGGAAGTCGTAAAGCCCCGGCACCATAGTCTCGCAGCCCTGGTCGTAGAGAAACTGCTCCAGGTTGTTGTTGCCCAGGGCCGCGTATTTGACGTAGATCTCCCCCACAATGCCCACCTTGACCTTGGGGGTCACGTCCTTTTCGATAGCGGCGAAAGAGGCGGCGATGGCATCCAGGTTTTTCCGCAGTGTCCGGCGGGAGATGAGCCTGGGGGAGCAGAAGCCCTGCAAAAGCCGGTCGGTCCATGCCTGCGTGAGGCGCTCCGCCGCGCCCTTCTCCTTCTCGTAGGGGATGGTCTGGTTGCGCAGCAGCATCAGGAGGTCCCCATAGACCACCGCCATCATGGCCTTGACCACCATGGGCACGGTGAAGTGGATGGCGTTCTCGTCCAGCCCCGCGAAGTTCAGCGAGAGCACCGGCACAAAGTCAAAGCCGGCCTTGTCCAACGCCTTGCGCAGCAGGCAGATGTAGTTGGACGCCCGGCAGCCGCCGCCGGTCTGGGTCAGGAGCAGGGCGGTTTTATGCACGTCGTACTTCCCCGAGTGCAGCGCGTCCAGCATCTGCCCGATGCAGAGGAGGGCCGGATAGCAGGTGTCGTTGTGGACGTACTTGAGGCCCTCGTCCACCACCGCCGGGCCTTGATTATAGAGCACCTCCACCCGGTAGCCGCAGCTGCGGAAGATACGGGCGAGGAAGCGGAAGTGGATGGTGGTCATGTCGGGGATCAGAATGGTGTAATCCTTTTTCATGGCGTCGGTGAATTTTGGGCCGCTCATTGGGCACCTCCTTGGTCGCGCAGGGCCGCGAACAGGCTCCGCAGGCGGATGCGCACGGCGCCGAGGTTGGTGATCTCGTCGATTTTGATCTGGGTGTAGATTTTGCCCTTCGGCTCGAGGATGGCGCGGACCTCGTCGGTGGTGATAGCGTCCACGCCGCAGCCGAAGGACACCAGCTGCACCAGATTCAGGCTGGGGTCGCCGGACTCGGCCACGAACCTGGCCGCGGCGTAGAGCCGGGTGTGGTAGGTCCACTGGTTGAGGACGTTCACCGGGAATTTCTCCTCCCGCCACGCCACCGCGTCCTCCGAGACCACCACCGCCCCCAGCTCGCCGATGAGCCGGTCGATGCCGTGGTTGACCTCCGCGTCCAGGTGGTAGGGCCGCCCGGCCAGGACCACCACCGGAAGGCGCCGCTCCCGGGCCAGGGACAGATATTCGCTGCCCTTTTGACGGATACGCTCCATGAACGCGCCGTACTCGGCGTAGGCCGCCCGGGCGGCGGCCTTCAGCTCCCTGGCGGTCAGCTCCGGCCAATGCGGACGCAGCGTCTCCGCCATCCGCCGGACAAACTGCCGCCGGTCGTGGATGCAGAGGTAGTCGCCGAGATACCGGACCCTCTGGATGTCCGGCAGGTTCACCCGGATGACCTCGGGGTAGTAGGCCACCACGGGGCAGTTGAAGTGGTTGGTGCCCTTGCCCTCGTCGAGGTTGTAGGTGAGGCAGGGATAGAACACGGTCTCCACGCCGCTGTCGATCAGGGTCTGGATGTGGCCGTGGATGAGCTTGGCGGGGTAGCAGGCGGTGTCGCTGGGGATGGAGCTCTGGCCCAGGAGGTAGAGCTCCCGGCTGGAATCCGGCGAATGGACCACCTCAAAGCCCAGCTCCGTGAAGAAGGTATAGAAGAAGGGGTACAGCTCGAACAGATTCAGCCCCATGGGGATGCCCATGCGGCCCCGGGGGCCGGGCTGGGGCCGGTAGGACGCCAGCAGCTCCCGCTTGTAGTCGTAGAGGCTCAGCTTCACGGCTCTGCCGGTCTTGACCGCCGGCTTTTCGCAGCGGTTGCCGCCGATGAAGCGCCGCCCGCCGTCGAAGGTGTTGACCGTCAGCGAGCAGTGATTGGCGCAGCCCTGGCAGGTGGTGTTGCGGGTCTCGTGGCGGAAGCTGCGGAGGGCCTGGGCGTCCAGGACGGTGCTCTTCTCCCCGGCATGGCGCTTGGCGTAGAGCGCGGCGCCGTAGGCTCCCATGAGCCCGGCGATGTTGGGCCGGGTTACGTCCCGGCCGATCTCCTGCTCAAAGGCGCGGAGCACCGCGTCGTTGTGGAACGTGCCGCCCTGGACCACGATGTGCTGTCCCAGCTGGTCGGCGCTGGCGGCGCGGATGACCTTGTAGAGGGCATTTTTCACCACGCTGACGGACAGGCCCGCCGAGATGTTCTCCAGCGTCGCGCCGTCCTTCTGGGCCTGCTTGACCGAGGAGTTCATGAACACCGTGCACCGTGAGCCCAGGTCCACCGGCCGGTCGGCGTAGATGCCACGGCGGGCGAAGTCCTCGATGGAGTCCCCCAGGGCGCCGGCAAAGGTCTGCAAAAAGGAGCCGCAGCCGGAGGAGCACGCCTCGTTGAGGAAGATATTGTCAATGGCGCCGTTTCGCACCTGGAAGCACTTGATATCCTGCCCGCCGATATCGATGATGAAGTCCACCTCCGGCTGGAACTTCCTGGCCGCGGCAAAGTGGGCCATGGTTTCCACCAGGGAGGTGTCAAAGCAGAAAGCGTGGCGGATCATGTCCTCGCCGTAGCCGGTGGAGGCCGCGCCGGCGATGGTCAGATTTGGAAATTTTTGGTAAATCGTCTCCAGAAAGCCCTTGACCAGCGGCACGGGGTTGCCGCCGTTGGGGCGGTACTCGGTGTACAAAAGCTGCTCATCCTCCCGGATCAGCACCGCCTTGACCGTGGTGGAGCCGGCATCCACGCCCAGGTACGCTCTGCCGGCACAGCCCGGGTCATCCACGGTCTCCACCCGGGCCTGGGCGTGGCGGGCGCGGAAGGCCTCGTATTCCTCCGGACCCGTGAACAGCGGGCGGCAGGCCTTGTAGCCGCGGCCCGGCTCCACCCGCTCCAGAGCCTCGCTCAGGTCCTGGAGGCGCACAGCGTTGTCGGCCAGCTCCGCCGCACCCCGGGCCACGAAGTAGAGCGAGTGATCCGGGCAGATGCCCGTGAGGCCCAGGGTTTTGTCGAAGCTGCGCCGCAGCTCCGGCAGGAAAGTCAGCGGCCCGCCCAGATAGACCACCTTCCCCGCGATCTTCCGCCCCTGGGCCAGGCCCGCGATGGTCTGGTTGACCACGGCGGCAAAGATGCTGGCGGAAATATTTTCCTTTTTCGCCCCCTGGTTCAGAAGCGGCTGGATGTCCGACTTGGCAAACACGCCGCAGCGGGACGCAATGGCGTAGAGCTTGTCGGATTTGGCCGCCAGGGCGTTCATTTCGTCGGGGGAAATATTCAGGAGCGTCGCCATCTGGTCGATAAAAGCCCCGGTGCCGCCGGCACAGCTGCCGTTCATGCGGACCTCCAGGTCCTTGCGGCCGCGGTTGGTGAGGAAGAGAATTTTGGCGTCCTCACCGCCCAGCTCAATGACCGTGTCCGCGTCGCCCAGGACGGACTCCACAGCCCGCCGGGTGGCGTAGACCTCCTGCTGAAAGCTCAGGCCCAGCCGGTCGGCCAGACCCATGCCGGCAGAGCCCGACACGGCGAACAGGAGGGAGTCCAGCCCCAGGGTCTCCGCGATGTCCCGGAGCATGGCGGCGGCCTTTTCGGCGATCTGCGAAAAGTGGCGCTGGTACTTCTCATATACAATGCGGCCCGTCGGGTCCAGCACGACAGCCTTGAGGGTCGTGGAACCGATATCCAGGCCGGCCCGAAAACAATTTTCCAATTTTATCACCTCATAATGCCGCGAAAAAGCGGCATAAACATAGAATAAGCGCAATTCGGGCGGCTGTCAAGCATTTTGTCGAAAGGACCGCAGGATGCACAAAAAAACGCGTTTCCGCCGCCGCGCTTTTGGCGTCCCTGCCGTGTGGATTTCCGAAAGCTGGGGCTTGACAAACGGGCGGGCGTCTGTTAAGATTTCAGATATAAATACTACACCCCAGGGGGGTGTTATCCGAGAGGAGGCGCGGCAATGCAGGCCAATCCGCAGAAGGTCGTGCGGCTGCTGAAAACGGCGCGGGGGCAGCTGGACGGCATTTTGAAAATGGTGGAGGAAAACCGGTACTGCATGGACATTTCCCAGCAGCTGATGGCCACGGAGGCGCTTTTGAACACCGTCAACCGTGAGGTCCTGACGGCGCACCTGAAAAGCTGCGTGGCCGAGGCCGAAACCCAGGCCGAGCGGGAGGCCCGCATCGACGAGCTGGTGGCTATGCTGCAGAAAATTATGAAGTAGGGACCGTTTGCGAGCCTGCGAAAGGAGGATCCCCATGAAACAATATGTTGTGGACGCATTCACGGACCAAATTTTCCACGGAAATCCCGCCGCGATCTGCATCCTGGACCAGTGGCTTCCCGCCGCTCAGATGCGGAGCATGGCAGTGGAGAACGGTCTCTCCGAGACCGCCTTTGCCGTCCGGGAGAATGGCGGCTACCACCTGCGCTGGTTCGCCCCCGGCGGGGAAATCGATCTGTGTGGCCACGCCACTCTGGCCTGCGCCTATGTACTGCTGAATTTCTATGAAACCGGCAGCAGCCGGGTGGTGTTTCAGACCATGCGCGGCACGCTGACGGTGGAGCGCCGGGGTGCGCTCTATGAAATGGACTTTCCTGCCTATGACCTGCGCCCGGTACCCGTCACCGCTGAAATGACCGCCTCCATCGGCGCTGCGCCGTTGGAAGCGTACATGGGCCGGGATCTGCTGTGCGTTCTCCCCGACGAGGACACGATCCGCGCCCTGCGCCCGGACCAGGAGCGGGTCAAGCTTTTGGACGGTCTGCTGCTGCACGTCACAGCCCCAGGCAGGGACCACGACTGCGTCTCCCGGACCTTTGCGCCCAAGTGCGGTGTCCCGGAGGACCCCGTTTGCGGATCCGGCCACTGTCATATCGTTCCCTATTGGTCCCAAAAGTTGGGCAAATCCGATATCCTTGCCTGCCAGGCGTCCCCCCGCGGCGGCCTTCTGACCTGCCGCATGGCAGGGAATCGCGTCAGGCTGGCGGGACATGCGGCACTTTATTCTATTGCGGAGGTGTTCCTATGCGGCAAAAATTCACCGTCACCGGCATGACCTGCTCGGCCTGCTCGGCCCATGTGGACAAGGCGGTCCGGAAGCTCCCCGGGGTGCGGGAATGCAGCGTCAACCTGCTGGGCGGCTCCATGACCGTGGACTGGCAGGGCGACCTGACCCCCGAGGGCATCGTCGCCGCCGTGGAGAAGGCCGGCTACGGCGCGTCCCTGCCCCAGGCCGCCGGCAGCGTCCAGGCCGCCCAGCCCGCGGCAAAAAACATGGAGGATGACCTCCAGTCCATGAAGCTGCGGCTGATCTGGTCCCTGGTCTTTATGCTGCCCCTTTTCTACCTCTCCATGGGCCACATGATGGGCTGGCCCATTCCCCGCTGCTTCCACGGGACGGAAAACGCCATGGTCTACGCCCTCACCCTCTTTCTCCTGACCATCCCGCCCCTCATCATCAACCAGAAGTACTTCCGCGTGGGCTTCAAGACCCTCTGGCACCTCTCGCCCAACATGGATTCGCTGATCGCCGTGGGCTCCTCGGCGGCGGTGATCTACGGCGTTATCGCCCTCTACTTCATCGGCTGGGGGCTGGGCCACGGGGATCTGGCGGTGGTAGAGCGGTACGCCATGGATCTCTACTTCGAGTCCGCCGCCATGATCGTCACCCTTATCACCGTGGGCAAGTACCTGGAAACCCGCTCCAAGGGCAAGACCGGCCAGGCCATCGCCCGGCTCATGGACCTCTCCCCCAAGACCGCCACGGTCCTCCGGGACGGCGCGGAGGCGGAGATCCCCGTGGAGCAGGTGCGCGCCGGCGACCTGGTGCTGGTGCGCCCCGGCGGGTCCGCGCCGGTGGACGGCGTGGTGGTGGAGGGCAGCTCGTCGGTGGACGAGTCGGCCCTCACCGGCGAGTCCATCCCCGTGGACAAGGGGCCCGGAGACACGGTCATCTCCGCCTCCATCAACCGCTCCGGCGTCCTGACCCTCCGGGCCACCCGGGTGGGCGGGGACACCACCCTGGCCCAGATGATCCGCCTGGTGGACGAGGCCGCGTCCTCCAAGGCCCCCATCGCCAAGCTGGCCGACCGGGTGGCGGGTGTGTTCGTCCCGGTGGTCATGGGCATCGCCCTGGTGACGGCGCTGGTCTGGCTCCTCACGGGCCACAGCGCCGAGCAGGCATTGACCTCCGCCGTGGCGGTGCTGGTGATCTCCTGCCCCTGCGCATTGGGCCTCGCCACGCCTGTGGCTATCATGGTAGGCACCGGCAAGGGCGCAGAGCACGGCATCCTCATCAAGTCCGCCGAGGGCCTGGAGACTCTCCGGGCTGTGACCACGGTGGTCCTGGACAAGACCGGCACCGTAACCCAGGGCCAGCCGGTGGTCACCGACGTCCTGCCCCTCCAGGGCGGCGAGGAGGCTCTTTTGACCCTGGCGGCGGGCCTGGAGGCCCCGTCGGAGCACCCCCTGGGCGCCGCCATCGTGGCGGAGGCCCGCGCCCGCGGCCTGAAGCCCCCCGCCGTGGGAGACTTCCGGGCCGTCCACGGCCGGGGCGTCCGGGCGGTGGTGAACGGCAGCGAATATCTGGGCGGCAATCTGGCGATGCTGGAGGAGCAGGGCATCGACCCGGTGGCCCTCCAGGAGCACGCCGACCGGCTGGCGGTCCAGGGCAAGACGCCCCTCTACTTCGCCAACGTGACCAAGAAGCGCCCCCTGGGCGTGGTGGCCGTGGCGGACACGGTCAAGCCCACCAGCCGCGCGGCGGTGGAGGGCTTCCGGCGGCTGGGACTCAAGGTGGTCATACTCACCGGCGACAACCGCCGCACCGCCCAGGCCATCAGCAGCCAGCTGGGCCTGGACCAGACCATCGCCGAGGTGCTGCCCGCTGACAAGGAGCGCCACATCACCGCCCTCCAGGCGCAGGGCGAGAAGGTGGCCATGGTGGGCGACGGCATCAACGACGCCCCGGCCCTGGCCCGGGCCGACGTGGGGCTGGCCATCGGGGCCGGGACGGACGTCGCCATCGAGTCGGCGGACATCGTGCTGATGAAGAGCGACCTTCTGGACGCCGTGACGGCGGTGGAGCTGTCCCGGGCCACCATCCGGAACGTCAAGCAGAACCTGTTCTGGGCGTTTTTCTACAATATTATCTGTATCCCCCTGGCGGCGGGCGCCTTTTACCCGCTGTTCCATTTACAGCTCTCGCCGATGTTTGCCGCGGCGGCGATGAGCCTCAGCTCGGTCTGCGTGGTGAGCAACGCCCTGCGGCTGCGCTTTTTCAAACCGGCGGCAAGCGCCCCGTCCGGCGGCAAGACGCCGGAAAATCCCGCAAAAACCAACAAAACAAGGAGGAAGCAAACGATGGAAACCATTACCCTGCATGTGGAAGGCATGATGTGCGCCCACTGCCAGGCCCGGGTCGAGAAGGCCGTGGCCGGCACCGGCGCAGCGGAGGTCCAGGTGGACCTGGAGAAGAAGTCCGTGACCTGTGCCCTGTCCGGCGGCGCGACGGAGGCCCAGATCAAGGCCGCCATCACGGAGGCGGGCTACGAGGTCCGGTGACGAAAACCCGGGGGAGGCGGCTGTGCCGCCTCCCTTTTTTCGTCCGGCGCATAAAGTTCCGTGCAAAATGGGACACTAGAATGTTTACAATTCCCGCAAAATGCGCTATAATTTTCGACAGAGAGCGACGGAGGTGTTGCGACATGAAGTGTATCAAATGCGGCCGGGAGATCCCGGACGGCGAGCTGTTCTGCGTTGAATGCAGCCTGACCCCCGCCATGCCCGAGCCGGCCCGCCCCGCGGCCAAGGCCGCGAAGCCGTCCCGGCCCGCCAGGCCGCAGCCCCCGCAGCGCCCCGCCAAGGAGGCGCCGAAGCGCGCTGCCCAGAATACCGCCCGCCCCACCCCGCCGGCCAAGGCCGCCCCTGCGGCGGCGCCCAGGCGCTCGAAAAAGGCCGTCGTCGCGCTGGTGGTGGTGAGCCTCCTGCTGGCAGCGTCGCTGGCGTATATCGCGGTGAATTTCGGTAGCATTGCCCAGGAGCGCCGCCGCCTGCGCGCCAAGGAGGCCGAGCTGGATTTGCAGCGCAACGCTCTGGAGGAGCTGGAGCGGGAGCAGGAGCAGCTGACCCGCCAGCTGGCGGAGGCCAACGCCGCCAAGGCCGAGCTGGAGGCGCAGATTGAGGACCTCCAGGACCAGCTGAGCCGCACCCAGAGCAGCGCCTCCCAGTCCCAGTACGACATGAACTCCCAGCAGCAGGAGCTGGCCCATGTGACCGAGGAAAATACCGCGCTGCGGGAGTCCGTCTCCAGCCTGGAGGGCCAGGTGACGGATCTGACCACCCAGGTGAACCAGCTGACCGCATCCAACGCCACATATAGTGCCAAAGCCGGTTTTATGGACAGCTATGTAGTGTTTGTCAATAACGATGGCAGCAGCGTGTACCATAAATATGACTGCCCCCAGTTTACCCGCCAGAGCTTCTGGGCCTACAGCCGCAAGCTGGCCGAGAGCAACGGCTATACGGCGTGCTCGTCGTGCAGCTAGCAGAAATTTTTTCTGAAATTTTCATAAAACAGTTGCAATTTCGCTGTCGATGCAGTATAATAGTCAGGCAGTCAGGATGACGTGTGAAATAAGGGCCTGTAGCTCAGCTGGGAGAGCGTTCGGTTCGCATCCGAGAGGTTCGAGGGTTCGATCCCCTTCAGGTCCACCAGAAGTCCGTGAAATCGCATGATTTCACGGGCTTTTTCTAACTTTTCTCTGGCATTTCCTTGGGATGCGAACCAGGCGCCTGTGCTGTGCAAATTGCACAATTTTCGCTGTCCCATTTTTGCAGTTCTTCAAAAGAG
>JAAWBZ010000247.1 GCA_022792945.1 Oscillospiraceae bacterium | reverse complement strand
GGTGAAAAGGTTGCAGTATTTTTAACATTACAAGATTTACAAGGCGATCTAATCAAAGAAAAGCATGAAGATATTTTTAGAAACAAAATAGATTTATTAATTGTTGATGAAACTCATTTTGGAGCTAGAGCAGAAAATTATGGAAAGATATTAGAAAATACAAAATATGAAAAAGATATAAAAGATATATATCAAAAAGAAAAAGATACAATAGATGATTTAAATAAAAACCTAAAAATTTTAAATGTTGATATGACATTACATTTATCTGGAACACCATATAGAATTTTGATGGGTAGCGAATTTGAGAAGGAAGATATTATTTCTTTTTGTCAATTCTCAGATATTGTCGAAGAACAAGAAAAATGGAATAGTAACAATATATTAAGTGATAATGTAAAAGAGTGGGATAATCCATATTTTGGTTTTCCTCAGATGGTTAGATTTGCTTTTAATCCAAGTAAAAAAGCAAAAGAAAAATTAAAAGAATATCAAAAAAATGGATACACATATGCTTTTTCTGCTTTATTCAAACCACAATCAATAAAAAAATCAAATAAAGGATTTCATAAAAAATTTATAAATGAGCAAGAAATATTAGAACTATTAGAAGTAATTGATGGTAGCAAAGAAGATGAAAATGTATTAGGATTTTTAAATTATGATAAAATTAAACAAGGCAAGATGTGTAGACATATAGTTTGTGTGTTACCATATTGTGCTTCATGTGATGCATTAGAAGAACTTATAAAAACAAAAAAAGATACATTTAAAAATTTAAATAATTATAAAATTATTAATATCTCTGGAGTTGAAAATAATAGTAAATATAAAACTATAGAAAAAATAAAAGATGAAATTAAAAAATGTGAAGATAATAACATAAAGACGTTAACATTAACTGTTAATCGAATGTTAACAGGCTCTACAGTTGAACAATGGGATACAATGATTTATCTTAAAGATACTTCTTCACCTCAAGAATACGATCAAGCTATATTTAGATTACAAAATCAATATATAAAAAAATATGTAGATAAGGATAATAATGTAATTAAATATAATATGAAACCACAAACATTGTTAGTTGATTTCGATCCATACAGAATGTTTAAGTTACAAGAACAAAAATCAAAAATATATAATGTTAATATTGAAGAATCTGGAAATTCTTTACTAGAAGAACGATTAAAAAATGAATTAAAAGTATCACCAATTATCACAATGAATAAAAATAAAATTGTTGAAATTGAACCTAAAAATATAATGGACGCCGTGAGTGAATATTCTAAAGAAAGAGGCGTAATGGATGAAGTAAATGATATACCTGTTGATTT
>JAAWBZ010000057.1 GCA_022792945.1 Oscillospiraceae bacterium | reverse complement strand
GTCGCCGCAATACAGCAGAAGCTGGCCCATCCGCTGTATTTTTATTCAATTGACAAGCTGCATCCGCGCCCCGCGCTCAACGCCTGTATTATACCACAGTTCGACACGTTTTGTCACGTTATTTTTTCCATTCTTGGGAAATTTTTTCGGCGGGACTTATTTGTGCTTTTCCTGTTGCAACCGCCGGCAAGATTTGGTATGATAGAGTATACTGTGGATGCGCGGCGCGCCGCGCGCGAAAGGATGGACCACATGGACGACAGCTTTTTCATGATCTTTGATCTGATCTCCCTAGGGTGCGGCATTTATCTGCTCTACACCTATATCAAGCTCCGCATGGCAGGCCGGCTGTTTCCCAGCTCGCTACTGATCCCCAAGGACCGCTCCCCCAAGGACTGCAAGGACAGCGCCGCCTATATCCGCTATATCCAGCCCCGGATGCTGATGATCGGCATTCTCATCACGCTGTTCGGCGCGGTCAGCCTGGTCAATGAGTATCTGCACTTCCTCAGCTTTTACGCCTCCATCGGCTCCACCTTCGCGGCTTTCGCGGTGGTGGTCTGGTACGGCGTGTGCAGCGGCAAGGCCAACCGCAGGTATTTTTAACGGATTCGGAGGGGACAAGGGTGCCAACGTGAGTTTTTGATCCCGACTGCGCATACTACTACGAATAGGAGGGGTCAGCTTTGCCTACCCTGCGTGAAGAAATCAGCCGCCGGCGCACATTCGCCATCATCTCCCATCCCGACGCCGGCAAAACCACCCTGACGGAAAAATTCCTCCTCTACGGCGGGGCCATCGCCCAGGCCGGGGCCGTCAAGGGCAAGAAAAACGCCCGAGCCGCGGTGTCCGACTGGATGGAGATCGAAAAGCAGCGCGGCATCTCCGTCACCTCGTCGGTGATGCAGTTCCAGTACGGCGGCTTCTGCATCAACATCCTGGATACCCCCGGCCACCAGGACTTTTCCGAGGATACCTACCGCACCCTCATGGCAGCCGACGCGGCGGTGATGGTCATCGACGGCTCCAAGGGCGTCGAGGCCCAGACCCGCAAGCTTTTCAAGGTCTGCGCCATGCGGCACATTCCCATTTTCACCTTCGTCAACAAGATGGACCGTGACGCCAAGGACCCCTTTGACCTCCTTGAGGAGCTGGAGCGGGAGCTGGGCATCGACACCTACGCCGTCAACTGGCCCATCGGCTCGGGGCACGAATTCCAAGGCGTCTACGACCGGGGCAAGGGCCACATCGCTTTCTTCTCCGGCGCCTCGGGCAGAAAGCGGGCAGACAAGCTGGAGATCGACCTCTACGACGCGGGCGTGGCGGACCATATCGGCGCGGCGCGCCACAGCCAGCTCATTGAGGACGTGGAGCTGCTCTCCGCCGGGCGGGAGTTCGACATGGAGGCCGTCCGCCGCGGGGCGCTGAGCCCGGTGTTCTTCGGCTCAGCGCTGACCAACTTCGGTGTGGAGCCGTTCCTGGAGGACTTCCTCCGCATGACGCCGCCGCCCCTGCCGCGGGTCGCTGACTGCGGCGAGATCGACACCTTTGACGCGAATTTCTCAGCTTTCGTCTTTAAGATTCAGGCCAATATGAACAAAGCCCACCGGGACCGGCTGGCGTTTCTGCGCATCTGCTCGGGCAAGTACCAGCGGGAGGCGGAGGTCTACTATGTCCAGGGCAATAAAAAAATGCGCCTGAGCCAGCCGCAGCAGCTGATGGCCTCCGAGCGCGAAATCATCGACGAGGCCTATGCCGGGGACATCATCGGCGTCTTTGACCCGGGCATCTTCTCCATCGGGGATACGGTGTGCATGCCGGGGAAAAAGTTCCGGTTCGCGGGCATTCCCACCTTTGCGCCGGAGCACTTCGCCCGCGTCAGCCCCAAGGATACCATGAAGCGCAAGCAGTTCATCAAGGGCACCGAGCAGATTGCCCAGGAGGGCGCGATCCAGATCTTCAAGGTGCCCAACACCGGCATGGAGGAGGTCATCGTCGGTGTGGTGGGCGTACTGCAATTTGAGGTGTTCCAGTACCGGATGCAGAATGAGTACGGTGTGGAGCTACGGATGGAAGGCCTGCCCTATGAGCAGCTGCGCTTTATCACCCGAAGCCCGGTGGCGGACCTGAAGGAACTGAAGCTTTCCTCCGACGCGGAACTGCTGGAGGACTACCGTGGTCACAGCCTGCTGGTGTTCTCATCGTTCTGGTCCATCGACTATACCATTAAGCGCAACCCGGGACTGGAATTGTCCGAAACACTGGAGGCGTAAAGAGGCGCCAGCTCGGGAACATTGCCATAAAGAAAACATATGAAATCTTCATCCGAAAGTTTTCGACACACCGGGCAGCCCTGCACAGCAGGGCTGCTGTGCTTTATTTCAGAAGCTGGCGGCGGGACTGGTAGTCTGGCAGGACCTGCTCTATGATGGCGTAGAAAGCCGGACTGTGGTCGTGGCGGAGAATATGAGCCAGCTCGTGGACTACGACGTAGTCGATGGCCGCCTCTGGGTACTGCATCAGCCGCCAGGAGAAGCTGAGGCTGTTTTTGCCCGAGCAGCTGCCAAAGCGCGTCCGCGCGGAGGTGATATGGATCGCGGTGGGCACGACGCCCATGCGGCGGGCGTAGGCCGCCACCTTTCCGGGCAGGACCTCCTGGGCGCGGCGGCGGAGGGCCGCGGCTTCGGCCTCGGTGGGCTCGGGGTGGCGGGCCTGGCGGTCCCGCTGGCGGGCGATGGCGCGGGCAATCCAATCCTGGTGCGCCGCCGTGAAACGGGCGATCTCCGCGTCCGATATCCGCAGCGGCGCGCGGACAATCACCTCCAGCGTCCGCGTCACCTCCAGGGTCAGCGTCCGGCGGCGGGTGCGGACGACTCGGCAGGGGTATGTGGTCATGGGGCTGGCCTCCTTTTTCGATGCAAGGCGGCACTGCCGCCGGCTGCGGATATCTGCGAAAGGGCATTGATGGGAGCGTGGGCCATGTGCCGGGAGCCGTGTACAGCGCCAAGAGGATGAAGCAGCTGGTGAGCCGGAAGGAAGGACGGGGCAATGACGCGCGCGAGGCTGCCGTTGATGTGGAAAAACAGGAAATACCCGGCCGCTCCCGCGGAGAAAGGCCGGCAATATGGCCGGAATATCGGGGATTTTACGCGCCAGCCGATTTCCCCGATCCCGCCGAAGAGGACCGCCGTGAGAAACAGCAGCGCCAGCAGACCGACATGGAGGGGTTGGCGGATTTCGGGCAGGCGGCGGCGTTGATATAAAATCCACCGCCGGCCGAGACCTCGGCCGGCGGTGCTTTGCTGCACAGACGGTTTTTACTTGCTCAGCGCTGCGTCGATGGCGGCGGCGGCCTTCTTGCCGGCGCCCATGGCCAGGATCACCGTGGCCGCGCCGGTGACGGCGTCGCCGCCGGCGTAAACGTTGTCGCGGGTGGTCATATTGTCCTCGTTGACGATGAGGCAACCCTTCCTGTTGGTCTCCAGGCCCGGAGTGGTGGAGCGGATCAGCGGGTTGGGGGACGTGCCCAGGCTCATGATGACCGTATCCACGTCCAGGGTGAACTCACTGTCCGGGATTTCCACCGGGCGGCGGCGGCCCGAGGCGTCCGGCTCGCCCAGCTCCATGCGGATGCACTTCATGCCGCCCACGCGGCCCTGGCCGTCGTCGAGGATCTCGGTGGGGTTGCAGAGGATGCGCAGCTCGATGCCCTCCTCCTTGGCATGGTGCAGCTCCTCGGCGCGGGCGGGCATCTCGGCCTCGCTGCGGCGGTAGACGATGTACACATGCTCCGCGCCCAGGCGCTTGGCGCAGCGGGCCGCGTCCATAGCCACGTTGCCGCCGCCCACCACAGCCACGGACTTGGAGACGATGATGGGCGTATCGTTCTCCTCCTGGTACGCCTTCATCAGGTTCACCCGGGTCAGGTACTCGTTGGCCGAGTACACGCCCACCAGGGCCTCGCCAGGGATGTGCATGAACATAGGCAGGCCCGCGCCGGAGCCGACGAATACGGCCTCAAAGCCCATCTCGAACAGCTCGTCGATGGAGAGCACCTTGCCGATGACCATGTTGGTCATGACCTCGACGCCCTGGGCAGCCAGCTTATCCACCTCGTTCTGGACAATGGCCTTGGGCAGGCGGAACTCGGGGATGCCGTAGACCAGTACGCCGCCGGCGGTGTGCAGGGCCTCGAAGATGGAGACCTGGTAGCCCTTCTTGGCCAGGTCGCTGGCGCAGGTGAGGCCGGAGGGGCCGGAACCCACCACGGCGACCTTTTTGCCGTTGGACTGGGGCTTGGCGGGCATTTTGTTGACGTGCTCGAGGTACCAGTCGGCCACAAAGCGCTCAAGACGGCCGATGGCCACCGGCTCGCCCTTGACGCCGCGGACGCACTGGGCCTCGCACTGACTCTCCTGAGGGCAGACGCGGCCGGAGAGGGCCGGCAGGGCGTTGGTGGAGGTGATGATCTCATAGGCGGCGAGGAAATCGCCCTCGGCCACCTTGGCAATGAACTCGGGAATGCGCACGTTCACCGGACAGCCCTCAACGCACTTGGGCTTCTTGCAATTCAGGCACCGCTTGGCCTCGTCCACGGCCATTTCGGCAGTGTAGCCCAGGGCGACCTCCTGGAAATTGTGATTGCGGACGTTGGGGTCCTGCTCCGGCATCGGAGTCTTGGTCATCTGCATATTCGCCATTTCTGCTTCCTCCCTTACGAAATCAGATCTTTGCCCAGTTTTTCCAGCCGGCACAGATGGGTCTTGTTGGTCTCGGTCTCGCGGGCCTTATAGACGCCGTTGCGGTTCATCAGCTCGGCAAAGTCCACCTGATGGCCGTCGAAATCCGGGCCGTCCACGCAGGCGAACTTCACCTCGCCGCCCACGGTGACGCGGCAGCCGCCGCACATGCCGGTGCCGTCCACCATGATGGGGTTGAGGGAGACGGTGGTGGGAACGTTGAACGGCTTGGTAGTGGCGCAGACGAATTTCATCATGGGAATGGGGCCGATGGCCAGAACCTCGTCATACTGGCAGCCCTGCTCCAGCAGCTCCTGGAGCTTGGCGGTGACGAAGCCCTGCTCGCCGTAGGAGCCGTCGTCGGTCATGAGGTAGAAGCGGTCGCAGGCGGCCCGGAACTCGTCCTCCAGGATGACGATGTCCTTGCTGCGGAAGCCGGCGATCACGTCCACCTCCACGCCGGCCTCATGGAAGGCCTTGGCCGAGGGGTAGGCGATGGCGCAGCCCACGCCGCCGCCGACCACGCAAACGCGCTTCTTGCCCTCGATATTGGTGGGGCGGCCCAGGGGGCCGACGAAATCGCGGATGCTGTCGCCCTCGTTCAGCTCGCCCAGCATCTGGGTGGAGAGGCCGACCTTCTGGAAGATGATGGAGACGGTGCCCTTTTCCCGGTCGTAGCCGGCGATGGTCAGGGGCACGCGCTCGGACTTCTCGTCCACACGGAAGATGATGAATTGCCCCGCCAGGGCCTTCCTGGCGACAAAGGGCGCTTCGATCTCCATGAGAGTGACGGTGGAGTTCAGCTCCTGTTTACGCACGATTTTATACATGGTGGTTCATCCCTTCATTCCTTCTGACGCCGCAGCGCCTGATTCTCAAAATGCTGCCCCGCGGGCCAGATGCGCCCGAGGGGCCAGGGTCCTACTGCATACATTATACCATAGGAGTTTTTTGAATGTAAACAGCTATCCGAGAATATTTCTGGTTTTTTCTTGCTGTTTTGGGCGGGGGCCTGCCGGGCGGCGGCGCGTCCGGGCCATTTCACCTCCCAGACCAGACCTGCACCTCATACTCCCAGCGCAGGATGCCCGATACGATGATGGATTGCACGGTAAAGGCCGGCTCGGCGCCGTATGCGGTCCGGGCGAGCTCCAACCTCGCGCAGGGCTTGTTCCCGGTTCTCCTCATGGCAACCGGCGCACAGGTACGTTCCCCCGGGCAGTATTCTGGTCTCCGCGTAACGGATACAGACGGCAAAGAGCCTTGACACGCCGTTTTCTGTATAAATTCCGGCTGCGTCCTCGAAGGAAAACGCGTCTTTTGAGAGCAATTTACCCGGCAGCAAGGACAGCGGCGCAAAGGCGCTGTATGTGAACAGCAGTCACGGCGACGTCCATGTGGAGTTTGTAAACAGGCCGCACGCTTCCTGAAAACCGTCCATTTGAAAGCTTTGGAACGCGTTCCGGCATGAGGGGCCCTCCGGCACTTTGGGAGGGAGCTTTGGGCGCACGAAGGCCGGGGCCAAATGGCCCCGGCCTGGGTTTTTGCTGTTTGCCGCCCGCGGCGGCTGAGGTTTTAGGAATCCTGCTTCTCGCGCTTCCTGCGCGCGACGACCTGCAGGCTCACAAAGCCTGCCGCGGCCAGCGCCGTCACCAGATACCAGCCGTACATGGCCTCACCGGTGCGCGGCACCTCGGCCAGAGGAATTTCCTCGTCCGGCAGCTCCGTCAGCGGCACCTCGCCGTCGGGAAGCTCCGCCAGCGGCACGTCATCGTCCGGCAGCTCGGCCAACGGCACATCGCCGTCAGGAATGTCCGTCAGCGGCACATCCTCCTCCGGAATATCCGTGCCGCTGTAGGTGTTGGTCACCGTGAACGTCACACCCTCCTGCGTCACCGCGGAGGTGTAGCCCGCAGGCACGTCGGCTTCCTCCAGCGTCCATTCCGCCGCGCGCTCCAGGCTGTTCCAGCTGTGCCGCCAGTTGGTCTCAGCGGTCAGCTCCACGCGGTCGTACTCCTCGCCGTCGCGGTAGAGAACCATCGTCACCGAGGCCGGCCGGCTGGCCGCCTCATCGCCGGCCCACACCTTGCGAACGCTCAGATTCACCGTGGTGGGACGGTTGTAGTTGTTGTAGTTCTCAAACGACGCCGCAGGCGCCCCGGCGGCGGTCACGGTTCCGGCCTCGTCCTTCGCCGTGGTGCTGTAGCCGTCAGTGTTGGCCTCTGCCTCGGCCACGGTGTAGGCGGTGCCCGCCGGCAGGCCCTGAAGGGTCGCCGTCTGGCCGTGCGTCAGCGTCAGCACGGCCACGCGGACATCCTTGCCGTCCACCGTGTCGGGATACTCGCCGGCGTGCCCGGCCCGGAAGGCGGCCTCGTCAAACGCGGCGCGCTGCTCCTCGGGCAGACGCAGCTGCGCGGCGTCCCAGGCGGCCCTGGCGTTCCGGACCGCTGCGTCCAAAGGCGTCACCAGGGTGATCTGGGTGGTCTCCGCGGAGGCGGTCACAGTGCCGTCTGGGTTGACGGTTTCCGTCAGCACGCTGGCGTCAAAGGTCTTGCCGTCCAGTTTCACATAGGAGGCCGGCGCCGTCAGCGTGACGTCAAAGGTCCACGCCCGCTCCCGGTCGCCCCGGTTGCCCGTGACGGTCTTGGAAACGGAAATGTCGCCGGTGTCGCGGGTGTAATGGTTGGTGGCGGTGACGCCGTAGGTCTCGTCCTGCTCTGTCACTTCCACCTCGATGCTGTCCGCGCCATTCTGGAAGGTCACGCCGGTCCACTTGTAGTCCGCGAGGCCGGTGGCCGCGGATTCCCGAATGGTGTAGACGCCGTAGCGCAGGGGCTTCGAGAGGACCTGCCCGCCGTTGGCATAGACCGTCAGGGTGTCCACAACTGCGCTCCTGTCGCTGGTGTCCCGGCCCGCGTAGATATCGAAGGTGTACGACACATTGGCAAACGCCTCATTGCCGGGGTTCACGCCGTCCAGGTCCAGCACCTTCTGGATGCTGATCTGGCCCTTGATGATCTCATTGGTGACGGTCAGCGTCCCGGTGTGGTTCTCGCCGTCCACAATTCCCTGCACAGAGGGCTTCCAGTTCCAGGTGTTCTCGCCGGCATAGCCATCCGCCTCAGCCATTTCCTTGACAGACGCGAGGCCGTCCTTGACGATCTCGATCTCCCAGGTCCTGTGCAGGTTGACCGGATGCTCCCTGCTTCCGTCGGTGCGGTAACCGCTGGCAACGCCGGTCTCCTCCAGGATATACTTGCCGTCGGTCAGGCAGCGGAAGGTTGCGTCGCCGTTCTCATCCGTCTTGACCTCACGCGGCGCGGTCTCATCATCGGGAACGCCGTTCCCGAGCTTGGTCAGCGTGAAGGTAACGCCCGGAATCGCCAGTTCCGTCTCTCCGTCCGCGCCGGTGTACTCGCTGTCCACCTTGTGTACGGTGAAGCTGGTGCTGCCAAGCTCCTCCGCGGGAAGCCAGGTGTTTTTCAGCGTGAGCGAGTTCCCGCTGACCGAGAAGCTGCCGCCCTCCGACACCAGCCAGCCGCCCACGATCTCCGCAGTGCCGTCCTCCGTCTTGTTGGCGGTGTTCCGCACACGGATCAGGCCGTCCTGGAGCACATCCGCCTGGAGTCCGGTCTCATTCTCCGCCAGCTTGGGATAGGCAACGGAGACCTCCTCCACTGTGTAGGTGTAGGCAGCACCCTGATCGCCGTCGTACAGAGGCAGCTCGCTCCATTCAGCCTTCCAGCCGGTCGCTTCTGTCAGTTCGACAGGCTCGCCATAAGCCGCGGCCTTGCCGCCGTCGGCCTTCTGATACAGCTGTACGGCAACCTTCTCAGGCAGAACGATCTTGGAACCATCGGCATTGGTCTGATTCTCGTAATCCCATGCCTTGGTGATCGAGGCGGTGCCTTTCTTCACGTTGAAGTAGTGGTTTCGGACCTCGGCCTCTGCAGCTTCATTGGGCTGCAAAACTGCCTTTGCATTTGTAATGCCCTTGCACGTATAGCCCGCGGCATCCTGCGCCCATTCCGGCACATCCTCTTCCGTCACTGTGTATTCGGTTCCGGCCGGGATGTCGTGGATGGTAGCCGTCTCGCCGGCGCTGAGCGTGATCACATAGACGCCGTCCTCAAGATACGTGGTTCTTCTGAGGCCGTCATCCGCAAAGATGCTCTGCGCCACAACCGCATCGGAACCGCCCAGCTTCACACGGATGGTGAAGGACTGCGGTACGGGCGCATTGCTGGTTGTCTGGTCGCAGCTCACCGTCTTGGTGACCGCCAGGCTGCTCAGCTGACGCTCGTAGGTGTTGACAGCAGTGACTTCAACCGGTTTACCGCTGTTGATAGCATCCTTCACCGTCACCGTGATGCTGTCAGCCGTACCATTGAACTTCACGCCATTCCAGGTGTAGTTCAGCACAGCATCCGGCTCCACCTCAGTGATGGTGTAGGTGCCGTCATAGCGCAAGCCGCTGATGGTCGCGGTCTTACCAGCCTCGACGGTCACAGGGCTGCCCTCGACCTGCTTACCGCTGGCATCCACCACCTTGAACCGGAACGTCTTGTCGGCAAAGTCCTCTGTCTTGCCCCAGTCGTTGCCGGTGAAATCGATGTTCTTGGTGATCTGGATGCTACCGCGCCTGATGGTGTTCTCAACGGTCAGCGTGGCTTCGCCGTCATGGGTCGCCTTCAAAGACCATGTGTTGACACCGACCTCGCCGGCAGTATCCTTGTCGCCGATCTCCTCAACGGAGACAAGCTGATCCTTCTTCACCTCAACTTGCCATGTGATGATGGCATCATGCTCATCCCTGTGATCCAGATAACCCTCCGCCGGCGCGTACTCCCGCAGAGTGTAGGTACCAACCGTCAGGGATTCGAAAATGACTTCGCCTGTGGCGCCTGTTGTCTGTTTAAGCTCCTTGCCCTCTGCGTCGGTAAGGATGAACTCGACGCCTGCGATGGGCTTCTTGGTTTCGCTGTCGATCTTTTGGATGATAAAGGCCGTACCATTCAAAACCTCATCGGCACCGCGCCAGGTGTTGGTGATTTTAATCTCTCCGCCACCCGCAACAGCGCTGCCCTCGCTCACGTTCCAGCCGCCCACGATCTCATAGATGCCCGTACCGGAGCCGTCATCCTTCTTGACCTCGTTGGCCGTGTTCCGCACACGGATGATATTGCTGCCATCGGCGCGGTCGTCGGCCACCAGGCCGGTCTGGCCCGCGGTCAAAGCGGGATAGCTGGCAGAGACCTCCTTCACCGAGTAGGTGTAGGCTGCACCCTTCTCGTCGGGGAACTTGTCGAGCTTCTCCCAGGTATAAGACCATTTGCCCTCGTGCGGCAGGGTAATCGTACGCTCTGCCTCGGTCAGGGTGGCGGGTCCGCCCTCCAGCTTCACGGTCACGGACTCAGGTTTGTAGCTGTCGCCGCCCACGAAAGCCTTTTCCACCGCTACGCTGGTGTACTGGGGCTTGTAGTAGTGGTTTTCCACGGTGACCGTCTGTCCGCTGGCAGTGCCGGTGAAACCGGTACTCGGAACGTTGTTGCTCCAGCCCTCGCCCAGACCTTCCTCCGTTACCATGTAGGTGGTATTGGTAGGAATTTCGGCAATCGTGGCGGTGTCGCCGCTGGCCAGCTCGAAGGTGTAAACACCCTCACCCTTCCATTCAGTGGTACCGGTGCCGCGGTCCGTCACCTTGTCATTGCCCAGCTGGACCTTGATCGTGTACTTCGCGTCGTCCGCAGGCCGGCTGGCGCTGTTCTCACCCACGCTCACCGTCTTTTTCACGGTCAGATTGGTAACGTCACGCCGGTTGGTAAATGCAGCGGTGGCGCCGCTGGCGCTGATGGTGCCGTTTCCGCCAGTAACGCCAACCTGCGTCCAACCCGTTTGGCCTGTCTCTTGAACAGCATAGGTCAGGCCCGCCGGAAGATCGGTGATGGTCCTCGAATCCACCGTGCCATCGTCCTTCACTGTCAAAGTGACGGAGGCAGAGCCGTTGGTAAACTTCACGCCTCCGTAGGTACCGTTCTTGTCGAACGCAATGCCCTTGCCGCTGTCATCCTTTAATGTCACTGTGAAGGTAAACGAATTGCCGGCCTTTGCAAGCGCCGGGTTGGAAACCGTCTTGCGGATCGTCAGGCTGCCGGTCTTCCAGGTGTTGGTATAGGAGATACCGACGGCGCTGGCGCTCTTCACGAAATCGCCGCCAATGCCGGTACCCTTTTCCATCGTCACCCCGTTGACCTTGTAGTAATGCTCGTGCACTGTGACATTGGCAGCTGTGTGCGTCTTTGTCTCGACGAATTGTGTCGTGACCGTCACCTTATATGTGGTAGGATTGGGCTGCGTGTTATTGTTGGCCCGCTCCCGCACATAGAAGGTATAGGACGGCTGAATCGCCTTCGTCTGATCAATGCCATCGCCGTAGTCCAATTCCAGCCTGCCCTGCGCATTGGTGGCGGCGGTATCCAGCACCTTGCCGCTGCCGTCCACCAGCTCAAAGGTGAAGCTGTTCTTGGAAAGATCAGCGCCCGTGAGGGTTTTGCTGACGTTGAGCGGCACCGCGCCATTCAGAGAATAGCTGTTCACCTCCCGGGAAGCTGTGTGCACATAGCTCATGGTCAGAATACCGTTGGTGGCAACGCCGCCGCCGTGCGTGGCGGATTTGTTTCCGCTGATGGTCACCACGCGGTCAAAGCCAGGCGGCGTCGTGTTGCCGGCGGTCAGACCCAGCAGGAAGCCGCCGTAGATATAGCCGTTGTTGGCCCTGGTGATCTGGCGGAAGCTGCTGTTCACCGTGTCCATGGCATAACCGGTCCACCCGGCGCTGCTGTCCATGGGCCGTGTATCGCTGATGATGGTACCGCCGCCATTCGCGGCAGCGCCGGCACAAAAGATATCCTGTGCGGCCTTTTTGAACGCGTTATTGTTCTGCCACTTGGTATACGCATCCACAAAATTGCCGATGGAGCCCTCATGGCCGGTCAGGCCGTAGTTCCAATAGCTGCTGCTTGTTCCTGCCTCGTTCTTATCATAAGCCGTTGTGCAGGACTGACCATTCTTTGTGCTGGCACGGTTGCTGTAGATGGCCGCGCCGTTATTGCCGATGTTGACAATGCCCACCCTGCTGTGGACGCAGGAGGCGACACCGCCGCCCAGGCCCTGGGCTTCATTCTGGGTGATAACAGCGTTTTTCAGCGACAGACTGCCGGGATTGTTGACGTAGATGCCGCCGCCGCCCAGGTCTACCTGGGTTTTGGAGACATTGTTCTTGATCTCGATGCTGCCGCCGCGATCAGCGGTCGGGTCGATCTCGGCTTTGCCGTTGATCCACAGGCCGCCGCCGCCGCCGTCATAGCCGCGGGGGCTGTTGCCGTCATACCGGATATCCGCTGTGGCCGTGTTGCTGCTGATCCTGCCGGCGTAGATATAGAGGTTGGCATTCGTTTGACTGTCATCCCAGGAAAAAGAGCCAACATAAATACCGCCGCCTGCGCCGGCACTATTGTCGCAGATCGTGGGAGCGTTTCCGTTTTCGTCTGCCCGCATGATGAAGGTGCCGCCAGCAGTCTTAGAAGCTTTCACGCAGACGCCGCCGCCAACCGTGTGTGCGGCAGCAGTACCTTTGCCCCATGGGTCAACATAGCTGCCCGTGCCGCCTTTCACGGTGACATTGCCCTCCAGAATGACGGTGCAGCCCGGATTGACGGTGATCGCGCTGCCTGTGCCATAGGCATCGATGGTACCGTTGCCTTTGATGGTGACAGTATGCGCACCGCCAAACTCCAGCCGGCCTTTCCACTCGTAGCCGCCGGTCAGGGTAATTGTGTGGCTGCCATCGTGCCGTTCAAAGTAGGTTTCGCCAGAAATATCTGTCTTATCACACAAAATGGTCCTGTTTGCCAGCACCATAACCCCGCCGTCCAGGTCGCCGCCCAGAATGCCGGCCAGGTTTTCCAGCGTTGCGGCGGTCTCCTGATACGCGGCGTCCTCCGCGAATCTTGCGGGGATCTGCCGGTACAGCTCGATGAGCGCGTTGCACGCCTCGCCCAGCTCCGCCGCGGCCGCCTCGGTGAAGGCGGTCATGGCTTCCTCGGTGAGGCCGCCGTACTCGTCGTAGTCCTCCTCGGTCAGATTCTCAAAATACGTCCCGCGGAACGCCTCCAGCCTCGGGCCGAATTCCTCCAGGCCCGCGGCCAGCTCCGGGAACACGGTGCAGCCCATCAGGGTATGCGTGTGCTCCTCACGGCCGCAGACCGGCTCGCGATTGTCCCCGGTGGATTCCGCCTCCGGCTCGGTCTCCGCGGGCTCCCCTGCCGTCAGAGGCGCATCGAAGATCCCGGTGATTTCGCCCTCGGTCCCGGCTTCTGCCTGCTCCGCGTCATCCGTCTCCGGGATCACCTCGTTGTCCGCTGCGGTCTCCGGAGCGGGCTCCGCGGGCGTGTCCGCCTCGCCCCCGGCGGGCTGGGCGGGGTCCTGATCGGGCGTCTCCCCGGCGGGCGGGGCGGACGCGTCGTCCGCGCTCTCCCCGGGCGTCAGGGCCGGCGCTTCCTCAGGGGTTTGGACGGGCGGCTGCTCGGTTTCCTCCTCCGCGGGCGCGTCTGGCTGCGCCGCCGGGGGGGCCTCCGCAGGCTCCTCGTCCTCGTTCTCATCCTCCGTCGCCGCGTCCGGCTCCCCGGCCGGCTCCGAAGGCGCTTGGGCTTCGCTCTCATAGCACGCTTCCGTGTGCGTGTGTTCCTCCAGGCCACAGATATACACCCCGTCCGACGGCTCAGGCGTCTCTGGGGCCTCCTCCGCGGCCAGCGCGGTCAGGTTCACTGTGCTCAGGCACATGACCAGCGCGAGGAAGAGCGCGAGCCCGCGTTTGCTGATGCTTTTCAGGTTGGTCATTGAATTCTTCCTTTCTTTGCTTCATTCGGACGCAAAGTATCCGGCGGCTGGGCTGTCATAGCGCCCTGCGGCGCCTTAGACCCCATAGCTTTGTGCCCCACCCTTTCAGATGGTTTACTAGTAGTCCAGCAGCCGGGCTAACATAGCGTCGTCCGCAGGTTTCGACACCTTAGTTCCCATAGCTTTGCAGTCCCACCGTTTCCGATGGTTTGCCCGCGCGTCACCGCCGCCAGCCTGAGCGCTCCGGCGGCGCTTTTCTGTCCGGCGCATCCCTCCTTCCCCAGCGATCTTGAATCAGCTGGGACTGCCCCCATCGTGCGGC
>JAAWBZ010000158.1 GCA_022792945.1 Oscillospiraceae bacterium | reverse complement strand
GTTTCTATTAAACCTTCGTCCCCTCGGAGAGTGGAGGGGGTATCGCGGCGAAGCCGCGTATCTAGGGGGAACTAGTTCCCCCTAGAAGGCGCATTTGGAGCGAAGCGACAGCCTTTCCGCAGAAAGGCGATGCGCCTAGTGGTGGAACAATCTGATCCCGGTAAACGCCATCACCATGTCGTGCTTGTCGGCGGTGGAGATCACGTGGTCGTCCCGGATGGAGCCGCCAGGCTGGGCGATGTACTTCACCCCCGACTTGAAGGCCCGCTCCACGTTGTCCCCGAAGGGGAAGAAGGCGTCAGAGCCCACGGTGACCCCGGACTGCTTGGCGATCCACTCCTTTTTCTCCGCCTCGGTGAGCACCTCGGGCTTCACCTTGAAGGTGGTCTGCCACACGCCGTCGGCCAGCACGTCGTCGTGCTCGTCGGAGATGTAGATGTCGATGGCGTTGTCCCGGTCCGGGCGGCGGATGCCGTCCACGAACTGGAGGCCCAGCACCTTGGGGTGCTGGCGCAGCCACCAGGTGTCCGCCTTGCTGCCGGCCAGCCGGGTGCAGTGGATGCGGCTCTGCTGGCCCGCGCCTACGCCGATGGTCATTCCGTCCTTCACATAGCACACGGAGTTGGACTGGGTGTATTTCAGGGTGATGAGGGAGAGGAGCATGTCGTGCTTTGCCTGGAGGGGCAGCTCCTTGTTGGCGGTGACGATGTTCTCCAGCATTTTTTCATCGATGCCCAGGTCGTTGTAGCCCTGCTCAAAGACGATGCCGAAGATGCTACGCCGCTCCACGGGGGTGGGGGTGTAGCTGGGGTCGATCTTCACCACGTTGTAGCCGCCCTTGCGCTTGGCCCTCAGGATCTCCAGAGCCTCGTCGGTGTAATCCGGGGCGATGACGCCGTCGGACACCTCCAGGGCCAGATAGCGGGCGGTGTCGGCGTCGCAGGTATCGCTCAGCGCCGCCCAGTCGCCGTAGGAGCACAGCCGGTCCGCCCCCCGGGCCCGGATGTAGGCGCAGGCGATGGGGGACAGGTCCCCGTCAGGGGCGAAGTAAATCTGCCGCTCCACCTGGGTGAGGGGCAGGCCCAGGGCCGCCCCGGCGGGGGAGACGTGCTTAAAGGAGGCGGCGGCGGGCAGGCCGGTGGCGGCCTTGAGGGCCTTCACCAGCTGCCAGGAGTTGAGCGCGTCCATGAAATTGATATACCCCGGCCTGCCGTTGAGGACGGTGAGGGGCAGGTCGCCCTCCTCCATGAAGATGCGGGCGGGCTTCTGGTTGGGGTTGCAGCCGTATTTCAGTTCCAGTTCGGTCATGTTTACGCCTCCCAATGTTTATTGATGATGGAGGTCTCGTCCTCCCCGGTTTCCAGGTCGATGTACCGCACGAACAGCGACACCTTGTTGTCCTCGTTCAGCGCCAGCCACAGATCATTGGCCAGCGTCTCCGCGTCGGGGGCGGTGAGGGACACCATCCGGGGCTCCCCCTCAAAGGATGGCAGGGGGTCGCCGTCCCGCTCGTAGGTGTGGATGAAGTGGCCCGTCCCCGCGCGGGGGGCGTCGTACTCGTAGAAGTACCGGCAGGCGCAGGCCGGGTCGCCCTCCAGGCTCTTGAGGATGGACAGGTTGTAGGACCCCTCCGGCTTCACCACGCCGGAGATCCGGGGGGTGTAGTTGGGGCCGTCGGGCTCGAAGGTGCGGGTGTTCAGGGCGTGGCGGTAGCAGTGGCCCGCCAGGAGGTTGTCCCGGATGGTGTCGGTCTGGTCGCCGTTGGTGACGATGGTCAGGCCGCTTTCCATCCGGCGGACGGGGTGATAAATAATGAGGGACGGGTCGGTCATCTTGGACTCATCGAAGGCCTTCGTGCGGATGCCGTCCTCCGTCTCCTCAAAGACCCGGTTGCGGCTGTTCTCGCTGCGGCCCATGATGAAGTAGGCGATGACGGCGCTCTTGTTGTCAGCGGAGCGGCCCAGCATAATGCCCCGGCCGGGGTAGGGATTGCTCTGCAAATAGTCCAGCATATCAATCATTGCCGACACTCCTTTTCTTAATCCGACTGTTTCAAAATGCGGACGGTTCGGCCCTCCACCTGCAAACGCCCCTGGCAGAACAGGGACACCGCCTGGGGGAGGATCACCCACTCCGCCTGCTCCATGATCCGGCGCTGGAGGGTCTCGGGGGTGTCGTCCACCTCCACCTCCACCGCCTTTTGCAGCACGATGGGCCCGCCGTCGCACGCCTCACTGACAAAGTGGACGGTGGCGCCGGACAGCTTGACGCCGTATTCCAGCGCCTTCTCATGGACGTGGAGGCCGTAGTACCCCTCCCCGCAGAAGGAGGGGATCAGGGCGGGGTGGACGTTCAGAATGGCGTTGGGATAGGCCCGCACCATCTCCTCCGTGAGGATGACCATGAAGCCCGCCAGCACCACCAGGTCGATGTTCAGCTCCTTCAGCTTGTCCACCAGGGCCACGGTCATGGCCCGGCTGTCCGGGTAGTCCCTCCGGGCCACCACATAGCCGGGTATGCCGGCCTGTGCCGCCCGCTCCAGGGCGTAGGCCCCGGGCTTGGAGGCGATGACGGCGGCGATCTCTCCGCCCGCGATGTCCCCGCGGCGCTGGGCGTCAATGAGGGCCTGCAAATTGGTGCCCCCGCCGGACACCAGTACGGCGATCCGCTTTGCGCTCATACCAGCTCCACGCCCCCGTCGCCGGGGACCACCTCGCCGATGCGGTACGCCTTCTCGCCGGCCTCCCGGAGGAGGTCCAGGGCCCGGTCCGCCTGGGAATCGGGGAGGGCCAGCACCATGCCCACGCCCATGTTGAAGGTGTTGTACATGTCCCGCTCCGGGATGCTGCCCAGCCGCTGGATGAGCTTGAAGATGGGCGGGCAGGGGAAGGCATCCAGCTCGATCCGGGCGGTGAGGCCCTCCGCCATCATCCGGGGCACGTTCTCATAGAAGCCGCCGCCGGTGATGTGGCTGACGGCGTGCAGGTCCACCCCGGCGGCCAGCAGGGCCTTCACGGCCTTGACGTAAATTTTGGTGGGAGTGAGCAGGGTCTCGCCCAGCCCCTTGCCTCCCAGCTCGTCCAGGGGGGTGCGCAGGTCGGCGTGCTCGATGTGCAGCACCTTGCGCACCAGGGAGAAGCCGTTGGAGTGGACCCCGGAGGAGGCGAGGCCGATGAGGACATCCCCCTGGGCCAGCCGCTTTCCATCGATGATCCGCTCCTCGTCCACCATCCCCACGGAGAACCCGGCCAGATCGTACTCGTCCACGGGGTAGAAGCCGGGCATTTCGGCGGTCTCCCCCCCCACCAGGGCGCACTGGGCCTGGCGGCAGCCCTCGGTGATGCCCGCCACGATCTGGGCGATGCGCCCCGGGTCGTTCTTGCCGCAGGCGATGTAGTCCAGGAAGAACAGGGGGGCGGCCCCGCCGCAGATGATGTCGTTGACGCACATGGCCACGCAGTCGATGCCCACGGTGTCGTGCTTGTCCATCAGGAAGGCCAGCTTCAGCTTG
>JAAWBZ010000246.1 GCA_022792945.1 Oscillospiraceae bacterium | reverse complement strand
CCCAATTTACGCTTTCTCCAACCGTACCTTCCAGCATCTTTTCAGTAAGCCTCTGTATTATCTTTGCACTTCTTCTTCTAATTTTTTCCATTTTTTCTTATCCTCCTTCGGTAATAGTGTGTAAATTTCAAATAGCAAGGCGGCAGTAAACGCCGTTGATAACTTTGCTGTCATAAAAAAAGTGAACACATAGCCAATTATCAGAATGATCTCCGCCATCTTCCTCTTTCTTCTCCGCACCGCTTCATCTCTGATCTTATTTTTCTTTCCATCCACGGGAGCCAATATCCATGTAATTCCTCCCATGAGCAGAAACAATACACTGCGCATCATGACTGAAAACTCTGTAAGTTCTCCCATACACAAGGAAAGTCCAAGCAGCAACAGCATACAGGATCTGCAATTCCACTTTTTCTCACAGTGGAAGCCTCCCGCCTGAGTCCTCAATATTCCAAAGCCCAGAAGACTGATCGCTGTCTCCATTCCTCTTCCTATGCCAATACCTATAAATATAAACATTCCTATAGCCATTATGCTTTCCAGGAAAGTCTCCACGCCGTAACAGATGACCCTCTCCTCCACCTCCCCCAACGGACTGTATTTACTTGTCCAAAGTGTAATTGCCCTTGCCGTTTTTTTAATCATCTCTATTCTCCTTACATTGTCACAATACCACTTTTCCTCCAGATTGTGTAAAAAAAGTCCTAAGCGCTGTTTTTTCTGTCCTGAGCGCAAAATATCTTGTATTTTAAAGCTTATTATGCTGTTTTTAATGTTGTATAGCATCTTCTAATTTGTTATAATTAATGTAAAGCTTTTGTAACCGTTTATTTCTATGAAAGTCTCGGCCGGCAACCATGGGACGGAGCATGTTTGCGACGCAAAGCTAGTCCTTTAGGGCATGTGGAGAACCATGGATAGCGGATGGGCAAGGGAGTATGAGCAAGTAGAGCGATAGCTCGGATTGTGAATGCTCCCAGCGATTGCGTGAGCACGAAGTGCGGAGCAATCGACTTTCATAATTGATGATGACTGCACCAGCAGTCATGTTTGTTTACTGTCAAAAAGGCTGTGTTGGCAAAGTGATTATTAAACATATTCGAGAGGCAGCTCATTTTTCAGAAATAGAGGAATATTCAATGAATTGCTATACCTATTTTATCTATCTGCTAAATACTTGTATGTTTTTTGTTTATATGGTGGTACATCTGCACATTGTACTCTCGACTGCCAGAAAGCTTTTTCTGTTTACTCTTACATTTCTTATTGTGGCCTTGTTAAGTCCTTACGGCCAGATTACAGCGGCATTGGGAATCAGCATTCTACTTCTGACAGTTACGCTTCTTTCCCCTCGACAACTGCGGCTTCTCTGTCTATGCTGCTCTATATGGGGATATCTATGTACCGTAATTAGTCAATACCTCTGTATCAATATGGCGGACCTCCTCTTTCATCTCTCACATGCAGATCTTGGATCCCACTACATTATTCCTTTTTCTTTAATCAATCTTATTTTGCTGTATGGAATTCTTCGTTTTTTCCAGTACCTTTTTCGGAAGAAATGGCGCTTGACTGAGATGAATCTATCTGGCAGAACGCTTCTGTTATGCTTTCTCTGCCTTGTAACCTGTACTATGATTTTTATCACAAATTTTACCTATAGTGAGCAGATAGGATATCCATCCTCCATGGTCCGGCTGAATACGGCTCTGTTTCTTGCGTTTTTCTGCCTTGCAGGACTTTTGCTGGTTGTAATCTTAAGAGAGATACAGAAAAGCCATGACTACCAGACACGTCTGGAGTACTTTCAGACGGCTCAGGAGTATTCTCTCGGTCTCGATACCGCTTACAGGGAGATAAGAAAATTCAAGCATGACTACAAGAATCTCTTTTTAGGACTTTCTGGTTATCTGGACGCTGGTGACCTCCCCGGTATGAAGGACTATTTCTCCCGGACGCTGCTTCCGCTCTGCGAAAGCATAGACAGCAGCTTCGAGCAGTCCGCCCTGGCTCTTCTGGAAATTCCTGAGGTGAGAGGACTTTGTCTTGCCAAAGCACTGCAGGCGAAATCCAAGGGAATCTCCATCAAATTTTTTATTCCTTCACCGGCCGCTTCGTTACGTATGGACATGATGGATCTGCTTCGCCTTTTAGGTATCTATTTTGACAACTCCATAGAAGCGGCGGAAAAAGCTGATGTGAAAAATATAGAATTTCGTTTGTTTCCCAATGGAGACAGGGTGACACTCACTCTGGCAAACACTTACGGTG
>JAAWBZ010000245.1 GCA_022792945.1 Oscillospiraceae bacterium | reverse complement strand
GTGGATGGCAATGGGAACTATATTGCTTTGGAATAGAAGGCGCCGTTATTTCTAAAAAATAAATATATATTTTTCCAAAACCATATGATATAATGGTAAATAGACGATACGCGGGACACAGAGCGGAGAGGAGAGGAAGCGATTATGGATACTAATATTCTGCTTGAAAATGGTACAAATGAGCTAGAGGTGCTGGAGTTTACCTTGGGCGGGAACCATTATGGCATCAACGTTGCGAAAATCCGGGAGATTTTAACGTATCAGCCGGTTACCCCGATCCCCAATTCACATCCAAGCGTGGAAGGGATTTTTATGCCAAGGGATACGATGATAACGGTAATCAACCTGCGCAACTGCTTAGGATTTCCTGATTTTGAGAAAGATGGGCTGTTTATTATCACGAATTTCAATAAACTGAACATCGCGTTCCATGTAGACGAAGTCTGTGGGATCCACAGGTTTTCGTGGACAGAGATTATTAAGCCGGATTCTACCATTAATATTCAAGAGAACGGGGTGTCGACAGGCGTTGTGAAGTTAGAGGAGCGTCTGATTGTTATCCTGGATTTCGAGAAGATTGTAACAGATATCAGCCCAGAAACAGGGCTGCAGATTTCAGATCTGGACGATTTGGAAGAGCGCGACAGGAGCAATGCGCCGATTATGATTGCAGAAGATTCCCCGTTGCTGTCGAAGCTGATTACAGACTGCCTGCGTAAGGCAGGCTATACGAAGCTTATTATAAACAGCAACGGCCAGGAGGCTTGGGATAAGATGTGCCAGTATTACAAGGAAGGCGCCTTGGATGATAAGGTACATATGGTAATTACAGATATTGAAATGCCTTTGATGGATGGGCACCGCCTTACGAAGCTGATCAAAGACAATGAGGAGATGAAGCATATCCCAGTTGTCATTTTCTCATCCCTGGTGAATGAAGAGATGAGGCGCAAGGGAGAGATGCTTGGGGCAAACGCCCAATTGACGAAGCCGGAAATCGGCAAGCTGGTAAGCGCCATCGATCAGCTTATGGATGAACGTAGGGAGGTATTAGGGAAGAAAGCGGATGCTTTAGCCTAAGCCGGAGACAGCCGCCAGCCTGTAGGGTACAGATACAGGCTGGGGACTGGCATTTCAGAGTCCACGCGCTTGCCTTTGGCGTAGTCCGC
>JAAWBZ010000056.1 GCA_022792945.1 Oscillospiraceae bacterium | reverse complement strand
CTTTTTCCTGGTAGTTGCCATGTTCATTAACCTCCTTATAGGCGGCAGCGGCGTTCGGGTCAGGATGTTTTCCGAACGCCGCCGCGTTTGTCGTTAATGAAACATCCTCACGGTTTTACGACTTTTGACCTGCTTTTTCATGGTTGGAAAAGGAATGAAAAAGATGGCTCAAACCCTCGAAACGCCCGTCATTACTGGGGTTTTCCGGTTTGTCGTTATTATACCGTAAGGGCACACCTACGCCGTTTTGTCGCTCCAGAACGGGGAGGATGTAAAAACTGTGCAGGGCAACCTAGGTCATGCTACCGCTGCGTTTACGTTGGATGTATACGGTTATGTATCCGAGCGTATGAAGGAGGATAGCGCCGCACGGATGCAGGCGCACATCGACGTGATCTCACAATAAGGCTAAACCGGGTCCCAGGCATGAAAAAAGCCTTGAACCCGTTCGGATTCAAGGCTTTTCTGTGGCAGCGGGTGAAGGATTCGAACCCTCACAAACGGAGTCAGAGTCCGGTGTGCTACCTTTACACAAACCCGCTATACCCTGCGCCAAAGCGCACTCTTATTATACGCATTTTTGCCGGGTTGTCAAGGGCTTTTTTGAAAAATCTCAAATTTTTTCCAATGACGGACGCAGGTGCGCCAGCAGCGCCTCGCAGCCCTCCAGGATATCCGCGTAGGCCTCGTCAAAGTTGTCGGTGTACCATGGGTCCGCGATGTCCCGCGGACGCTCCGAAAAATCCAGCAGGCGGTGGAGCTTCCCCGCCGGGTCGCCGCCGAAGATGCGCCGCAGCGCCGCCACGTTCCGCGCCTCCATGCCCACGATATAATCCCACTGGCCGTACTCCTGCCGCTGCACCTGCCGCGCCTGGCGGGGCGAAAAGGGCACGCCCTCCTCCCGGAGCTTCTGCCGCGCCCCCCGATGGATATCACACCCCAGCGCCTCGGTGCTGGTGGCCGCCGACGCGGCGCACACCTGCCCCTCCAGCCCCGCCTCCCGCAGAAGCCGGCCGAATATGCACTCAGCCATGGGGCTGCGGCAAATATTTCCCAAACAGACAAATAAAACACGGATCATCTCTTGCTTCTCCCTCGAATAATTTGTACAATATAGAGTATACCACATTCCGGCCCCGATGCCAAGCCGAAAGGAGCGCCCAAGTTGTCAAAACCCCTGAGATCTGCTATGGATTACATTTCCGGCTTCCAGGTGTCCGCCCTGGCGGCCAGCGCGTCGTTTTTCATGATTCTCTCCATCCTGCCGCTGGCGACGCTGATGCTCTCGCTGCTGCGCTATCTGCCCCTGACGCTGGACGACCTGCTCCGGGCGCTGGAGAACGTGCTGCCCGAGGCCATGATGGTCCTGGTGGTCCCCCTGACCCGCGAGCTTTACACCTCCAACGCCTTCGCCGTCATCTCCGTGACGGTGCTGACGGCGCTGTGGTCGGCCTCCCGTGGGGTGTACGGCATCCAGGTGGGCATCAACGCCATCATGGGTTCCCGGGAGCACCGCAGCTACCTCCGCCGGCGGCTGACGGCGGTGCTCTATACCTTCCTTTTCATCATCGCCGTGTTCGTCACCCTGGGCCTCCAGGTGTTCGGGCAGACGCTGCTGCACATCATCGAGGGGTGGGACTTCTGGCTTCTCGAGCCCATCACCCAGCTGGTGCGCCTGCGCTTTGTGTTCACCACGGCCTTCCTGGCGCTGCTGTTCACCATGATCTTCGCCTTTTTCCCTGCCAAGCGGATGCACCTGCGGGACGTGTTCCCCAGCGCGGTGCTGACGGCGGTGGGCTGGCTGGCGTTTTCCTATTTTTTCTCTATCTACGTGGAATACGGCGGCGGCTCACGGTTCTATGGCAGCATGGCGACGGTGGTGCTGGGGATGCTGTGGCTGTATATCTGCATGACCATCCTCTTTTACGGCAGCGTGCTGTGCCGGCTGTCGGAGGAGGGGCGGCTGAACCTGCAAAGTCTCAAAAAGTTTTTCGTGAATCGGTAAATTTTCCATTTTTGTTTATATTTCCGCAATATTTGGGCGATATCATGGTAGTGTTGACTACAAGGAGCAAAGGAGCGCGCCGTGTTTGGATATGTGACCGCCGACCCCGCGTTGCTCACCGAGGAGGAGCGGCGGCGCTACGGCGCGGCCTACTGCGGGCTGTGCCGGACGCTGCGGCGGGAGTTTTCTTCCCTCAGCCGCCTGACGCTGAACTACGATATGACCTTCCTGGTGCTGCTGCTGAATGCCCTCTACGAGCCGCCGGAGGTCTCCGGAGAGAAGCGCTGCGCCGCCCACCCCCGCCGGCCCCAGCCGTTCTTCCACAGCCGATGGACCGCCTACGGCGCGGCCATGAACGTGATGCTGGCCTACTACAACTGCCTCGACGACTGGCACGACGACCGCAGCGTCCTCAAGTGGGGCGAGGCGCGGCTCCTGCGCGGGGCCTGCCACCGGGCCGCCGGAGCGTATCCCAGGCAGGCGGCGGCGGTGGAGGCGTGCCTCGCCCGCCTCTCGGAGATCGAGCGGCGGGGCCTTCCCGACCCGGACGGCGCCGCCAACTGCTTCGGCGCGCTGATGGGCGCGCTGTTTGTCCCCGACCCGGAGAGCCGCTGGGCCGCGGACCTGTACGCCGCCGGGGCGGGGCTGGGGCGGTTCATCTACACCCTGGACGCGGTGCTGGACCTGCCGGAGGATCTGCGGAAGGGGCGCTACAACCCCCTCTTGGCTCTGGCGGCGGGACGGCGCGCCGCGGATTTCCAGGACGAGCTGTCCATGCTCATCGGGGAGAGCGCCGCCGCCTTTGAGCGGCTGCCCCTGGTGCAGGACGCGGCGCTGCTGCGCAATATACTCTATTCCGGCGTCTGGCTGCGCTACCGCAGGGCCGTGGACGGGCAAACCGCCGGTGAAGGAGGACCTCCCCCATGATCACAGACCCCTATAAAGTGCTCGGCGTCCCGCCGGACGCCTCCGATGAGGAGGTCAAGCGGGCCTACCGGCGTCTGGCCAAGCAGTACCACCCCGACATGAACCCCGGCGACGAGGCCGCGGCGCGGAAGATGAACGAGATCAACGCCGCCTATGACCAGATCAAGAACCCCGAGAAGGCCCAGCAGCAGACCTATTCCCAGGGCGGGACGGGCAGCTGCGGCGGGCCCTTCGGCGGTCCCTTCGACGGCTACGGGGACCCGTTCACCGCCTGGTACGAGGCCCAGCGCCGCCAGCAGGCCGAGTACGAGCGCACCACCCCCAGCGGCATCCGCGCCGCACGCAATTACATGGAATACGGCCGCTACGCCGAGGCCATCACGGCCCTGGGCGGCGTGGATGACGCGGACCGCTCGGCCCAGTGGTATCACCTCAGCGCCATCGCCAACTCCTGCGTCGGCAACCGCATGACCGCCCTGGACCATGCCCGCCGGGCCGTCCAGATGGACCCTGGCAATCCCGAGTACCGCCAGACCCTGGAGCAGCTGCAGCAGACCGGCCGCGTTTATCAGCAGACCCGGCGCTCGGCCTATTCCATGGCCATGGGCAGCCTCAGCGTGGGGCAGCTCTGTCTGGGGCTGTGCCTGTGCAACGCCTGCCTGGGCGGCAGCGGCTGCTGCTTCCCCCTGGGGGGCTTCGGATATTACCGGTAAGATCAGAAGGAGAAGAGAACCATGAAACCGAGAACCCTGATTTGCTTTGCGCTCCTGCTGTTCGCCTGCGTCACCGCCGGTGCTTATTTCCTGCTGCGCGGCTCCCAGCCGGTCCTGCTGGAGGCCGTCAGCGAGGCCCCGGACCCTGCGGAGATCGCGGACGGGCAGGTCCCCCTGTCCGAAGCGCCGGCGGGGGAGGACCCCTTCGCCGCCTTCACCGAGGAGCAGCGGGCGGCCATGGACGAGGTCCTGGCTCTGGTCAACGCTGCCCGGCAGGAGGCGTCCCTGGCGCCTCTGACGCTCTCGCCGGTGCTCTGCACCGCGGCCCAGACCCGGGCCGGGGAGTGCGTGAGCACCTTCAGCCACACGCGCCCGGACGGCACGTCCTACAAGACGGCCCTCACGGATTTGGGCGTGACGACCGGCTACTGCGGTGAGAACGCCGCCACCGGCCATACCACAGCGCAGCAGGCGGTGGAGCGCTGGCTCCAGTCGGAGGGACACCGGGCCAATATTTTGAATTCCAATTACACCCAGCTGGGAGTGGGCATGGCCCCCAACACAGGGAGTGTTTACCGGGGCTGCGCCTGGGTGCAGCTGTTCACCTCGTAAAACGCCGCACCGCGAAGTGCAGAGCCGCCGCTTTTTACAAGCGGCGGCTCTGCACTTCGCCTTTTTATTGTGGAAATTTACAAGAAATTGTGGAAATTTACAAGAAAGTGTACTTTTTTGTAAATCCGCAGAGAGAACCAGGGCAAAAGCAGTCAAAAATAAAACAGGGATGGCGGATGTTCTGTGGGGGCATGGCGGAAAGGCTTCGGTTTTCGTTTACCCTGTTGCTTTTTGCCCTCCAATCAGGTAAAATAGGGAAAAAGGGGGAATCGATTTGGATACGCCGCTGATGGAGCTTTTGGAGGCCTACGACACCCTGGTGGTCCTGGATACGGAGACCAGCGGGCTGCGGTTTGAGGCGGATGAAATCATCGAGCTGGCTGCCGCGGCCCTTCGGCGCGTGGATGGCGCGGTGGAAGTGACGGCGCGGTACGACCGGCTCATCCGCCTGTCGCCCGGTCGGCGGCTGGACCCCAGGATCACACAGCTGACGGGCATCTCCCAGGCAGATCTGGAGGAGGGCGTCTCCAAGGAGGAGGCCTGCCGGGATTTCGCACAGCTCCTGGGACAGGGGCGGACGCTGATCGCGGCGTACAACGCCCACTTTGACATGAGCTTTCTCTATCACCTCCTCCGCCGCCACGGCGACCCCGGCATCCTGCGGGAGCCGGACTTCCTCGACGCCATGAGCATCTATAAGGACCGCCGGCCCTACCCGCACAAGCTCCGCGACGCCATCATCGCCTACGCCCTGGAGGGGACGGTGGTCAACAGCCACCGAGCCATCGACGACGTGCTGGCTACGGTGGAGGTCCTGCGGGCCATGGACGCGGAAAAGCCGGACCTCCTGCGGTATGTGAACCTCTTCGGCTACAACCCCAAATACGGTGTGCAGGGCCGGCGCATCGGCTCGGTGCGGTACGCGGCGCAGCCCCTTGAGGGCGGCGTGCCCCTCTATGAGCGCGCGCCGCAGCCGGTTTAGGAATTCCTTCGCAAATTGTCGCAAAACCGGACATACATATAGCAATCTCCACTTCTATATGCTATAATGAGGATAATCGGGCGCGTTGCCCCGCGGAACTGAGTATTTTGTACATAAGGAGTACGACCCATGAATATCTTCTCGGTATTCTCCCTGATCGGCGGTCTGGCCTTCTTTCTCTTCGGGATGCACGTTATGTCCGGCAGCCTGGAGAAAATGGCCGGCGGCAAGCTGGAGCTGCTGCTCAAGCGCATGACCACCAGCCCCTTCCTCAGCCTTCTGCTGGGCATCGTCATCACCATCGCCGTGCAGTCCTCCTCGGCCACCACGGTGATGCTGGTGGGCCTGGTCAACTCCGGGATCATGGAGTTCTCCCAGACCATCAACGTGATCTTCGGCGCCAATATCGGCACCACCCTCACCGCCTGGATCCTGAGCCTCTCGGCCATCGAGGGCGGCAGCGTGTTCATCCAGATGCTCAAGCCGGAGAACTTCTCCCCCATCGTCGCCTTCATCGGCATTCTCATGCTCATGGCCGCCAAGGGTGACCGGAAGAAGAGCATCGGCACGGTCCTGGTGGGCTTCTCGGTGCTGATGTACGGCATGGACCTGATGAAGAACGCCGTCAGTCCCCTGGCTGAGCTGCCCCAGTTCCGGGCCATGATGGTCCGGTTCAATAACCCCCTGCTGGGCATGGCGGTGGGCATCCTGTTCACGGGCCTGATTCAAAGCTCGGCGGCGTCGGTGGGCATTTTGCAGGCGCTGTCCCTGACCGGCTCCATCACCTTTGCCATGGCCGCGCCCATCGTCATGGGCCAGAATATCGGCACCTGCGTCACCTCCCTGATCTCCAGCATCGGCGCCAGCAAGAGCGCGCGGCGGGTGGCCTTTGTCCATATCGCCATCAAGATCATCGGCGCGGTCATTCTCCTGATCGTGATGGTCGCCGCCAACGCCCTGTTCCGGATCCCCCTGGCCTCGCAGGCGGTGGGTCCGGCGGGCGTGGCCATGATCCACACGGTGTTCAACATCGCCATCACCGTGATGCTGATGCCCTGCGGCCGCCTGCTGGAGCGCCTGGCCCTGGCGGCGGTGCCCGACAAGGAGAGCAAGGAGAGTCACGCCGCGCCCTTCCTGGACTCCCGCCTGATCTCCACGCCCTCTGTGGCCATCGCCGAGTGCGAGCACAAAACGGTGGAAATGGCGTACATGGCAAAGCAGACCATCTTTGACGCCATCGCCCTCTTCGGCAGCTTCTCCGAGAGCGACGCCAAGCAGATCAAAAAGGATGAGGATGTCATCGACCTCTATGAGGACCGGCTGGGATCGTACCTGGTGCAGCTGTCCGGCAAGGACCTGTCCGAGGGAGACACCCGGAAGATCACCAAGATGCTCCACTCCATCGGGGACTTTGAGCGCCTGGGCGACCACGCGCTGAACCTGATGGACGCGGCGCAGGAGATCCATGACAAGCAGCTGCACTTCTCCGAAACCGCCATGCAGGAGCTGGACACCCTGACCCTGGCCCTCTCGGAGATTCTGACCGTGACCATGTCGGCCTTCTCCAGCAACGACCTGCGGCTGGCGGCGGGGGTGGAGCCTCTGGAGCAGGCCATGGATGATCTCATCGAGACGGTGAAGGTCCACCATGTGGAGCGACTCCAGGCGGGGAAGTGCACCATTGAGCTGGGCTTTGTCCTCTCGGACCTGCTGACCAACTATGAGCGCATCTCGGACCACTGCTCCAACATCGCCGTGTGCATCATCGAGACCCAGCACGACAGCTTCGGGACCCACGAGTACCTGCACACTGTGAAAAAGGGCGCGGAATTTGAGGCGCAGTACCGCAGATACCTGGAAAAATACCGCCTGCCGGAGCGGGCGTTCTGAGGCAATTGGGAATCAAGCACTGCCGGCCGCGTAAGCGGCCGGCAGTGCTTTTACGGATGGATTCAGCCGCCGCAGGCCCCGCCGTCGTGGCCGGGGCAGCCGTGGTGGTGTTCGCCGCAGGAGCCGTGGTGGCCGTGGTCGTGGTGGCCGCAGCGGATGTCTGGGTTGTAGGCCAACGTTCCCGCCAGGAGGGCCCGGACCGCGGCGTCCGCCTCGCCGGTCACGCCGCCGTAGAGCCGGATGCCCGCCTGGGCCAGCGCCGCCTGCGCGCCGCCGCCGATGCCGCCGCAGATCAGCGTGTCCACCTGGTGCGCGGCCAGGAAGCCCGCCAGCGCGCCGTGGCCGCTGCCGGCAGTGTCCACCACCTGCTCCGCGGCGACCTGTCCGTCCGCGACCTCATAAATTTTCATCTGCCGGGTGTGCCCGAAGTGCTGGAACACCAGGCCGTTTTCATAAGTGACCGCAATTTTCATGATCGAATCTCCTTTTGACGTATATCCATTATAGGATACGCCCGAACGCGGAAAAAAGCAAGGGGAAATGGAGGGGAAAATTCCCGGCACGGCACATTGTGCTGTGCCGGGGTTTTTTAATGGAACCAGCCGGTGATGGTATGCCAGAGGTCCTGGAACATGGCCTTGACGCGGCCCCAGAAGGTGGTGGGCGCGGCGGCAGGCTGGCCGGCGGGCGCGCCGCTGCTCTCGTCGTCCGAGACCTGGATCTCCTGGGTGCGCATGACGTACTGGATGCTGGTGGGAGCCGGGTTTTGGACGGAGGTCATGGACTCAGGGGCGGCGTCGGGATCCATGAGCAGGAGGTTGTCGTGCCCGCCCGCGTGGGCGTCCCACTGGTCCTCGATCAGGCCGGTCAGGTCCGACTTGGCGTCCCGGATATCGCTGGTGGGAGCCGTGTCGATGTTGGCGTCCCGCAGGGCCGCAGAGGTCCCGTTCAGCGCGGCGGTGGCACCGGCGCTCAGCTGCGGGCCTCTGACGCGCATGAGGTTCTCCAGGGCGGTGATGGCGGTGGCGCTGTCGCGCAGGGTGCTTTGCAGCGACTGGGAGACGGCCTGGGCGTCGCGGAGAGTGGTCTGGAGGGCCGGCTCGTAGGTGTTCAGCACGCCGTTGAGGGAATCCAGCCGCGTCAGGGCCGTGTCGGCGTTGCCGGTGAGGCGGGAGATCAGGTCGCCTGCCTCCGAGGCGTGGCCGATCAGCGCCGCGCCCTCGCCCTCGTGGCTCTCCAGCAGCTTCAGGAGATCCTGGGCCAGCAGCGCCAGGTCATAGAGGTCGTCGGACTCCTCGGCGGTTTTGCACAGGCTGGAGAGCTCGTCGATCACGCTGGCGGTGGGGCCGGTGACACGCTGGATCATGGTGTTGACCTCCTGGATCTTGCCGTTGACCGTGTCCACCACAGGCTTCTGGGCGGCGAAGGTGCTGTACGCCTCGTCGGCGGTCCTGGCGGTCTCCTCCACCTGCGCCCGGGCACTGCTCTCGGCCTGCTGCTTCACGGCAGCGATGGTCGGATCATTGCCTTCGTTTTTGACAAAGTCCTCCTGGCTGGGCCACATGGCCTCGGGGATCCCCTGCGCCGCCAGCGCCTGACAATACTGCTGATACGCGGCGGCGTAGGCCTGCTCATACGCACCGGGCAGGGCTGCGCCGATGATGAAGCTCTCAAAGCTGGTCCCCTCCGGGACCGCGCCGCCCTTCAGCGCCTGTTCATACTGCCCGCGGAGGGCCAGCACCTGGCGCATCTGCGCCTGCTGCTCCGCCGGAAGGAGGGCGATGATATCGTCGTCCGTCAGGCCCTGGAGATTCCCCAGCCTCCGGAGGCTGCCCTCCAGCCGGTCCAGATCACTCTTCATGCGGCCGGCGGTGTCCTGGAGGTCCGCCAGGTTCCCGGCCATGCTCTTGGCCAGCTTGCTGGCGCGCTCGTTGTAGTCCTCGGTGTCGGTGAGCAGGGCGCGGGCGGCGTCGGCGTCGCTCTGGATGGCGGCGATCAGCTTCCGGGCGGTCTCCAGCTCGGGCTTGAGGTCCTGCACCGAGGCGTTGAGGCCGTTGACCTCCCCGGTCAGGTCCGCCACGGCCTGGCTGGCTGTGTCGGCGTCGCTGTCCAGACGGCCCAGGGTCCCGGCCAGATTGTTCAGGTCCGCCATGGCCCGGTCTGTGCTGGTGTAAACGGGTCCGGTGGAGGCGGAGGCAGCGGCCATGGCGGCGCTCAGCTGGTCCAGGCCGTCGGCGGCGGCGTCCAGGCTGCCGGAGACACCCTCCAGGGAGTCGAGAACCGTGTCCAGGCTGTCGCTGATGGTGTGGTAGGCGTCCTCGGCATCCTCCTTGGCCTCCCGCAGGTCCGCGATCTGGTCCAGCTGGTCCAGGGTCGCCGGCACTGCCAGGAACATGAGGCCGGGGAAGGAGAAATCGTCGCTGCCGATGCGGATTTCAAAGTGCTGCTCCTCCCCGGGCAGGACCGCGAAGAGGACCGTGCGCAGGTTGCCAATGAGCTGCTCTTCCGCGCCGGGGGCCTCCAGGGAGGTGATCTCGTCATCGTTGAGGGCTGTGGCCGCGGTCAGCACCAGGTTGGTGCGGCTGTAGTCGGAAGCGCCCGGGTTGGGCGTCACGTCCAGGCTGATCTCGAAGAGGCCCGACTGCCCTGCCAGGTCCTCCGCCAGGGCCGGCGCGCCGTTGTGGCGGTAGGAGACGGCGATGGTCCAGGGCAGGTCGTAGTAGGGCTGGGCGGTCTTGCCCTCGAAGTAGAACTTCTCCGGCGCGTCCGCGCCCAGCTGGAAGCTCACCTGGCCGTTCTCCACATGGGGCGTGAGGCTGTTGGTGAGGTTGATAACCTCGTCATACTCGCCGCAGTCCACGACGGTGTCGCCGCCGCGGAGCAGATAGCTCTTCACCACGCCGCCCTCCAGCACCGCGCCGTAGTAGTCCAGGGTCGCGTAGTAGGCCTCGTCATAGCTGCTCTCCAGCGCCGCCGCGGAGGCGGGCAGGACAGTGCTCATGGCCACCAGAAGCGCCAGAGTCAGCGCCATGAAACGGTTACTTCTTTTCATCAGGGGATGTCTCCTTTCCAGATACGGCCGCCGGGATTTTTTCGGCGGGCTTCGCGGACTTTTCAGACTTGGCCGCCTTGGCCGTGCGCCAGTGGCGGCTGGTCCTGGCGACCAGCGGCTCCAGCGTCACCAGGATGGCCGGCAGCAGGAACAGAATGCACAGGGCCGAAATGAACGAGCCGCGGGCCAGCATGATGCAGATGCTGCTGATGATCTCAATTTTGGACACCAGCCCCACGCCCAGCGTGGCGAAAAACAGCACCAGCGCGCTGGTGATGATGGAGGCGTCCGCGGCGCCGGCGGCGGTGAGAATGGCGGTTTTTCGGTCCGCGCCCTTTTGCAGCTCCTCGCGGAAGCGGGTGGTCATGAGGATGGCGTAGTCCACCGTCGCGCCCAGCTGCACGCAGCCAATGACCGTGGGGGCCACGAAGGGGATAACTTCACCGGTGAAGTAGGGGATGCCCTGGTTGATGCAGATGGCCAGCTCAATGGCCAGCACCAGCAGCACCGGCACCGAGATGGAACCGAACGTCAGGGCGATAATCAGGAAGATGGCTCCGATGGAGATGTAGTTGGTCACCTGGAAGTCCACGTCGGCGATATCGATGAGGTCCTTGGTCAGCGCGGCCTCGCCAGTGATGGCGGCGTCTGGGTCATAGGATTTGAGGATCGCGTTCAGCTGCTCCACCTGCGCGCCCACGGCGTCGGAGGCCGTCTCATAGGAGGAATTCAGCATGATGATCTGCATCCCGTCCCGCTTGCAGATATCCAGCAGGTCCTGGGGAATGAAGAACTCGGGGATGGCGTTGGAGACGAACCTGTCATAGGCCACCACCGACTCGATGCCGTCCACAGCCTCGATTTTGTCCAGCATCTCCATCATCTGGTCGTGGGGCAGGTCGTCGTGCAGGACAATGAAGTGGCTGGAGGCCATGTTGAACTCATCCTTGAGCTTGGTCGTCGCCACAATGGAGGGCATATCCTGGGGCAGGGCCTCGTCCAGCTTGTAGTAGATCTGCGCGTGGTTCTGGCCGTAGACCGCCGGGAGGAACAGCAGGACGAACAGGACCAGGAAGAGCCTGCTGTGCTTCACCACGAAGCGGTTGACGCCGCCGAGGTTCGGCAGGAACACGCGGTGGGTGTGCCGCCGGATGGGGCCGTCCATCAGCAGGAGGATGGCCGGAAGCACCAGCACCACCGTCGCCACGCCCAGCACCACGCCCTTGGCCATGACCACGCCGATGTCCCGCCCCAGGGTCAGGCGCATGAAGCACAATGCCACAAAGCCCGCCACCGTGGTCAGGGAGCTGGAGGAAAGGGACGTGAACGCCGCCTGGATCGCCACAGCCATGGCGTCGCGCTGGTCGTCATAATGGCGGCGCTCCTCCTCATATCGATGGTAGAGGAAGATGGAGTAGTCCATGGTGACGCCCAGCTGGAGGACCGCCGCGATGGCCTGGGTGATATAGGAAATCTCCCCTAAGAAGATGTTGGTGCCGAAGTTGTAGACGATGGCCATACCGATGCTGGCCAGGAAGGCCAGGGGCAGCAGCCACGACTCCATGGTCGCCGCCATGACCAGCAGCGAGAGGAGCACCGCCAGCCCTACGTAAACCGGCAGCTCCCGGTCCACCAGGTCCTTGGTGTCCTTGATGACCACCGAGAAGCCGGCCAGGAAGCACTTCTGGTTGCACAGGCTCCGCACCTGGTCGATGGCGTCCATGGTTTCCTGGGATGCACCGGGGTTTTCGTACTGGACGATCATCATGGTGGCGTCGCCGGAGAAGAACATTTCCCGCAGATCCTCCGGCAGAAAGCTCTCGGGGATCTGGATGCCCACAGCGCTGGAGACCCACAGGGCGCTGGAGACGCCGGGGACCCTCTGCACGGCCTGGCACAGGTCGTTGGCGTAAGCCGGGGGCATATCTTCCACGATGAGCATGGTGGTGGCCGCCATCTGGAACGGGTCCTCCAGCAGCCGCTCGCCCCGGGAGGAGTCCAGATCGGCGGGCAGGTAAGTCAGGATGTCGTAGTTGATGCCCGTTGCCAGCGCGCCGAGGATGCAGACCGCCAGCAGGACCAGCGCGATGGCCAGCACCAGCTTGGGCCGGCGGGTCAGTTTATGTGCGATTTTACCAAGCAAGAAAGGTCACCTCTCAAGAGTCAGATTCAGTACAGATGGTGTCAATCACGTCCCGCGGCCGCGGGGCGCGGACGGTATACAGGCCCACCAGCAGGTTTTCCGCGCCGTCGAGGATCAGCACCAGTCCCAGGTGCCGCACCAGGATGCGTCCGCCGGTCAGGGGCCGCAGCAGCAGCAGCGCGCCCAGTGCCGCGCCCAGGAGGGCCGCCAGCAGCACCGTCCACCACCGGCGCATCCCGAAGTGCCGGGCGTCCAGCGCCGTCTGCAGACGGAGCAGGCTGTCCGCCAGGAGAAAGACCCCCAGCAGCACCGGCAGCCCCGCCCTCGCCAGGTCTCCCCGCAGCAGCAGAGCCAGGCCGATGAGGAAGATCAGAATGCCCGCCGCCAGATCGAATTGGAAGGCCAGACGGTAGAGGTCATTGGAGAGGTATCCGGCGATCCGGACCACCCCGTAGACCATGGCTGTGACGCCCAGGGCCGTGCAGATGGCTGCCGCTGAGGTTTCCGGCCAGATCAGCAGGCACATGCCCCCCAGAATCAGCGCCGAGGAGAGGACGGCGAACGCCGCCTTGACCGATTTTACAAACCGCATTGTCAATGCCCCCTTTCCAGAAGCCGTTGTATTTCTTGCCCCTACCATACCCCGAAAACGGCGGCGCGGCAATGGACAAACGGGGGGCGGTGTGTCAAAAGGTGATAAACGGCGCGGATTGTCACCCTGGGCGGCGCGGTTTTGGGGGTTGACGCGCGGCGCTTTTTTCGGTAAATTATATAAGGAAGGGGAGACGCGTATGGCGAACATGACGAAAAAGATCCTGGCCGCGTCGCTGAAAAAGCAGCTGGCTGCGAGGCCGCTGGACAAGATCACCATCCAGGATCTGGTCAACGACGCTCAGGTGAGCCGCAAGACCTTCTATTATCATTTTCAGGATATCTACGACCTGCTGGAATGGGCGCTGGTGGACGAGGGCAGGCGCGTCCTGGAGGCCCACGGCGCGGAGACCGGCTGGCAGGAAAAGCTGTGGAACACCCTCGTATACCTACAGGAAAACCGGGCCATGGTGCTGAATATCTGCCGGAGTGCGCGCCGGGAGGACGAATATCTGGAGCGGCACCTGGCGCAGCTGCTGTTTCCGCTGCTGGAGCAGCATTTTGACACGCTTCCGCAGGCCGCGGGGGTCACCCGGGAGGACCGGCAGTTCCTGCTGGATCTCTATGCCTACGGGCTGGTGAAGCTGGTGCTGCTGTGGATCTGCGAGGGCATGAAGCCGGCGGCCGAGCAGTTCATGCTGCGCATCCACCGGCTGTTCGACGGCAGTATGGAGGACTTCATCCAGCGCTGCCTGCGGGAGGCGTAGGCCATGGATATTGCGCTGTACCACCAGGAGCGCGGCGCGGGCGCGCCGCTGGTGCTGCTGCACGGCAACGGCGAGGACGGTGGTTATTTCATCCATCAAATTGAATATTTTTCCAAATCCTACCGCGTCCTGGCCGTGGATACCCGGGGCCACGGACGCTCTCCCCGGGGGACGGCGCCCTTCACCCTCGGACAGTTCGCGGCGGACCTCGGGGAGTTCCTGACGGGGCTGGGGCTGGAGCGGGTTCTGCTCCTGGGCTTTTCCGACGGGGCCAATATCGCGCTGCGCTTCGCCCTGGACCACCCCGAGCAGGTGCGGGCCCTGGTGCTCAACGGCGGCAATCTCAGCCCCGCCGGGGTCAGGCGGCGCACACAGTGGCCCATTGAGCTGGGCTACCGCATCGCGCGGCGGTTTGCCGGACGATCCGAGGAGGCGCGCCGCCATGCGGAGCTTCTGGGCCTGATGGTCCTGGAGCCGCAGCTGCGGCCCTCGGACCTGGCGGGCCTCCGCGTCCCCACGCTGGTGATCGCCGGCACCCGGGACATGATCCGCGAGGCCCATACCCGCCAGATCGCCGCGGCTATCCCCGGCGCAGCGCTGAAAATTCTGCCGGGGAACCACTTCGTGGCGCATAAAAATCCGGAGGCGTTCAACCGGGCGGTCGCGGAATTCCTGAATACCGTCTGACACCGCTGGAAAAATTTAGGCGGTTTGCCGCTGTTTATTTCGTAAAAACTCTGTATAATATAGATATTTTCAAAGAGAATCGAGAGACGTTATGGAACAAAGGCCCATCCCCCGGCGCCGGGCGGCGCTGACGCTGACGGGGGCGAATTTCTTCATCTACGGCATGACCAGCGCCTATTCGGCTTTCATGCCGGTCTATCTCAGCGCACATCACTCCAGCATTGTCAAGGGCTACCTGCTCTCCATCGGCTGCGTGGTTTCGCTGTTCGCGCCGGTGGCGGTGGGCAAGCTGACGGACCGGGCCAGATCGAAAAATCTGGTGCTGGCGGTGATCGCGGCGCTGGCGGCGGTGCTGTTTTCGGCGTCGTACCTGTCCAGTGGGGCGGTATATCTGGCGGTGGTGCTGGCGGCGCTGACATTCTGCAATTCACCCCTGGGGGGCCTCCTGGACACAGTGACGCTGGAGGGCACAGCGGCCGGCGGCGTCGCCTACGGGCCGGTCCGGATGATGGGCACGGTGGGCTTCGGCGTGGTGGCAGTGGTCATGGGGATTCTGGCCACCCGCAGCCTGGGGGCGGCCTTCGCGGTGTATCCGGCGGTGGCGGCGCTGGGGATCGTGTGCCTGCTGCGCGCGCCGCAGACGCCGGGCCACGCCGACCCGCGGGAGAAGCTGCCGGTCCTGCCGATCCTCCGGGACCGGAATATCCGGCTGCTGTTTCTTCTGAACGCGGTGGGGTATTTCTGCTTTTTCTACTGCCAGCATTTTTATAATGAGTACGTGCTGGATCTCCTGGGCCTGCCGGCGTGGGTGTGGGGGCTGCACTCGTTCATGAACATCCTGCTGGAGATCCCCTTTTTCTTCCTGTTCGATAAGATCATGCGCCGGGTGAGCCTCCGGGCCATGCTGAGCGTGTGCATGGCGGTGTCGGTGGTGCGGTATCTGCTGCTGCCGGTGGTCTCCACGGCGGCGGGCATCCTGCTGACGGCGGCGCTGACCGGCGGGTGGGTGACGTTCATCACCTACTGCGTGACGCTCTACATCAAGCGCCATATGCCCCCGGCGCTGATCGCCAGCAGCATCGGCCTGCAATACGCGCTGCCGCTGGGCGCCGGGACGCTGCTGGCGGATCTGGCGGGTGGCTACCTGACCAGCTTTCTGGGCATCCGCGGCGGGCTGTTCCTCTGCGCGGGCATCTGCGCGCTGGCTTTCCCCTGCGCGCTGCTGCTGAGGGTGCCAAAGGAGGCATAAAAAACCTGCCGGGGCCATTTGGCCCCGGCATTCGTATTCTTTAAAGATGCAGGGACGCGATGGCCTCGCGCATCTGCTTGGCGGAGGCCTCCAGGGCGGCGCGCTCCTGGGGGCTGAGGGGGATCTCCAGGATCTCCTGGAGGCCGGCGCGGCCGACGATGGACGGGAGGCTCAGGGCCAGCCCCTCCAGGCCATACTGGGCCTCCAGCACCACCGACACCGGCAGCACCGCGTGCTCGTCCTTGACGATGGCCTCGGCGATGCGCCCCACGGCCATGGCGATGCCGTAGCAGGTGACGCCCTTGCGCTGGATGATCTGGTAGGCGCTGTCGCGGACCTCATGGTAGAGCCGGTCGCGGTCCGCCGCGTCCAGGCAGCGGCCCCGAAGGCAGCTGAACGCCTCCAGGTCCAGGCCCGAGACATTGGCCTCGCTCCAGACGGCCAGCTCGCTGTCGCCGTGCTCGCCGACGATGAAGGCGTGTATGTTCCGGCTGTCCACGTCCAGCGCCGCGCCCAGCAGCTGCTTGAGCCGGGCCGTGTCCAGAACAGTGCCGGAGCCCAGCACCCGCTCCCGGGGATAGCCGGAGAGCTTCCAGGCGGTGTAGGTCAGCACGTCTACGGGGTTTGTCACCACCAGCAGAATGCCGCCGAAGGGCCGGGCGGTCAGCTCCGCCAGGACCGCGCGGAGGATGGCCGTGTTCTTCCCGATCAGGTCCAGCCGGGTCTCCCCCGGCCTCTGGTTGGCCCCCGCGGCGATGACCACCAGGGCGCAGTCGGCGAGGTCGTCGTAACCGCCGGCGGTGATCTCCATGGCCGCGCCGTAGGGCAGGCCGTCCCGCAGGTCCATGGCCTCGCCCTCGGCCTTGGCCCGGTCGGCATCCAGCAGCACCAGGCGGGTGAACAGCCCCTGCTGCAAAAAGCGGAAGGCGATGGACGCCCCCACCTGGCCGCAGCCGATCACGGCTGCTTTTCTCGGATTCATTTGCATACTCTCATCCTTTCCATTCACGGGCTGGCGGCCGCGGCTCACCGGCCCTTTCCGCCGCCGTTGGCGGGGTTGCCCGTCCAGTGCGAAGCGGGAGCCGTGGCAGGGACGGTCCCAGCTGTGCTCGGCGGCGTTGCGGAGGGTGCTGCCGTTTTCGTCCAGGGGGTCTCCATCCGCATCACCTCGCTGCCTTTAGGTTGACCGCAATGGGGCTGGTTTAGTCAAAACGCGTTTCTTTTCAAAAAAACGAAAAAACTGCTGGACAGCCCCTCAGGCTGAGGGTTACAATAAGGAAAAACGCAAGGGGGGACGGCCATGCGGATCGGCATCGGCATCGACACCGGCGGTACCTACACCGACGCGGCGGCCTACGACTTAGAGGGCCGGCGCGTTCTTGGCACGGCCAAGGCGCGGACCACCCGGGAGGACCTGTGCCGGGGCATTCTGGAGGCCCTGGACGGCCTGCCGCCGGAGACGCTGGGGGCGGCGGAGCTGATCGCCCTCTCCACCACCCTGGCCACCAACGCCTGCGTGGAGGACCGGCTGGGCCGCACGCGGCTGATCCTCCTGGGGGCGGACCGGCGGGTTCTGGCGCGCTGCGGCGCGGAGTACGGCCTGCCGCCCCTGGAGGAAATGGTCCTCCAGGAGAGCGGCACCGACTTCTACGGCGCGGTGGACGGCGGCATGGATTGGGACCGGTTCCGCGAGCAGCTGCGCCGGGGTTTTTCGGACCTGGACGCCGTGGGCATCGTGGAGCAGAACGCCATGCGCAACGGCGCGGTGATCGAGAAGCAGGCAAAATCCATTTTCTCCCAGCTATACGATCTGCCGGCGGTCTGCGGCCACGAGCTGTTCTCCGAGCTCAACTGCCTCCAGCGGGCCGCCTCGGTTCTGCTCAACGCGGGGCTGCTGCGGTGCATCGACGAATTTTTGAACGCCATGGACCAGGCTCTCCGCCGCCGGGGCGTCCATGCGGCGGTGGCGGTGGTGCGCAGCGACGGGAGCCTGGCCTCCCGGGAATTCGCCGCGGCGCGGCCGGTGGAGACGCTGCTCAGTGGCCCCGCGGCCAGCGTCCTGGGCGGCAGCGCCTTGACCGGGGAGGAGAACTGCGTGGTGGTGGACATGGGCGGCACCACCACGGATCTGGCTCTGGTGTCCGGCGGCGCGCCGGTGACGGAGCTGGACGGCATCCGCGTGGGCCGGTGGCGGACGTATGTGGACGGCCTCTGCGTCAAGACCTTCGGCCTCGGCGGCGACAGCGCCATCCACTGCCGCGACGGCGCGCCGCTCCTGGAGGCGTACCGGGTGCAGCCGCTGTGTGTGGCGGCGCAGAAACATCCAGTGATTTTGCGGAACCTGCGGGCGCTGACAGCTTCCGGCGCGCGCCATACCCGCCCTCTCCATGAGCACGTCCTGTTGCAGCGGGAGCCGGAGGACGCGGCGCGCTGGAGCGAGACAGAACGGCAGCTGTGCGCGGCGCTGCGGGCGGGCCCCCTGAGCCTTGCGGACGCTGCCGCAGCGGCGGGGACCGACGTCTACAACCTGGACCTCCGGCGGCTGCTGCGGGGCGGCGTGGTGCAGGTCTGCGGGCTGACGCCCACGGATATCATGCACCTGCGGGGCGATTTCACCGCTTACGACGCCGAGGCGGCGCGGCTGGCGGCGCAGTATGTGGCGGACAATGCCGGGATGCGCCCAGAGACGCTGTGCGGCTGGGTCTACCAGGAGATGGAGCGGCGGATTTACCGCGCGGTGGTGGAGCTGCTGCTGGAGCGGCGCGACCCCAGGCTTCGCCGCCGCGGTGTGGGCGAGGACCTGCGCCGCCTCATCGACGACAGCTTCGACCAAAAGCCAGGCTGGGTTCTGCCCCAGTTCCGGACGGACTTCACGCTGCTGGGCATCGGCGCGCCGATCCACCTGTTCCTCCCGGCGGTGGCCGAGCGGCTGGGCACCCGGGCGGTGATCCCGCCCCACGCAGGCGTGGCCAACGCTCTGGGGGCCGTGGTGGGCGGTGTGACGGACACGGCGGTGGTGGAGATCCGGGAAAACGGCATCGACGGCTACACGGTCTACGGCCCTGCGGGCGCGCGGTCCTTCCCGGAGCTGCCCGACGCCGAGCGCTGCGCCCTGGAGGCCGCCGAGGCCGCCGCCCGGGCCGGAGCCGTCCGGCGGGGCGCGCAGGAGCCGGTCACGGTCCGCAGCGAGGTCCAGCGCACCACCTGCCGCGGGGGCGGCGGCGAGCTTTTCCTGGGAGCCAGGGCCGTGGCCCGGGCCGCGGGGGCGCTGAAGCGCTGACAAATTCAAAGAAAGAGACGTTCGCCATCCGGCGAACGCCTCTTTTGGATTTTTTCTATTCAAACACTGCCTCGGACAGGTCCAGGGGCTGATTGCAGCGGTTGTCGATATCGATTCCGTTGCCGGTGAAGCGGCAGCCCTCGAAGGAGAGGGTTAGGTCGGTGTCTGTCCGCTGGAACACGACGCCGGCGCCGTTATTGGCGAAGGTATTGCCGCTGTAGTGAATGTTGCTGATGTTGTTGCCGTCCTTGCGGCTGCTGTTCACCAGGAAGCCCACCCCGTTGTCCTCAAACCGGCAGTCTGCGGCCCATCCCCAGGCGTTTGCCTCGGAGACCAGCACGCCGATCTCCCAGCCGGTGACGGCGCAGTCGATCAGGTGGATGCAGCCGGCGGCGCTGACCCCGACGCCGCTGCCTCCGCCTGTAAAATTGATATGCTCAAAGGTGCAGATATTGCGCCCGGTGGGTATCTCCATCCAGATGGTGCCGGTGAAGGTGGTCCGCTCCTCGTCCTCGCTGCTGCCGCAGAGGTTGAAGTCCCGGTACGACAGCACCAGCTCGCCCTCGTAGGTCACCGGCGGGAGATGAAGATTGACCACCGCATCCGGCTCCAACGTCCTGCCCAGCTCGTCCACCAGTGCCTGAAGCTCCTCCAGGGTTTCCATGGGCGCGTCCTCGGGCGTATAATCATAGACATTCACACAGGAAAAGTGCTGGTTCTGATGGACCCGGAGCCGGTCGCCGTTTTTCAGATGCACGGTGATCACCAGCTCCGCCGTGTACTCGCCCGCCGCGCTGATGTTGAAGTCCACAAAGGTGACGCTGTTGGCATCCGGCACATAGTCGGGCCTGGGCTTCGGCACGGTGCAGCTGATATGGAGCGCCTCGTCCGGCTGGACAAACTCGGCGGTGACGCGGTCCACCTTCTGCAGAAATTCCTCGCCGGCGTGGGTTTTGCGCGCCGCATCGTTGATGTAAAGCAGGGACGGATAACGGTAGTCGTAGTTCGTCTGGCCGTTGGTATACCGGTCGGCGGACCCGGTGAAGGGGGTATCGGCCCAGGCGATGCAGACCTGCCAGGTCCCGTCCCGGTCGGTATAGAGGACCTCCCCCAGGCCGTCGTAGACCCTGGGGCGGAAATGCAGCCAAAGCCCCAGCGCCAGCGCGGCGGCGGCCAGCAGGCCCAGGACGGCGCGGACGATATGCCTGCGGCGCGCGACCGGCGGCTTCTGCATCTGCCGGAGATTGACGCTTTTGGCGCAATGGGGACAGAAGGACGCATCCTCCCGCAGGGACGCGCCGCAGTGGGGACACCGCTTGTCCAATTCAAACTCCTCCTTACGAAAGCGCCTCCATCAGGCGCAGAACATTTTGATACCGCTTCTGGGGGTTCACATGGGTGCACCGCCCCACGATGCGGCCCAGCCTCCCATCCGCCAGCCGCTTGGAGGGGTGCTCGCCGGTGAGCATCACGTTCATCAGAATGCCCATGGCGTAGATATCCGTCCGGATGTCCGACTGAGACAGGCCGTACTGCTCCGGGGCGGCGAAGCCGGTGGTGCCCAGGACCTGGGTGTCGGTCTTCTGCTCCGGGTGGTGGAAGCGGGCGGCGTCGAAGTCGATGAGGACAGCGTCCGGCCCCCGGAGGATGATGTTGCTTGGCTTTACGTCCCGGTGGACGGCGGACATGGAATGGAGCACCCACAGCGCCTGACAGACCTGGGTGGCGATGCGCCGGGTCTCCCGCGGCGAGCATAAAGCGCCCTTCAGAAGGCCGGCCAGGCTGTCCCCGCCGATGAACTCCTCCAGGACCAGATGCTCCGCGCCCCGGGAGGCCACCTCCAGCGTCGCGGGCAGATTTTTGCAGGCGCAGCCCAGCAGACTCCGGTAGACCTCCGCGTTTCCGGTGAACCGCCGCAGCACGAACCGCTGTCCCGTGGTTTTGTGCCGGATCAGGCGGACGCTGCCCCGCGGGCTCTCCTTGAGCACGCGCACGGCGATGCACTCCGTCTCCAGTTCTCGCTCCAGCCAGTCAAAAATCAGGACCACCCCCCCGAAAAAAAAGTTCCAACCTGATGCAGCCAGCTTCTTGTATTGGCCGCGGTGATTGCGTACAATAGACAGTATAAACGTTTTTTTCCAAAAAGTAAAGAGGGGGCCCAATAGATGGAAGAAAAAGACACCGACGACCTGCAGCAGGAGCTGATGGGCAGCTCTGACATTCAAGCGTACCTGAGCGAAAACGAGTCTCGCTTTGTGGAAGCCGATGTTCTCGAGCAGCTGGAATGGATGCGCAGGCGGAGCGGGCTGTCCAAGGCGGCGCTGGCCCGAAAGGCGGATATGAGCGAGGTGTATCTCTATCAGGTGCTTGCCAGCCGGCGCACGGCCTCGCGGGACCGTCTGCTGTGCCTCTGCATCGCCTTGGGGGCCAGTCTGGAGGAAGTCCAGCGGCTGCTCAAGCGGGCGTCCTGCGCGCAGCTCTACCCCCGTGTGCGGCGGGACGCCATCATCAGCCATGGGCTGATCCACCGCCGTTCGCTCCAGGAGGTCAACGAGACGCTGTTCGCGGCCAACGAGCAGAGCCTGTCCTGAGCCAAAAGCCATGCGAAAGAAGCGCCCCGCCGGCACACAGCCGGCGGGGCATTTCCGGATTCGCGTCAGTCGATAAGCCGCTTGAAGCCCGACTGGCACACCGGGCCGCCGATGGCCGCCAGGACGGCCTCCTCGCCGCCGGCGCGCCAGATCCCGGCGATCCGGGCGAACACACGGTCCAGCGCCGCCCGGTGCAGGTCCAGGACCTCCTCCGTGTGGGCCAGGGTGGGGTAGATGGCGGTGTTGCCCAGGAAGCCCTCCCGGAGCATCAGGACCGTGTAGAGGGTTTTCAGTGCCTGGGGACAGTGGGCGAAGCGGAACTCCGCCAGACACGCGAAGCCCGTCCCCGGCACGATATCCACGCCATGGCGCGCCGCCGCCGCGGTCCAGTCGGCCAGGACCTGCTCACCCACGGCCTTGACGTGCTCCCAGACCCGGGTCCTTTCCATCTTCTCCAGCGCCGCCAGCGCCGCGGCACAGCCCACGCCTTCAGTCCAGTAGGTGCTGGAGATGAAGGAGGTGTGGGCGCCCTCCATGGCCGCCCGGGTGCCGATGACCGCGGCGATGGGGTGGCCGTTGCCCAGGGCCTTGGCGAAGGTGGCCAGGTCCGGCGTGACGCCCAGGAGCCTGTGGCTGCCGCCGTAGGTCAGCCGCCAGCCGATGGTGATTTCATCAAAAATCAGCAGACCCCCGGCCTTGTGGACGGCGTCGCGGACATGCTCGAGGAAGCCGGGCTTGGGCAGGTGGTGCCGGGCCGGCTCCATGATGACGCAGGCCAGGCGGTCGCCATAGCCGCGGATGACGCGGTCGAAGCCCTCGAAGTCGTCGTATTGGAACGTCACCGCCGAGTCCTTCAGCCCCCGGGGCACGCCGGCGGGGGAAAGACCGGGCAGCAGCTGGCCGTCCAGGGCCTGCCCGTCGCCCAGGTTGGCCGAGAGGTACCAGTCGCTCCAGCCGTGGTAGCCGCAGATGGCCACCACATCCCGCCCGGTGGTCGCCCGGGCGATGCGCACGGCCACGGCGCAGATCTCGCCGCCGGTGCGGGCGAAGCGGACATTCTCGGCCCAGGGGTGCAGCTGAATGAGGCGCTCGGCCAGGGCCACCTCCTCGGGGCAGTTGAGGGTGGACATGGCCCCGTCCTCCACCCGCCGCACCACTGCCCGGGAGACGTCCGGGTCGGCGTAGCCCAGCAGGCACGCGCCGATGCCGTTGGTGGTCATGTCATAGTACCAGTTCCCGTCCAGGTCAAGGACCCGGCAGCCCTGGGCGCGGACGGCGTAGCCGGGCCACTGGCCCGGGGCGAACTGCTCTGGCCGCTTGCTCAGCAGCTGGACGCCGCCGGGGATGAGGCGTTTGGCTTTTTTGTAATAGTCCTGGGAGATGGACATAAAAACGCTCCTTTCACGGGGTTGTCTTGGCTTCATGGTACCAGGAAAGCCCCGCCGTGTCAACGTTCCCATGGGCCATTTTTCGGAAAATCATGTCCGATTCCCGCAATCCAAAAGGCTTCGCCGGCCCTTGAGAAGACCGGCGGGCGGTTTTATTGGATCGTCACCACAAACGTATTTTCATACGTCTCCCCCTGGGGCAGGCGCAGCATATCGCGCTTGGTCTCCAGGTCGTCCACCCTCCCGTCGTAGGAGGGCAGGCCCGCCCAGGGCTCGATGCAGACGTAGGGGGCCTCCGTCCGCGGCGCGTGCCAGATGCCCAGGTACGGCATCTGCGGGAACTCCACCCGGACCTGCCGCGCCGATTTCTCCGACTTGAGGCTCACCGCCCGGCACACGTCGTACAGCACCAGCGCGTCGTTGTCAAACAGCTCGTGCCGCAGCGGCAGAAGCCTCCCGTCCTGCAGCGGCAGCGGCTGCGCGCCGTCGGTGAGGAAGCACGCGGGGCTCATGTCGATGCTCATGGCCCTGGCCGGCTGGTCGAACTCCAGATACCAGTCCGTGAAGTCCCCCTCGCCGCCCACCGGCACCTGAAAGCCGGGGTGTCCGCCCAGGGTAAAGATCAAATCCTCCTCGCCGCGGTTCACCACCTCCATCTTCGTCATCACGCTGCGGTCTGCCAGCGTGTGGGAAATGGTCAGCTCAAACCGGAAGGGATATACCGCCAGCGTGGCCTCTGACTCCCGCAGGCGGAAGGCGATGGCGTCGGCCCCGTGCCGCACCACCTCCAGCTCGCTGCCGCTGACAAAGCCGTGGATCGGCATCTCGTACTGCCTGCCGCGGTAGGTGTAGTGCCCGCCCCACAGCCGCCCCACAATGGGGAACAAATGCAGCGCCCGGTCCTTCCAGTACCGGGCGTCGCCCTGCCAGAGGTACTCGCTGCCGTCGCTTTTGCGCACCAGGGACTGCAGCTCCGCCCCCCTGGAGGACGCCTGCACCCGGATGTGCTCATTTTCAATGGTGTATAACATAGCCGCCATCCTTTCTCGTTTCACAATGCTACCATTTTATCATACGCCCATCCAGGACGCAAGCGCCAAAAGGGAACCCCGCCCGGAGGCCGGCGGAGGGACAATGGCGTGTTGCGTACCCGGCAGAAACCACAGCCCCCGTCCCCGCCGCAGCGGTACCCGGCCGAAAACGTGCGTTTTCGGCCGGAACGACAAAAGGAGGGAGCGGAGTGCAGTTTCCGGCATCCGCCGAAGGCGAGTGCCGGAAACGGAACGCAGCGAGCTTCTTTTGGAGTGGACATCTATAGGATTTTGTGGTATGATACACCTTGAAAAAATTTTCGACTGCAACCTGACGAAAGAGGGGACCCCCCATGCACATCTCGGAAAAAGCGCAGCGCTGTGAGCTGTCGCCCATGCGGAAATTCCACCCCTACGCGGTGGAGGCTGTCCGCCAGGGCCGGAAGATCTACCATCTCAACATCGGCCAGCCCGATATTCCCACGCCCGCCGCCTTTTTTGACGCCGTCCGCGGCTTTGCCGACCCGGTCCTGGCCTACGCCGCCTCTCCCGGCGAGCCTGCGCTGGTCGAGGCCGTGCGGGACTATTACGCCAAGCTGAACATCCCCCTGGACGCCTCGGATATCCTCATCACCACCGGCGGCAGCGAGGCGCTGCTGATGCTGATGCTCTCCATCCTCGACCCCGGCGACGAGGTCATCGTCCCCGAGCCGTTTTATCCCAACTACAACACCTTCATCCGCGCCGCCGGCGGCGTCATCCGGCCCCTGCACACCGCGCCGGAGGACGGCTACCGCTACGCCGACCGCGCCAGGTTTGAGGCCCTCATCAACGAGCGCACCCGCGCGCTGCTCATCACCTCCCCGGGCAATCCCACCGGCGTGGTGCTCCACCCGCAGGAGATGGCCATGCTCAAGGACGTGGCCACGGACCACGGCCTCTATCTCATCTCCGACGAGGTCTACCGGGAGTTCATCTACGACGGCGAGCGGCTGCACACCATGCTGGAGTTCGCCGACGCGGCGGAGAATACCGTCATTGTCGATTCCATCTCCAAGCGCTTCTCCGCCTGCGGCGCGCGGGTGGGCGCGCTGATCTCCCGCAACCGGGAGCTGATGCAGCAGTGCCTCAAGTTCTGCCAGGGGCGGCTGTCGGTGGCCACCATGGACCAGGTGGGCGCGGCGGCGCTCTACGGCGTGGAGAGCGGCTATTTCGCCGCCACCCGGGACGAGTACCGCCGCCGCCGCGACACCGTGGTCCGCAAGCTGCGGGAGATCCCCGGCGTCATCTGCGAGGAGCCGAAAGGAGCGTTCTACCTGATGGCGGCGTTGCCGGTGGACGACGCCGACGCGTTCCAGCGGTGGCTGCTCACTGACTTCTCCGACCGCGGTGAGACCGTGATGTTTGCCCCCGGCGAGGGCTTCTACGCCACCCCCGGCAAGGGCCGCAGTGAAATTCGCATCGCCTATATTCTCTGCCAGAAGGACCTGGAGCGGGCCATTGATCTGTTGGCCCTGGGCATTGAGGCGTACAACCGCCGCGATGGAGTATAGGCCCATCACGCCGCCGGACACACGGGAGAACACATGAGGGAAGCTTCTGATCGGAAAACAAGCGGCGCGGACCCGAAGAGTTGGTTCGCGCCCTTTTTGCCTGCCACGGCGGAGAGCGAGGCGGCGCTGTTCGCGGCCATCCGGCGGCAGTTCGGCGGTGAAACGGCGGCGGCGCTGCGCCGCGCCATGGAGCGCCGCCGCGCCGGGACGGATGCGGCGTTTTACGCCGCCCTGCCGCCGGCGGTGCGCACGGCCCTGGCCCTGGCCTACGACGGAGAGAGCCTCCTGGCCATGGCCGGCTTCCTGGCGGCGCACCGGGAGCTGCTGGCGGGCCGGGTGCTGGACTTTGGCTGCGGCTGCGGCCTGCTGACTTTGGCTGTGGGACGCATGGCGCGGCCCCGGGCGCTGTGGGGTGCGGACCGCGACCCGGGGGCTTTGGCAGCAGCCCGGACGGTCTGTGGCCGGGGCGGCGCAGCGGCGCAGTTTGCCCGGGAGGCCCCGGCGGAGGACTTCGACGCGGTGATCTCGGCGCGGACGCTCCATGAGAACTTCGACCAGTCGGGCGTTCCGTACCTGGAGACGCTGCCCGAGGCCGGACGGCGTCTGGCGGACCGCATGACGGGCCACGCCCGGGCGCTGACAGCCCGTGTGGCGGCGGAGGGCGCGCTGCTCAGCGTGGAGCGGGGCGGGACGGGGCCGGTGCTGCTGGGGTGGCTGCTGGCGCTGGCGGACTGCGGCTTTGCCCCGGTGGACTATGCGCCGCTGGCCGTCCGGGAGTGCGGCCGTCCCGCCTCGTTCCAGGCCCTGGTCCTGCGCCGGGGCGCGGCGGACGCGGAAACGGCCCTGGTGTACTTCTGCCGTCTGGCGGCCCCCGCCGAGCCGGCGGGGAGTCTGACAGGTATGGCGGCGGCGGCATATCTCCACCTTTGGTCCGGCGCGTGCGCCTATCGGTTTGCAGTGTGTTCCCCCGACGGCGCGCCCATGGGGCGCGGCGGTGTCTGGCGGCATAAAACGGATGGCCGCGTCCTGGCCTTCCAGGCCACTCCTGCTGGTACGGCCCTGCAAGTCCTTCCCCCAGAGGCACTGTCCGCCGCCGAACAGCAGCTGCGCGCCTCCGCCCGGCAGGCGGAAGCGGCGGGCTACTGCGTGCAGGTTCTGTCCCCGCTTTGCGGGACCTAACGGGCGTTCTCTGCGCTTCCCGTGGGAAGAAAACGTGTGAAAGGGAAACCGTCAGACGGCGGCCGGCGGCAGCTGTCTGACGGTTTTCGCGCGTTGGTTCACTTTTCAGAATCTTCTGGCGCACTGCTGTACCAGATATAGGAACTCCGCCCGGTCCGGGTCTCCGGCGATGCCGGGGAGGCCCGTCAGAGTCTCCACAACCTGCTGGTAGGTGGCGCTGCCGGCGTAATCCGAGCCGCGCAGCAGCATCCCAAACTCCGCCACGCACGCGGCGAAGGCCGTATCCGGCGTGGGCGCGGTGCGCCAGGACTCGTCGGCCACGGGGTACTCCAGCAGGCGGCTTTCCGCCCCGTCGGGGGCTTTATAACGGACACTGACGGTCAGGTAGTCGCCGCTGGGGGCGGCGGGCGTCTCCTGGTACTTCAGGGGCAGGGCCGACGCCGCGGGGACCAGCTCATAGAGGACTGTCACCCGGTGGCCGGCGCCCACCTCGCCGCCGTCCTTGCGGTCGTCGGCAAAGTCCTGGGCGGCCATGGTGCGGTTCTCATAGCCCACCAGGCGGTAGGCCTCCACCCGCGCCGGGTTGAACTCCACCTGGAGCTTCACGTCCTTGGCCACGGTGAAGAGGGTGCCGCCCATCTCCTCCACCAGGACGCGCTTGGCCTCCAGGACCGAGTCGATGTAGGCGTAGTTGCCGTTGCCGCAGTCGGCCAGGAGCTCCAGCTTGCTGTCCTTGAGGTTGCCGGCGCCGAAGCCCATCACCGAGAGGAACACGCCGCTCTCCTTCTTCTCACGGATGAGCGCCTTGAGCTGGTCCTCGCTGGTGAGGCCCACGTTGACGTCGCCGTCGGTGGCCAGGATGACGCGGTTGTTGCCGCCGGGGATGAAGTGGGCCTCCGCCAGGCGGTAGGCGCTCTCGATGCCCCGGGAGCCGTTGGTGGAGCCGCCGGCGGTCAGGTCCTCGATGGCCGCCTGGATGCGGGCGCGCTCGCTGCCCCGGGCGCCGTCCAGGACCACGGCGTCGCCGGAAGCGTAGGTGACAATGGAGATAGTGTCGTCCTGAGCCAGATGCTCAGTCAGCAGCAGAAAAGCCTGCTGCACCAGGGGCAGCTTGTCGGCCTCGTCCATGGAGCCGGACACGTCGATGAGGAACACCAGATTGGACGGCGGCATGGACTCCCAGTCCGGCTGCGCCGTCTGGAGCCCCGCCTTGAAGAGGAGACTGCCGCTGTTCCACGGACAGGGGACCACCTCGGTGGTCACGGAAAACGGCTCGCCTTCCCGGGGCTCGGGGTAGTCGTAGCGGAAATAGTTGACCATCTCCTCCACCCGCACCGCGTCCGCCGGCACCGTCCCGCCGTCCAGCAGCATCCGCCGCAGGTTGGCGTAGGAGGCGGTGTCCACGTCGGCGGCGAAGGTGGACAGCGGTGCGGCGGAGACGGAGAGGAAGCCGTTTTCCCGGATGGGGGCGTATTCCTCGCTGTTCCACTGGTCATAGGCCGGGATCTCCGGCTTGCAGCCGTACCAGCCGGAGTCCTCCGCCACCGGAGGCGCATAGGGGGTGTCCGATGGTGCGCTGCCGTCGTAGGCCGGGGGCGCATAGCCGGCATCGTCGGCCCCGCCGCAGGCGGTCAGCCCCGCGGCGAGACACAGCGCCAAGACCAGCGCCAGGATTTTTTGGGTACGCATGTTTCATTTCCTCCCTTTCAAAATAGGCCGGGTCCGCTGCAAGAGGCGGCTGAAAGGCCCTTCATAGTGGAATAACGGAAAAGGGAGGAAAAGGTGCGCCGCAAGCTGCACAAAATTACCGGAAAATTTTTGGCGGAACGCCCGAATTCGCCGCGGCGGGAAACAGTGCCGCTTTTTCGTGAAATTTCTTTGCATTTGGCGGCGCGCCGTGATAAAATGAGGGGAGAAACCGCACGAATTGGGAGCGAATGGACCATGACCTACACCACGCGCACCCCCGAGGAGACCGAGCGCCTGGGCGAAGCCCTGGCGGCGCGGCTGCGGCCGGGGGATATCGTCGCCTATCTGGGCGGCCTGGGGGCGGGCAAGACCGCCTTTACCCGCGGCGTTGCCCGCGGTCTGGGCGTTTCGGATCGGGTGACCAGCCCGACGTATACCATTGTCAACGAGTACCTGGGCGGACGCCTGCCGCTGTTTCACTTTGACCTCTACCGCCTCACCTCCGCCGACGAGCTGTTTGAGATCGGCTGGGAGGATTACCTGGGCCGCGGCGGCGTCCTGTGCGTGGAGTGGAGCGAGCACGGCGGCGAGGCCATGGACGGCGCCATCCGGGTGGCCCTGCGCCGGGGCGGGGACGGCGGAACCCGGGAGATCACGGTGGAAGGAGGCGGACGCTTTGCGGATCTTGGCCTTTGAGTCCAGCGCCAAGGCGGCCTCCGCCGCCATCCTGGAGGACGGGCGGCTGCTGGGGGAATACTTCCAGAACAGCGGCCAGACCCACAGCCGCACGCTGCTGCAAATGGCCCAGGATCTGCTGAAAAACTGCGGCCTCGCCCCCCGGGATGTGGACGCCCTGGCCGTGGCCGCGGGGCCGGGGAGCTTTACGGGAGTCCGCATCGGTGCGGCGGCGGCCAAGGGCTTCGCCTGGGGGCTGGAGCTGCCGTGCTTCGGTGTGTCCACGCTGGAGGCCATGGCCTGGAGCGCCGGCCTCTGGGAGGGCCTGGCGGTGCCGGCCATGGACGCCCGGCGCAGCCAGGTCTACTGCGCGGCCTTCCGGATGGAGGCCGGCGTCCCCGCCCGGGTGATGGAGGACAGCGCCATCGCCGTGGAGGCGCTGGGCGCGCGGCTCACGGAGCTGGAGGGGCCGAAATATCTGATGGGAGACGGCGCGGCGCTGGTCCGCTCGGCGCTGGACCTGCCGGACCTGCGGCTCCTCCCTGAGCATCTGCGGCACCAGCGGGCCTCCGGCGCGGCCCTGGCGGCGTGGCGGCGCTATGAGGCCGGGGCGCGGCCCGGCGGCGGGGCGCTGGCCCTGCGGTATCTGCGGCTGAGCCAGGCGGAGCGGGAACGATTGGAGCGGACAGAGCGAGAGGAGAACAGTCAACATGGGTAATTTATATGTATTGGACCACCCCCTGATCCACCACAAGCTGGCCCTGCTGCGGGACGCGCGGACGGGGGTGAAGGAGTTCCGCGAGGGCGTGGGAGAGATCGCGGCGCTGATGTGCTACGAGGCCATGCGGGACCTGCCCACCGAGGAGCGGGAGGTGGAGACCCCCGTGGCCCGGGCCAGGGTCCGGGTGCTGGCGGGGAAGAAGCTGGCGATTGTGCCGATCCTGCGGGCGGGGCTTGGCATGGTAGACCCGATTCTGGACCTGGTGCCGTCGGCCAAGGTGGGCCACATCGGCCTCATGCGCGACCCCGAGACCCACCAGCCCATCACCTACTATTGCAAGCTTCCGCCGGACGTCTCGCAGCGCCGTGTGTTCGTGCTGGACCCGATGCTGGCCACCGGCGGCAGCGCGGCGGCGGCCATCGGCTATCTCAAGGAGGCCGGCTGCGCCAGCATCACCATGCTCAACCTCATCGCCGCCCCCGAGGGCATCGAGGTGGTGCGCAAGGCCCACCCGGACGTGGACCTCTATGTGGCGGTGGTGGACGAGCGGCTCAACGAGAACGCCTACATCGTCCCGGGCCTGGGCGACGCCGGCGACCGGATTTTCGGCACCAAATAAGCGAAAAATCGGGCGGTTATCCCGGATAACCGCCTATTGCTCGCTCTGTGTCCTGTTTTTTTCGGCGTGATGGCGCTAAACTGGCGGGAGAAGGAGGCGGCTATGACCATGGATCAGAAAAAGACCGGCGCGCTGCTCCGGGCTCTGCGTAAGGAGCACCATTGGACCCAGGAGCAGCTGGCAGAGCGGCTGCGGGTGTCCCGCAGGAGCGTTTCCCGCTGGGAGACCGGCAGCAACCTGCCGGATCTGGACATCCTGATGGAGCTGGCGGACGTCTACGCTGTGGACCTGCGGGCACTGCTGGAGGGCGAGCGGAAGGACGGGCGCACCGACCGGACGGTGGAGGAGGCCATGTGCGGCGCGGCCGACTACACCAGCGAGGAAAAGCGGCGCATGACGCGCATCCTCCACGCGCTGTTTCTCGCCGCGGCGGCGTCGCTGGCAGCGCTCTTCCTGCTGCTGTTTTTCGAGCCGGAGCGGACCGGTTTTTTCTACAGCTTCGCCGAGGGCTTCACGCTGAGCGTCCCCTTCGCGGCGGTTGTGGCCGGTGTGGCGGTGACGGGCAAATCCGCGGCCAGGGCGCTGGATTTTCAGCGAAGAGTGCGGCAGCGCAAGCGCTTTTAGATTGACATCCGCGGTTTTCTTGGGTATAATAGTGCCGGAACCGCGCGTTCCAATTTCTCTGTGTGTCAGAATTGTAGTTGATGCCTGTTTGGGACAGGCTTTTCAATGTTCCACATCAGACTGAAAGGAAGATTTACCATGATCTACTCGGCAGAAGTACAGCATATGTGCCCCGTTGCCAAGGGCGCGTACCACGGGCCGGCGCCAATCCCGGAGGAGGGCAAGTGGGTCCAGGCCAAGGAAATCCAGGATATCAGCGGCTTTACCCACGGCGTGGGCTGGTGCGCGCCGCAGCAGGGCGCGTGCAAGCTGACCCTCAACGTGAAGAACGGCGTCATCGAGGAGGCCCTGGTGGAGACGCTGGGCTGCTCCGGCATGACCCATTCGGCGGCCATGGCCTCGGAGATCCTCATCGGCAAGACCATTCTCGAGGCTCTGAACACCGACCTGGTGTGCGACGCCATCAACACCGCCATGCGCGAGCTGTTCCTCCAGATCGTCTACGGCCGCACCCAGTCCGCGTTCTCCGAGGGCGGCCTGGTGGTGGGCGCCAGCCTGGAGGACCTGGGCAAGGGCCTCAGAAGCCAGGTGGGCACCATGTTCGGCACCAAGGAGAAGGGTCCCCGCTATCTGGAAATGGCCGAGGGCTACTGCACCCGTATGGCGCTGAACCAGGATGACGAGGTCATCGGCTACGAGTTCATCAACCTGGGCAAGATGATGGACTTTATCAAAAAGGGCGACGACGCCAATACCGCCCTGGAGAAGTCGAAGGGCCACTACGGCCAGTTCGACAATGCCGCCAAGTATATCGACCCGCGGCACGAGTAAGAGAGGAGGACAACGAACATGGCTCTGTTTGAAAGCTACGAAAGAAGAATTGAAAAGATCAACGGTGTCCTCGCCCAATACGGAATCGCGGACGTCGAGTCCTGCCGCAAGCTGTGCCAGGACAAGGGCTTCGACCCCTATGAAATCGTCAAGGGCATCCAGCCCATCTGCTTTGAGAACGCTTGCTGGGCGTACTGTGTGGGCGCGGCCATCGCGCTGAAGAAGGGCGTGGCCTCCGCCGCCGACGCCGCCCGCGCCATCGGCGAGGGCCTCCAGGCATTCTGCATCGACGGCTCTGTGGCCGACGACCGCAAGGTGGGCCTGGGCCACGGCAACCTGGGCGCGATGCTGCTGAGCGACGAGTCCAAGTGTTTCGCCTTCCTGGCTGGCCACGAGTCCTTCGCGGCCGCCGAGGGCGCCATCGGCATTGTCAAGAACGCCAACAAGGCCCGCAAGGAGCCCCTGCGCGTGATCCTCAACGGTCTGGGCAAGGACGCGGCACAGATCATCTCCCGCATCAATGGCTTCACCTACGTCCAGACCCAGTTTGACTACGCCACCGGCAAGGTGAACGTGGTCAAGGAGATCCGCTACAGCGAGGGCGAGCGGGCCAACGTCCGCTGCTACGGCGCGGACGACG
>JAAWBZ010000159.1 GCA_022792945.1 Oscillospiraceae bacterium | reverse complement strand
CTAAAAGAATACGGTCATCTTCGGAAAGAGATTCCAGAACCCGCACAAGCATCTCTTTTTGTTCCATCTGTAGAAGCTGCTCGTCGATTGATAACAATGGGGACTGGAGTTCCAAAGACTCTTCGTCATCCAGAGTAGTAATCCGGTCGTTCAATTTTCTGTTGATCTTTAAGTAATTGATTGCAGTATTTCTTACAGTTGAAGTAATATAAGCTGCTCTATAAGAGTTTGCCAAACTTCTTAATGTCGCAACCTGTTTTATGAGCCTTACAAGACTGTCTTGGACGATTTCTTCGCAGATATCAATATTCTTGAAATACTTTTGCGTAGTGAAGTACATCAGATGATAGAACTGTTCGTATATATCACGGATAAAATCCTGGTCGCTGGGGTCCTCTACTATTGTTTCAATAAAGGCAAGCATTTTCAGCCCTCCCAATAAACCCTGTCGTCATAGAAGACAATGTTATGGCGATTTATGCAACGCATCCAATTTCAGTGATTATACCATCTACTCCATTATACCATAATTATTTTGGTATAACTAAAATATTCTGTTAAATTTCGAATTTAGTATTGTAAATATATGAATTATAGAGGAATTAGTTACAGAAAATATATAATACCAAAGTATATCACAGTATTGGAGCGTTTTTTATGGCTCAATTTGGAGAACTGCTTGCTGAACTCCGGCAAGATCGGAAGATGAAACAGATAGACCTGGCAAAAGTTCTGTATGTAACAATTGGAACGATCTCCAATTATGAAAATGGTGTACATTTGCCTGATATTGAAAAACTGGTTAAACTGGCAGACTTCTTCGGTGTTTCAACGGATTATCTGCTGGGCCGTTGTATGTCGCAGCTGTCTCCGGATATAATGGACACCATCATTCTGGAGAAACGGACTGTGGGCGACCTGGTCCGTGATATTCAGAAATTTTCCCCTGAACGCAAAAAAGCTCTTGATGTAATTTTGAATGACATGCAATTCAGCACGATGATTGGGCACTATAATGCCGATGAAAAATAAAGAGGCAATAGTTCGGAAACAAGATCAGCCTCCACTGATAGGATATACTCCATCAGTGGAGACTGCTTGTGCGAAGACTATCGCCTGATAACCCCTCTCGTGAGGGTCCGTACAAGGCTTTCCAACAAGGTCTGTAACTTTACCAGATATATTCACCGCAGTAAGGACAGTAGTGAGGGATACCCGGTATGTAAACTCTATGCTGTACCCAATATATTCCGCAACGAGAACAACAGAAGAAAATCAATACAAGTATAGATTCAGCGCAATGTCGATCTGTGTTTATTTTAAGTTTTTTGTGCTGCTATATATTTGCGCTGATTAATTGCACAAATTTCCTCCTCTATAATAGAATACAATCTTCCTGTTGAAAGTGCAACACCAAAACTCTATAAAAGAAGATAAGGTAAAATAAGTTTCGCAAAAAGGAAAAGAGACATAGTTTGCAATTCTCTGGTAGAATGAAGTTGCGATACACCATTCTGAAAGGAGACCGCAAACCATGTCTGAGAAGATTGTACAGCTGAATGAAGAAGTAATCAAGGGACAAATCAAGGAACTTGTGCGAGGCAGCGTGGAGGAGACGCTAAACGAGCTACTGGAAGCAGAGGCGGAGAAGCTGGCCCAGGCGGTGCGGTACGAGCGCAATGAGCAGCGGCAGGGCTACCGTAGCGGCCACTACAGCCGTAATCTCACCACGACTTCCGGGGATGTCACCCTGAAAGTGCCCAAGCTCAAGGGAATCTCTTTTGAGACAGCCATCATTGAACGGTACCGCCGTTGGGAGAGCAGTGTGGAGGAGGCCCTCATTGAGATGTACCTGGTTGGGCTGTCGGTGCGGCGGGTGGAGGACATCACTGAGGTGCGGTGGGGCAGTAAGGTATCTCCGGCCACCATCAGTGAGCTAAACAAGAAAGCCTATGTCCATATAGAGGATTGGCGCAATCGTCCCTTGCAGGGCGACAGATATCCCTACGTCTTATGTGGACGGGATCTACCTGCGGCGGAACTGGGGCGGAGAGTATAAAATGTGGCAATACTGGTGGCGATCGCGGTAAATGAGGTCTAAATGAGGTCGGATACCGTGAGGTTTTGGGCGCCGCCGTGGGGATGAAGGAGGACAAGGCCAGCTGGGTCAGCTTCTTCCAGTGGCTGCGTGGCCTGGACGGGTCAAGTTGATGGTTGGGGACAAATGCCTTGGTATGCTGGAAGCAGTGGGAGAAGTGTTCCCGGAGGCCAAGTACCAGCGCTGCACTGTCCACTTTTACCGCAATGTATTCTCTGTTATCCCTCGCTCCAAGGTGAAGCTGGTGGCTATAATGCTCAATGAGATCCATGCTCAGGAGAGCAAAAAAGCAGCACGGGAGAAGTCAAAAGCGGTTGTGGAGGAACTGCGTTCCATGAAACTGAAGGAGGCTGTCAAGAAGGTAGAAGACGGCATTGAAGAGACTCTCACTTACTGCGATTTTCCCAGTGAGCACTGGACGCGCATCCGTACCAATAATGTCATAGAACGGCTGAACAGGGAGATCCGCCGCCACATCTGTGTGGTGGGCTGCTTCCCAGACGGTAACTCTGCCCTCATGCTGGTCTGTGCCAGGCTGCGCCATGTGGCCGGTACGCAGTGGGGCAACAAGAAGTACATGAATATGAGCACTTAGAGACCATCCTGGAAGACGCCTCTATTGCCGGCTGACTTCATTTTCCCAGAGTCTGCAAACTAATTTGCGAAAAACTCTTGACACTACAAAGAAGAAGGATTCAAAATATCAAGCCCATGAAATCGAAACAACATGGGCTTGATTAATACTATATTCTAAATTCTAATTATTACTCTAATCGTGCTGTTTTGTTAACTTCTTCCTCTATTCTCATTATCTGAAGATGTTGATAATACCGGGTTTCTATCGTCTGACGAAGTAAGGCCGTCCTGAGTGGAATTGACGGCTTCAGACTCACCACAGCATTTGTCAGATGCCTTTTCACGATTTGGTGGATTTAATTTGAACCATTTACGCAAGAAATCTTGAATATATTTTGTTCCATACAAGAAGCTGCCAGTAAAAAAAGTTCCCAAATCCAAGAAGACTGCAACAAACATAGAGAAATAAGCCATCTTTCTGAATTCATACTTGAAATAATTGAGACCACGTTCCAAACCTGTTATATTTCCTAACAAATCCCGGCGCAGAACAGAGAGACTGTGCAATACTTTTGTTGCATCATAAGGCTTTTCCACAACATTTTCCGTTAGTGTCTCTGCTTTCGTTTCAGCATGGTACACTTCAGGACGCCTTGGCAAAGAATTCAGTAAAGAAAATAACGTATGAAAATCCTTATCCCTTGATATCTTCCAGGTTTCACTGTCCACCGATCCAGCACCAGAAAAATAATAGCTCTTTGCAAGTCGGCCATCCCGAAAATCCCGAAGTCTCTGCGCAAGTTTGGCATATTTCCCATACTCTTCTACTTGCTCTGACAAACCCGCCAACGGCTGTACAGATTCCGCAGGCAACGCACCAGCTTTGGACAAGTCCTGTATCAGGTTCATAATCCGACTTATGAGATCAGAGACTGTAGTGTCATCCAGTCCACCGCTTTGATTACTGCCTGTTCCTGCAATCTGTTTGGCTTTTAGAAGCAGTATGTCACGCTGGAGGCCATCGATTTGAGCCAGAATTGTATTGTTGGTTGAAATCGAATTTTCCGCCTCGGCTACCGTAGCATTAGAACCAGTAACCGACTCTCCATAGGCAATATCAAAGTTTTGAAGAACCGTGTCAATCATCGTTGTTGTAAGATCTATTCGATTACTGATGCTTTTTGCACTTGTTCGGAAACCTGTTCGAATAGGTTCCAGGTCTCTGATTGCAACAGAATTGCCCAGATTGTCGATTTCCTTGCCCAGGTTTTCAATATCGCTCCGGATTAACAGTAATTCTTTTTTATAGCGCTCCAGCTCAGAATGTACGGTTTCTGGATTACTGAAAGTCATATTTTCTAGGATCTTGGCAATAGTATTATATTTGGAGACCTGTTCTTCAAGCGCGTCCAAAAAAGACCGATTGTATTGGTCCTCCAAGGCTCGCATATCAGCTTGATGTGTGGGATAACGTTTTATTAATCCATCGATAGTTGGCTGTATAGAGAGGTCATCTTTTCTTAAATTAATATCTATAGGATTAAGTGCTGTCACAGAGTCCTTGGCTGCTTTTTCTAAAGTTTCACTATATTTTTCAGCCGCTGGAAGAAGACCCTTCTGAACATTATCCAGGATATCAGTCAGAAGCAGCTCTCCGATTCTCTCATTCTCATTTTCCAAAGAAGAGGTTTCCTGAATCAGCCTGTTTTGTATGATTGTTTCACTGTCACTATCCAGACTTTTACGATATGCATTTTCTGATATAAAAGCATAACTGAATGAGGAAGATATCACAATTGCCGCCGCAAAAAACAATGTCAATCCTCCAATGAGAAGTCTTCGTCCCGTATAAGACAAGTCCTTCAGATTTCCGATTGTTGTGTAGAAATGGCACAACAACAGGCTAAATACCATCAGAATTGCCTGTACACCAAAAGAAGTAACATAGGCCATCCATTCTTGATCTGGCCCGAACACAAATGTCTTCATGCCGTTTGATGTTGTAAGCAGTGATATAAACGACAATGCAGCGGCTGCATAACGAAGTATTTTTTCTGCGTTCTTTAACTCCGTACAAGAAAGCACTCCTGGATTATTTGAGGAACCCATTTTTCGAAGCAAAAGGTACAGCAAACCATTTACTATTGCCAGCAACATTAGAAGCCAACCAATCAGAGGCTTATTACTCATCAGGAAAAATTCCAAAATAAGAAAAACATTAAATGAAACTGCTGCTATGATTTTAGGCCAGCGAATACTCATGACGTCTCCCCCTTTCCTTCATCTTCCTCAGATTCAGTTGATTTCAAGTCAGTAGAAGATTCATCAGGAATCTCCTGTTCCTCCGAAACGTCCTTGGATGGCTGAATCTCCGCATTTTCTTTTTCTACATGAATTTGACAATAGGGAAACAAATCCTCCTTTTCCAACAGCAGTGTAGCAAGCTGATTAAAGAAGTCAGGAATAAAGAGCAGTAAATTCATAAAACCTATAATAAGATTCAGCGTCAGATCGGTTAACCCTTTCTCAATAGCTATCACTTTTTTCTTGGAATCATTTATCCAAACGGGTTCATTTTTTTTGCTCAAAATGCTCCCCAAAATACTGAATGCCAAATCAAGCAATATGAACAGCAGTACAGGGGAGATTACCAAAGCAATCAATTCGTTACTGGCAATTATGTTCAAAACATTATCCAAGACATGAATTTCTGGATTTTTACCGAAAGAAACCGCCCAAATTATTATAATAAATTCGAATATCAATGCAAGAAATGCAGTGACCCTCATTCCGCCATTGAGGTACCCACCGCTAAAAAATGACCGTATAGCCACAATGCATGCCAAACCACCGGCACAAAGCAGAGCCATTGGATACAACTGCTGGAATAACCATTCCAACCCCGACGGCGGTTTCAAACCCATGGCCCGATTCAGCACGAGATCGAGCACAAAAACAGCAATTCCTCCTATAAAAAGTGCTGCAAATAAAAGGGAGACAGAGGGATTATAGCCATTTGGGAACTCATTCTTTTGAAATGCTGAATCTGACTCGTCAGACATTTCTTGTTTATTCTGTGCTGCAGAATTTGATGTTGTTGTTTTAGAAGATGTACTTGTTTGGGTTCCTTTGATTGTGGAATTTTCTGTATTTGACCTTCCGTCAGTAGGTATACCAAGATTATTCTTAGAAGAGGAAGGACGTTTCCAGAAAGCCCAAATTCCTAAAAGAACAATAGCCGCAAGGAAAAGTCCGCTTAATACATTTGGTCCTTTCAAAGCCTCCAAAAGTGTCTTCAGTAAGTCAAAATAAACAGGCCATCGCTCATTTAAATAGAGCTGGTTAATAAGAAGGACATCTGCCAGATAGAAAACAAGCAGAAAATTAATCCGCTTTGCAAAGCAAATTATAACTGCAATAATGCAAAGTAAGGTTAAAAAGCCGCTGCTATCAAGAACCAGCACCGCGAGGGCAGGAAGCAAACCTTCACTTCCCTCCAGCCCGAATATGCGAAGGATAATGGGAAGAATTGATAAAAGGCACAGGAATATTGCCATGAAAGTCGCTGCTGGATATTTGCGCATAACCTACCACGTCCTTTCCGAATGCGCATGTGTACGAGGAAGCGACAGCCAGATTGTATGTTGTCCCTAATTATTTTGCGTTGAAAGGGTTGAATCAGCTGTTGACATAATATTGCATTTGCTATAATATAGTACATATACGGGAAACATCCAGATAAGCTGTACTTCCTTGACTGAGAGGTCTGTTCAAGAGGGACTTCGCATAAAAGTTTCCTGTGGCTCTTCTACAAGTTGCCGCTTGTGGGAGAGCCGTTTTATTGTACGGCGGAATCATGAAACCTCATCCTTTTTTGCACAATTTTTTTCAAAAAATCCGAAAAACTCCCTTGGACCAAAAACCGGCCCAGGGGAGCAGTTCGCTCATCCAAAAAAACCGGCAGGTAAAGCCGCGCACCGCTAACCTGCCGATACTGCCACTTAGAAGCAGTTACACCGCAGGAGATGTACGCAAAAATTCTGGAGCCTGCAAACTTTTTCCAACATATGAGTACCTCCCATTGTAAATATTTTGACTTTACTATTGTGTTTTGGCCAGATTAGAGTTCCCATAAAGGTTGTTCCTGATAGTTTGGCCTTGCTTGGCGAATTCAGTCGTTTTTCCTCTATATAACATAAGACAATGTAAATTCCATATGTGCAACACCTAAAATGAATTTTTTATAAACCGGCCCCCGCCGCTGGAGAGTGCTCCGGGCGAGGGCCTTGATATTTCATGACTGTTAGTTTTGGCAGTCGATTGCAGAAAGTGACTTGATTATTTTAATGGTTCAATGATGACTGCATATAATACACAATTACCACAATTATAATCAAATAACGATGTCTTATAGTTTGGGCAATCTACGGTATGGTCTATTCTATATGCTATTTTTAGTAAATCTCCTGCTTCAACACCTTCAATAGAATGCCCAATACCTAACATCACTTGAAACTCTTTATCTTGTAAATAGGAATTATCTACAGCTCTCGCTATAAAACTGCAATAAGAAAAGCCTACCACTTCAACAGTCATTTCTCCAGCAAAGTCAAGAAAGTAATCGGTATGCTTTTTTGAATTGAATAGCAAAATAATACCTAATAATAGTATTGCAATATATATTCGTATATATTGATATTTCATGTATCGTGCCTATCGAGCAGAAAGCACGTCAACAGCTGCATTATACATCGTCCAACGCACTCCTGCTACAGTGCTCGCAAAATTAAAATTGGCATTTCCAGATGAAACAGGTGTCATAGAACCAACTTCATAATCTCCTGTTATAGGATTCATTAGAGAAAATGTAGCAGATTGGAAGTCTACACCTCTTATTATAACTGCATGGTTTCTGTCATTTGCATTAAAAAATCCAATCACAGGATAACCCATTTGAAGCGATTTAAAAACAGGTATAGTTCGCACTTTTCCATAACTTCCATCAATTAATGAATAAAGTATATGGAAGTCTCTATCAAGAAATTTTATGAAATCTTCAGGATAAATGCCTGCATTAAAATTTTCGGTATACATTTTTGCTATGTCTCTACATCTGTAATCAGTACCTCTTATATAATTTACGACACATGCTATACAAGCAGCCCAACACCAAGCACTGCCGTATGGTTGCAGAATCTTATCGACTGTTAGGTATATTGATTCATCATCATATCCGATTGGATTTATCCTTTCAGAAATCGAAATAAATTCTTTTTTTTCGACTTTACAAGTGGAAATATCATATTGTTTTAATTTATCCCATGATGCACTATCACGGTTATCTATTCTAATATAGTATTCGGAAAGTTTTGTATGTGTTTCGCGATCCCAGCAATATACAGCAGTATTATCATATACCAAGCAAATCTCTGTATTGTCCCGGTTTGAATATGTATTTAAATCCTCTGCCAATTCGCAGGAAACGCTTGCAGAAGTTTCCACATTATCTCGCGAAATGTTTGCCAAGGCAACAATTTTTTCATTTTCATCGAGAATGGGATAAGTCAGGAACTCTTCAATTTTGCAAAGTCCATTGTTAGTGAATTCGTATTTAGGAATTTCATTTCCGATCCAAAGATTTGAAAAATCCACATCACCAAGACCGTAGACTTCTTTTTCGGGTGAAATTCCCAAAAGTGCGTTTTCAATTGCCTTAATGTGCTCTTCGGGGACAGAATCGTCAGCCGCAGCAAAGGCAGGAACACACAGATTGATGCAAAGCGCCAGGGTCAGCGCAAATGCTAAAATTTTATTTAATTTTTTCACGTCATAGTCTCCTTCAATGTTGAGTTTTTGCGGTCATATCTTCCTAGTGCTTGGGCCTAGCTAGGGCTTTTGGCAAAGACAGATATTGAAGGCTTTGAACTGTCATTTATGCTGTATGTTAGGGTAAGTGTGTAGTCTTTACCGCGAGACACCTTGCAGTTTCCAGAAACAGCCGTCTGACCAGTTCCGGAATTACTCCAGGAGTCCACATAAGTTTTTCCCTGGTAAAGTGTCAACGTAGCCTGAATCTTATCACTATCACTTTGACTATTGCAAATAGCAGAACAATATGCAGTTGTTCCAGCGAAGGACAGATCAAGTTTCGGGGTAGACAACCGCGGTTCCAATGCCTGCACACTCATGACCATGAACAGCATACACAGAGCCATCAAGATCCCAATACGCCTCTTCATAAAATACCTCCTTTCTTAATTTGTAGGACTTTTATGCGCCCTCACTATACAAATGCAAAACATCCCAGATTTCTCACATAAAATTTTGAGAAACTTGCAATTTCTATCTAATTCGTCATTTTGACCAAAGAAACGCTATTTGCTATGTGCAAAATTTCATCATAGTTCAGACAACCGATGATATCAAACTGAATATTTGCTGCAGAATCAACCCAAGTAATAACGCTCCTCTTATTTTCCCAATCTTCTTGCAGAAAAAGTGTTCCATTGTATCCATTAACCACGACTGCTATTTCACGAACTTTGTCTTCGTCATCCTCTACATACGCAGATGCGGCACCTTGTTTCATATAAACATAGTTCAAAAATATTTTCTTATCCCCAGGCGCTTGATAAGTGATACTGACCGAGTTGGAAAGTACAATCCGTTCTTTTTCAGTTTCCACATATCCCTCCGGCAAGTCCGTAATTTCATATAGCGGCAATTCTCCGGTAATGAAATTCCCAGAATATCTGTAAATTACCTGCTCCTGGTATATCTCCACAGCCCATCGCTTCAACTGGGCATACACAGATGGATTTAAGACTGCCAGACTGCCCAGGCTGATCGAACATACTATCAACAGAATCGCTGCGCGCTGGAATATCTTTTTCCATACAGGCTGCGTCTTCCTGCGCTCCCATGTTAGCGGGTCCGTCAACATTTTCGATATATGTGATTTGTGCCGGGCAGATGGAATAAAAGGTACCGAAAGTTCAGTCACTTCATCCTCTTCCAGCCGAATGGTATCCAGCAGCAGTCTCCGCATTAAGGCGTCCAACTCCTGATCTGTCATGGATGGAATCCCTCCTTTTCCGCAATTCTCCGAAGCAACGTTCTCCCCCGACTGGCCCGTGTGCTGACTGCCGTCTCGGAAATTCCTAATTTTTTGGAAATCTCCTTGTCTGTATAGCCTGCCAGAAATTTCATTTCCAGCACTGCCCGGTATGTATCTGGCAACTGTGCAAACAGTGCAACCAGTTCATTATATTTCACTATATCGCTGGCCTGCTTATCAATAACTTCCCAGTCTTCTAAAGAAACTGTGCGGCGTTTCTTTCGAAGTATAGCAAGGGATTCATTCTTCACTATAGAAATGATCCAGAAGGGCAAGTCCTCACATGAAATTTCAGAAATTTTTTCATAATGTCGGATAATCTGGACATATGCGTTTTGCACCGCGTCCTCCGCATCCTTTTGCTCTTTTAGGATTTTGATTGCTATTGTTTCCATCTTTACATGATACTGCTCATAAAGCGCCGCAAAAGACCTGCGGTCGTTCTCACTTTCCAGAGCAGCCAGGAAAAATGTCAGCATAAAAAGGTCCTCCATCAATTGAACGCTTTCTATTGAAACTACTCCGTTTTTACAATGAGTTTTCTTCAAACAGCCGTCTATCTATAGAAGACAATCCTTATTTGAATTTGCAACATCAAACATTTTTCGCTCTTATTTGGAAAAATATTTTCAAATTGGTAATATAGGGTGTTGCACTTTTGACAGATAGATTGTCTTTTATTATAAAAGGAGGGAATAGTATAAATCAAATTAATACTGAGCTAAGCAAATAGGTCTAATAAATGCGCGAAACATTTCTAAAACTGTGAATACCTAAAAAAGAATGTTTGCTGGCTGAGTAACCGATTACATTTAGATTTGCAATTCTATCAGCACGTCAAAATCAATGTTGTTGACAAGCTGACTAGAAAATAAAAATCGGAATGCTTGCAGGAGGTGACAGAAAAGGCAGGCGTTTCAAGACAGGCTGTCAGGAGAAAACATCATACAAAAAAGGCGGTGATATGAGAGATAGTCCTACAATATAAGGACATATTTTAGCAGTTCAGACATGCAATTTTTGGACTGCGGCAAAAAAGGAGACGCAATTCAAATGGAGCAGATTGAGAAAGCCGGCATACCCGGACAGTGGATTCAGTACAATCAGTTTACCTTCAAGAACATCACAGGCGACCTGAAAAAAGTGGAAGACCCGGAGATGCAGAAGTATTTTGAGGACCATTGTGTCGTTTTCAAGCCCACTCCGGAAAAATGTCTTGCGAATTGGCAGCCGTATTTCAGCGGAGCTGCGCTAACCAGCAGTCCTTTGATGGCCGATGTGAAAGCCGAGATGGACGCCCAGGCCAAAGACGCTATCGGGCAGTTTTTTGACGGAAATCTCTCGGAAGAAGGACTGTCACAGACCTTCCAGAATCTGTACCAAAAGCTCACGGACGCCTGTAAGGAACGAGGCTACCCTCTTCCGCTGTGGGATACGTATATGCCTCCCGCAGCGCTGAAAGGACTGTACAGCGAATTCCGGTATCAGATTTTGGATGTTGCTGTTCAGCGGAACAACCAAGAAGGGCGGCAGTATGTCACTGGAGAATTAACGGCAGATCGAAACTGGAAATACTACAATTCGGATTATTATTTCAAAAGTGAAGAGGCCATTTCTGCCGTTACGGATAAATTTCTTTCTATGACCCAGGAAAACCAGTGGGAAGATATTCTGTCCGTTCCGGATTATAAAGAAATGGACCGCAATCTCTATTATAATTTTAATTCCGCTCTTTCCAATAATTTTGACCTGTCGGACCAGTACATTCTGAATACGGACCAAATTCCACCGAAGGACTTCCGTTGGTTCTACCAGTCTGGCGGAGACGGCAAAGGCAACGCTCGGATGACGGGTCTTACTATTGAGCATCCGGACGGAAGAACGGAGTTCATTGATTATACTACACCGGGTTTTGATCCCACAGACCCTTCCAAAGCAACGACCTGGGCCGCTTATAAGGATGAGGATGGCGTCTGGCGTCATACAAGCAAGGATTTTATTTATAACTTTACGGAAGCCGATTTGAAAAACGTGTCCAGCCTGCTGAAGTTTGCCGGGAAGTCTGGTGCGGCTGAAGATGCTGTCAACCGGTTCCTGAAAAATTTGCAGGTTTATCCTACTGGTCACTTCAGCCGTTTTTCCAAGTATGGACGGCTGAATATGGATTTGCGCGTATAAAATTTGATTGTCAAGGAGAACTTTATGAAAAAACGAATTATTTCTATTACACTTTGCTTGATAATGTTGCTTTCTTTCACTGTGACACCTGTAGCCGCAAATGATGCAGATAGCAATAGTATCACTTCCATTGAGGCTACTGATGTTAATTCCGGCTTTGGCGATTCCTATATCAAAGCCAATAATGGACTTGATGCCCTTGATTACGATACTAACATTGCCGAAGAACAGCAACTCAATCCGGTTCAGGATGATCCGCATTTGTCCAATTATATCGAATGTCCAACGGTTGATTTATCAGATAGTCAGGTAAGAATATCAGATGATAATAGCGGCTATGTTATTCTTCCTGATACGCCGACTGATCAGAGCTTAGACACTTCCCATGTCGTCGACATTACTTCTGAATTGGTTGAATCTGGGGCTTCTCCCATAGATTCACCAGAAAATCAGGCTCCAGTAGCAGATCCCTTTATGTTTGTAGGAAATCCCGAGAGCATGAGAGACGGGAAGTATACAACAGATACATGGATTATGATTGCAACAAGATGGAACAATCAGGATCTTTGTTATGATCCGGAGGGCGGTCCGTTATCCTTGGTGACTACAGAAGACTTTCCTCTTGGCTATATTACGCCGGTTGCTGATACGGACAATGGAACTTGGGCTGGATTTGTTGTAAAAATTTTTAATACCGGAAATTATCCCTTCCTGTTTGCCTTTGCAGACAACTATGGAGGTATTTCAAGGTCTTTTTACCTGGATTTGGATATTATTAGTCGAGGTGTTTTTGAAACGATCAGTGGCAGTGTCGCAGCAGGCAATACAGAAACTCATACAATTACTGTAGATTATTCCTCCGCAAGCGAATACACACTTGGTATTTTACGGAAAAGTACGACAGGCTTTATTGTTACTGTATATAATCCTGATGGTACAGAGTGTGGAAAAGTATCAAACGGAATCGTCAGGGATCAGATTATTTTGCCAAAACCTAGTGGTGTCACAGGTGAATATACATATACTGTATCGGTCAGTACCTATGTAAACACTGGAGAAGCCAGCTATAAACTCGCTTATGGTCCTTCCAATCAGAGTATTTATTTCTTTGAAGACGTGTCAGACAGTGTGGTGCTTCCGTATTATGAAACATATCGGGACTATAAGCAGCAAGCAAATCTAAGTGATACCAGCAGAATGCTTCCCAGTAATTGTGGTGATTATTATGAGATCACTGCCACTGGTACAGAGAGAGTTACTTTAGAAACCAATTATGACAACTATTGCTTTAAGATCTTGGACTATACTTCCCTGGAAACCCTATATGATGGAGCAAATCTGTCTGTTTTTAAGCCTGACCCATCCATTAACGCATGTTATAAAAGAGCGGACCTGAAGTTTACAAAAGGTGAAAAGTATTATGTTGTCGTCTATTGTCCGACTGATGTAACAGCAAAAGGAGTTTATTCCATCAGTGTAGGAGAACCTCGTACTGTATCTGCGACAAAGGAATGGGAAATCCATGAGCAGACAGTAGTGAAAGGAACGACTTATACCTGGAATTTTAATGTGACAACACCAACTAACAATCCTGGATACGCTGATAAAATAAGGTATAGCGGTTCTGGCGCAGGATGGCCCTATGAAGGCGGCTATTATTCTGTACTGAGCCCTGGCACATCTACTTGGGTCAGAAATCCCAGTAAGTATGCCAGAGAAATCAAATATAACTATACGAATCTCAATAGTCCCCTTGTAAATGCTGTTGGACAATGGAAACTTCGCTTCACAGCTCAGGAAACAGGCACATACCCTGGCGCAACTCTCATGCTGACGTACTATTATGAAATCTAAATAGCAGATTATCATAATAGATTTCAGCATCCATAGCAGCCAAATACCAAAACCGCGTCCTGCACTGATTAATCGGTAAGGGACGCGGTTTTATTATCATAAATTCTAAGCATCAAAATGCCCCAAACCAATCACAAAGTTAATGGTTTTCAGGAGGGAGCAACAAAGCTGGCGGTTGATGACTTGATGAGCAGAACCTCGAAGCAGCCAGACTGGTGATACATCCAGACAAGGCCAGCATATTTGGCAACTGACACTTAGATAGTGTCTACACAAGGAGAAAGGAGTGTGATAGAATAGAAGCATCATAAACAAGACAGGAGAGAAAAAAGATGGAGGCTTCCTATCACAGACATGACATAAGCGATAAGGTGTGGTCATTGCTGGAACCACATCTG
>JAAWBZ010000055.1 GCA_022792945.1 Oscillospiraceae bacterium | reverse complement strand
TGCATGGGCTGGCCGTACTCCAGCATGACATAGTTGGTGATATCCACAATATTGTTGATCGGCCGCACGCCCATAGCCCGCAGGCGCGCGCGCATCCACTTGGGGGAGGGGGCAATCTTCACGTTCCGCACCATCCGGGCGGTGTACCGGGGGCAGAGGTCGGCGTCCGGCGTCTCCACATCCAGAAGCTCCGCCAGTACGCCCGGCGCGCCGCCTCTGACCGCCGGCTCGTGGAGGGTGAGGGGCCGGTCGAAGGTGGCGGCGGCCTCCCGGGCCAGGCCGATGACGCTGAGGCAGTCGGGCCGGTTTGGAGTAATCTCAAATTCCACCACATGGTCGTCCAGGCCGATCACCGGCCTGATGTCGCCGCCGGGCTTGCAGTCCTCCTGGAGGGTGAAAATGCCGTCGGGGATGCAGTGGGGGAACTCCCGCTGCTCGGCGTGGAGGTCGGCGAGGGTGCAGATGGTCCGGGTCTTGGTGTTGAAGGCCACCAGGTCCATCGAGTGGATATTCTGGCAGTTTGTCTCCACAGTCGTGCCCACGGGCGATCCGTCCTCCGCCCAGACCAGCGCCACGGACCAGCGCCCATCACCCAAAGATTTCACTTCGCCGGCTCCGGCCGCCACCACAGGGCCAAAAATCCTGTGGCCCAGCTCGACCTCCGCCGGGATCGAGGGCTTGTCCGGGTCGATGGGATGGTAGTCGCCCAGGATGGCCGCGGCGGTGACGGCGGCGTAGGGGAAGTCCCGTTCGTCCAGCCCCAGCTCGTAGAGGCCGCACAGCATTCCGTCGGAGAGAACGCCGCGCAGCTTGCCGCGGGTGATCTTCTTGCCGCCGGGGAGGGTGGAGTTGTGCAGCGCCACGGGGACTAGGTCTCCCAGATGGACGTTCCAAGCGCCGGTGACAATCTGCACCGGCTCCTCCCGGCCCACGTCCACCTGGCAGACCCACATGTGGTCGCTGTTCTCATGGCGCGCCAGGGATTGGACACGGCCCACCACGACATTGGAAAGCTCTTCCCCCAAATCGTGGGTCAGCTCCACCTTGGAGCCGGAGAGGGTCATGGCCTCGGCAAATTCCTTGTCGGAGGCGTCGATCGTTACAAATTCCTTGAGCCATTCACGCGATAAATTCATGCTGGATGACCCCCTTTCTTAAAATTGCTCCAGGAAGCGCATATCGTTCTCAAAGATCAGCCGCAGGTCCGCGATGCGGAAGCGCCGCATGGCGGTGCGCTCCAGACCCATGCCAAAGGCCCAGCCGGACCAGACCTCCGGATCGATGCCGGCCATCTCCAGCACTCTGGGGTGGATCATGCCCGCGCCCAGCAGCTCGATCCAGCCCTCGCCCTTGCAGGTGGCGCAGCCCGCGCCGCCGCACTTGTGGCACTGTACGTCCATCTCGCAGGAGGGCTCGGTGAAGGGGAAGTGGTGGGGGCGGAAGCGGGTGACGGTGCCCTTGCCGTAGAGCTGCTCCACCATCATGTTCAGCGTGCCCTTCAGATCGGCCATGGTGACGCCTTTGTCAATAACCATGCCCTCCACCTGGTGGAACATGGGCGAGTGAGTGGCGTCCACCTCATCCTTACGGTAGACGCGGCCGGGGGCAATAATGCGGATAGGGGGCTTCCGGCTGTCCATGGCCCGGACCTGCATGGGCGAGGTCTGGCTGCGCAGCATTACGCGGCTGTCCGCATCGAAGTAGAAGGTATCGGACCAGTCCCGGGAGGGATGGCCCTCCTCGGCGTTGAGGCGGTCGAAATTGTACTCAGCCAGCTCCACCTCCGGACCGTCCAGAATGTCGAAGCCCATGCCCACAAAGATGTCCTTGATCTCGTCCAGGGCGATATACATCGGGTGCCGCCGGCCGGTCTCCACGGCGCGGCCGGGGATGGTCACGTCCACGGTCTCCGCCTGGAGCCTTGCCTCCAGTGCCTTGGCGTGCAGGTCCTTTTTCGCGCGCTCCAGGGCCTCTTCAATGGCGGCGCGGACGTCGTTGGCCAGCTGGCCCATGGCGGGCCGCTCCTGGGGGGAGAGCCTGCCCATCTGCTTGAGGATGGCGGTCAGCTCGCCCTTTTTGCCGAGGCAGCGGACCCGCAGCTCCTCCAGCGCGGCGGGGGAGGCCGCCTGCGCGATGGCGGAAAGCGCCTCCGCTTGGATTTTCGCTAACTGTTCTTTCATGGCATGTGCTCCTTTGACATTATTGATGATCCTTGGACTCAGCGCGCCCGCGCAAAGCCCAGGTAACGAGTGCCCTGGAAGGTCAGGCGGCCCTGGTCGCCCTCCGCCAGCAGGCCGTATTCGCCGCCGGAGACGGAGAACTCCATCCGGTCGCCGCTCTCCACCTGGAAAGTGACATAGTACCGGGTGGAGGTGTGGTGCATGCCGTCTCCCGCGCCGCCGTGGGCGGACACGGCGGTCCGGCGGGAGACCACCTGGGCTTCCACCGTCAGCCGGGGGGAGTGGTTGTTCCGGTTCCATCGCCGGAGGCCGGAGACGATGACATAGACAAATATTCCGATCACCAGCAGAAAAACCAGCGTGAACATCACACCGAACAGGCCGCCGTCAAGCATCCACATATTCTGTGCCTCCTCCCAAAGAAAAACGCCCTTCCTCCCCAAAATCGGGGACGAAAGGCAAACCCTCCGCGGTACCACCCGTCATTCGCGCCGAGAGCAATAAATGCCGCGGCGCGCGCTCTGACGGGATAACGGCGTCACCCGGCGCACCCTACTGCAAGGTTCAGGCGGCAGCTCCCGGGGGAAAGCCAACGCTCCGGCGGGGGACGCTTCCAGCAAATCCGTCCTCTCTGTGCCCGCCTGGGGGATACGCGGCGACCCGGTCATCGCTTTTTCCATTCTAGCAGTATCTTAGCATAGAAATCCGTCCTTTGCAACATAAAGTTTGACTGTTTTTTGGTGATTTGGTATAATCTTGTCCATGAGAAACGGAGATGATGCACCATGACCATGCGTGTGACCACCAAATCTTGGGTGGACGGCCTCCTGCCGGTGCGCGGCAGGGAGGCACACAAGGGGGATTTCGGAAAGGTGCTGCTGCTGTGCGGCAGCGTCGGCTTCACCGGCGCGGCGGCGCTCGCGGCCCGGGCGGCGCTGCGGGCCGGCAGCGGCCTCATCTATCTGGGCGTGCCGGAGCGGATCTATCCCATTCTGGCCGTCAAACTGGACGCGCCCATGGTGTTCCCGCTGCCGGACGACGGCTTCGGGCGGCTCTCGGCCCTGGGCGTCCGGGAAATCCTGTGGCGGCTGAAGGGCTGCGACGCCTGCCTCGCCGGCCCGGGGCTTGGGCGGTCGGAGGATATCCGGCAGGTGATCCGGGCGGTGCTGGAGCACGCGGCGTGTCCGGTGGTTTTGGACGCCGACGGTCTAAACGCCGCGGCAGGGCATATAGATGTACTGCGCGGAACAAGCTGTGCCGCCGTGCTGACGCCCCACGAGGGGGAGTTCGCCCGCCTGGGCGGCGACCTGGCCCTGGGCCGGCAGACGGCGGCGGAGCGGATGGCCCGGGAGACGGGGAAGATCGTCCTTTTGAAGGGCCACCGCACCCTGATCACCGACGGCGAAACCACCTTCGAGAACCCCACCGGCAACCCCGGCATGGCCACCGGCGGCAGCGGGGACGTGCTCTCGGGCATTCTGGTCTCGCTTTTGGGACAGGGCCTCCCGGCGCTGGAGGCCGCCGCGGCTGCGGCGTATCTCCACGGCGCGGCGGGAGACCTGTGCGCCGCCGAGATGGGGGAGTACGGCCTGACGCCGGGGGATCTGATCCGGGCGCTTCCGCGACTTTTGAAATAATCGGAGGAAGTTCCAAATGGGGCGGATGAGAGCGTGGTGGCTGCTGGCGGCGTGCCTGGTCCTGCCGCTGAGCAGCTGCGGAAAATCGGAGGAGAGCGAGGTGCAGAAGGCGCTGGACTTCCGGACGGCCCTCCTGGCCGCGCCGTCGTGCGCGTATACGGCCCAGGTGACGGCAGACTTCGGAGACCGGGTCTTTGAGTTCGGCCTGGACTGCACCTATGATTCCCAGGAGAACGACGCCGCCCTGACGGTCACCGGCCCCGAGCTGATCGCCGGCATCGCGGCCGAGGTGGACGGGGAGCGTGCGCAGGTGTCCTTCGAGGAGACGTCGCTGGAGCTGGGGACCATGGCCGGCGGCCATGTGGCGCCGCTTCAGCTGCCGCAGCTGCTGGGCAACGCCTGGGCCTATGGCTATGTGGAGTCCCAGGCCAGGGCGGGCGACGGGTGGCTGATCACCTACCGCACCGGCTACGGCACGGAGGAGCTGCTGGTCTGCACCCGCTTTGACGGGGCCCTCTCGCCGCGCCAGGCGGAGGTCTACTACGACGGCACGTGCGTCCTCACCGCCGAGATCGATTCCTTTGCCGCGGGCCAGTGACCGCCGGGGCTTGACAAGCATAGAATGATGCGGGAGCCGACCTGGCTGTATAAATTCAGTCACTGCGTGGGAGAATATGGTCAGCCTCGTTACATACTCCCTGTGTGAGGTGTGACGGCGGCAAACATTTTTTCACGGAGTGTGAAGCCAATGGATACAAACGTAAAAAGAGGCGACATTTTCTACGCCGATCTGAGTCCCGTGGTAGGCAGCGAGCAGGGCGGCACGCGCCCGGTGCTGATCGTGCAGAACGACACCGGCAACCGCCATTCGCCCACCGTCATCGCCGCCGCCATCACCAGTCAGACCGGGAAGGCAAAACTCCCCACACACATCGATCTGGCGGGCCACGACGTGGGCCTGACCAAGGACTCCGTGGTCCTGCTGGAGCAGATCCGGACCATCGACAAGCGGCGGCTGCGCGAACACATGGGCCGGCTGGACGATGAGCTGATGAACCGGGTGGATTCGGCCATTGCCGTGAGTTTTGGCTTGCACGATCAGGCTTTTTAGGGTATAATGGGCGTATCCAGGCGGCGCGAGCCGCCGCGAAAGCGAAGGAGCGGCCCATGAACCAGAAAAAACTGTTTGTCAAGCTGCTGGCCGTCACTCTGGCGGCAGTGGTCGTCCTGGGGCTGACCGGCGCGGTCTCCGGCGTCAATACGGCATCGGACCCGCTGGTTACCCTCAGCTATCTGACCGGCACGTACAAGAGCAACCTGCTCAGCGAGGTCAATACGGCCATCGCCGCCAAGCAGCGCCAGCTGTCTCAGGAGTTTTCCCAGCAGGCGGATGAGCTGAAAGCCGCCATTGCCAAAACCACGGTCACACCGGCGGAGAACGATTTCAGGACCGTGACGCTCTCGGCGGGCCAGACCGTGCAGGTTTCAGCCGGCGGGGAAGCGCTGCTGCTCTCCGGCGCGGCCAGCGCCCGTGAGGCGGGACTTACCGACGTCACTGCGGGCAGCGGCGTCATTGCCGGCGGCGCGCTGGCGGTCAACCATCTGTACGTGTCCGCGGGCGACTGTACCATCCAGGCCTCCGGCAGCGCCAAGCTGCTGGTCAAATCATAATTGGAATTGCGCAAGCGCCTCCCGCATACAATGCTGCGGGAGGCGTTTTTTATGGAAAAGGAATGGAAGATCCCCATGCGCTACGAGGGCCGCGCCTGCGGCCAGGCTTCGCTCCGCCGCGAGGGGCTGTATCTGCTGGTTGTGTGCGACGGCGAGCCGGTGACCGACCAGATCGTCCGCGCGTTCCTCACCGGGGACCAGGGGCAGGCGGCGCTGGGCGTCCTGGTGCCGGAGGGCGGCCGCCTGCGGCTGCGCAAGCGCATCGCGGCCTCGCAGATGCCCGCCGGGGAGCTGACCGAGGTCCGCGTTACCGGCAGCGAGGACGGCTGGACGCCCTGGGAAGGGGAGCTGGAGGGCCGGCAGATCGCCGGCGCGCGCTCCCGCATGGAGGGCGGCCGGCAGCGGATAGCGGTGCCGTTCTCCTCTCAGGAGCCCTTCGCACCCATGGGCGCCGCGCTGCGCGGTACACCGCTGATGTTGGAGGGGAAACGGTATCTGGTGTTGGATATGGAATGATTGAAAACGGCGGCACGGCGCATTTGCGCCGTGCCGCACTTTTTACTTCAGGATGCGCCGTGCCGCGGCGTAGTGGTTGAAGTAATAGCCGGAGGTGATGGTGTCCACGGTGACGCCGCGGGTGGAGTTGGCCGCGTGGACGATGCGACCGTTGCCGATGTAGATGCCCACGTGAGTGATCCACTGGCTGGACGAGTAGGTGTTGGAGAAGCAGACCAGGTCGCCCGGCTTGAGCTCATTAAAGGAAATGGCGGTGCCGTTTTTCACCTGGTCGTTGGCGACGCGGTTGATGGAGTAGCCGAAGTGAGCGTAGACGTACCGGGTGAAGCCGGAGCAGTCGAAGCTGTTGGGGCCGTTGGCGCCGAACACATAGGGCTTGCCCACAAAGGTCAGCGCGTAGTTGACCAGCTGCGCCGCCTCGGAGCTGGCGGCCTCGGCCGCGGCCTGCGCGCGCATCTCTTCCAGCTCTTCCTCGGTGATCCAGTCAGTCTGGAGGAACATATTGGCGTTTTTATAGCACCGGAGGAACATGGCGATGGCCTGTTCGCGGCTGGTCTCGCTCTCGGGCAGCAGGTAGCGCATGTTGCCCAAGACCTCGCCCTGCACAATGCCCAGGCCCGCCATCTCCTGCGCCGCCGCCTCGGCCCACACGCCCACCTTGTGGCGGTCGGCGAAATTGGTGAGGAAGTCGCTCTTAAGGTTCAGCGGCATACCCACGTTGCGGTTGAGGTTGGACAGGATCACAAAAAACTCCTGCCGCGTCAGGTTCTGCTCGGGGCAGAAGGAGCCGTCGGCGTAGCCGTTGACCAGGCCGATTTCATAGGCCGCACAGATCATGGGATCGTCGGTGTCGGTGAAGTAGTCGGTGCGGTTTGGCGTCGGGGAGTTGCCGGTGAGCTTTTCGTATGCGATGGCGGCGATGTAGCACATCTCCAAGCGGTTGATGGGTTCGCTCATGTCGGCGTCTTTCATCTCATCCGTCAACAGCCCCAGGAGATCGGCCTCGTTCAGCGTAACCAGGACCCAGCTGCTGGCGTTGACGTAGGCTGCGGCGGGCACAGCTAGAGAAAACAGGCTTGTCAGGACCAGCAGCAGCGCAAGGACCCGCCGCGCGGTGGTATTTGGCTTCATAAAATTTGTTCCTCCTCCAATTCGATGCCTACAGGGCAGTGATCCGACCCGAAGATTTCAGCGTAGATCTCCGCCGCGCGGACGGCGCCGCGGATGCGGTCGGATACCAGAAAATAGTCGATGCGCCAGCCGGCGTTGTTCTTCCGGGCGTTAAAGCGGTAGCTCCACCAGGAGTAGGCCCCGGTCTGGTCCGGGTGCAGCGCGCGGAAGGTGTCGGTGAAGCCGGCGGCCAGCAGCTCGGTGAATTTTGCGCGCTCCTGGTCGGAAAAACCAGCGTTTCCCCGGTTTGGCCCCGGGTTTTTCAGGTCGATCTCCTGATGGGCCACGTTGAGATCGCCGCAGGCGACCACCGGCTTGCGCCGGTCCAGGGCGGTCAGGTGCGCCCGGAATGCGTCGTCCCAGGCCATGCGGTGGTCGATGCGCTTAAGCCCCTCCTGAGCGTTGGGGGTATAGCAGGTGACGAGATAAAATTGAGGGAATTCCAGCGTGATGACCCGCCCCTCTTGGTCCAGCGTCTCCACCCCCACGCCGTAGGAAACGGACAGGGGAGGGGCCTTGGTGAAAATGGCGGTGCCGGAATAGCCCTTTTTCTCAGCGTAGCTCCAGAACTGCTCATAGCCGTTCAGCGGCAGCGCGGCCTGTCCGGCCTGCACCTTGGTCTCCTGTAAGCAAAAGACGTCGGCGCGGAGCGCCGCGAACGCGGATAAGAAGTCCTTCTGGAGGCACGCGCGGATGCCGTTTACATTCCAGGAAATCAATCGCATAGTGTTGGACCTCCGTATATTTGTTACTGATTGTAACAAATGTTGACATAATATGCAAGCCCCAAACCAAAAAACCTTGAAATTTCCGGAAAATACCAGATGAATGCCGCGGTTGTAATTTCCCATCGGACGTGCTATAATGTTTTTCATGAAAATTCAGGTATTTTTCGCCGTCCTGGCCTGTAAGCTCAGCCGGTTTGCCATCCGGCTGCTGGGCAGGGGCGGTACGGACTTCCCGGGCCGCGTGGCCCTCAAGCTCTGCCCCAATCTGCTGGGCCATATGGCAAGGGGCGTGACGGCAGTGATCGTCACGGGCACCAATGGGAAAACCACAACCTCTCGTATGATCGAGCAGGCAATGGCGGACTCTGGAATCTCTTTCTTTGCCAATAAGTCCGGCGCAAACCTCCTCAGCGGCGTCACCGCCGAGTTTGCCATGCATGCGACGTTGACAGGCCAGTGCCGATATCCCTATGCCCTCATTGAGGCGGATGAGGCTGCCTTCAAGGCCATCAGCCGCTTTGTGGAGGCCCGGGCGGTGGTGGTGACCAATGTGTTCCGCGACCAGCTGGACCGCTACGGCGAGGTGACCCACACGCTGGAGAATATCCGCATCGGCATCTCCCACTGTCCTGGGGCCGCATTGTGCCTCAACGCCGACGATCCGCTCTCCCGCTCGCTGGCGGACGAGACGGACAATCCGGTGCTCTTCTACGGCGTGGACACCCCCATCTATGAGAAGCGGGTGGCGGAGCTGTCCGACGCGCCCTACTGCCTGAAGTGCAAGCATGCCTATGTCTACGATTATGTGACCTACGGACACCTGGGCGGCTACCGCTGTCCCTGCTGCGGTTACAGCCGGCCAAGGCCCGATGTGTCGGTGACGGAGGTCCATTCCACCGACACCCAGGGCTCTCACGTGGCGCTCCGCTGCGCTGGCGGGGACTTCGACACTCGAATCAATCTCCCCGGCGGCTACAATATTTACAACGCCTGCGCCGCCATGGCCTGCGGTCAGGCGCTGGAGCTGGACGCGGCAACGGTGTCGGCCTCCCTGGGGCGGTTCGCCTGCGGCTTCGGGCGGATGGAGAAATTCGAGATCGGGGGGACCAGCCTGCGGATGATCCTCATCAAAAATCCTGCCGGGTGCAACCAGGTGCTCAATTTCCTCACCAACACCACCGAGCCCTCAGTGTTTGTGGTCTGCCTCAACGACCGCGCCCAGGACGGCCGGGACGTCAGCTGGATCTGGGACGTGGACTTCGAGCAGGTAGCGGAGATGGGCGAGAAGCTGAGCGGGCTGATTGTCTCCGGCGTCCGGGCCGACGATATGGCCGTCCGGTTCAAGTACGCCGGTGTCCCGGCGGAGAAGCTGCGGATTGTCAAGGACTACGACCAGCTGCTCCGGGACTGCACGGCCCAGGACAAGCCGGTCTACATCATGCCCACCTACACGGCCATGCTGGCCCTGCGCGAGCGCATCAGCAAGACCTATGGCTTCAAGGAATTCTGGGAATAGGGAGGACGCATATGGAACTGAAAATTTGTCATCTCTATCCCGACGTTTTGAACCTTTATGGTGACCGGGGCAACATCCTCTGCATGGAACGCCGCCTCCGCTGGCGGGGCATCGAGGTGCGCACTACCGGCGTCTCGGTGGGGGAGAGGCTGAACGCCCCGGACTACGACCTCTTTTTCGTCGGCGGCGGCCAGGACTTCGAGCAGGAGGTGCTTCTGGAGGACCTGCACAGCGGCAAGGACGCTGAGATCCGCGCCGCGGTGGCCGACGGCAAGACTTTCCTGGCCATCTGCGGCGGCTATCAGATGCTGGGGAGTTACTACAAAACCTGGGACGGTCATCAGTGTGACTTCATCGGCGCGCTGGACCTGTACACCGTGGGCTGCAAGGAGCGGATGATCGGCAATTACCTGTTCACCTGCGACGAGCTGAAGGGACAGACTGTAGTGGGCTTTGAGAATCACTCGGGCAAGACGTACCTGGGCGGCGGCGTGCGGCCCATGGGGCGCGTGCTCTCCGGCAGGGGCAACAACGGCGAGGACGGTATGGAGGGCGCGCGGTATCAAAATGTGTTCGCCACCTACTCCCACGGCTGCCTGCTGCCGAAAAACCCGGTCCTCTGCGACTATATCCTGAAAACGGCCCTGTCCCGCCGCTATGGCGTGGTGGAGCTGGCGCCGCTGGACGATACGCTGGAGCTGGACGCCCATGAATACATGGCGCGCCGCCTGCAAAATACGAAATGACCGGCGCTGGCCTGTCCAACGGAGGACGGCAGACCGGCGGCCGCAAGGGAAAGACAGAAAGGAGCGCATGGGAAATGGAATACCGCACGCTGGGCGGGACCGGTCTTCGCGTCAGCGAGATTGGCATCGGCTGTGAGGGCTTTTTGGACAAGACGCCGCAGGAGGTCCGCGCAATGGTGGACCGGATGGAGGCGCTGGGCGTCAGCTGCATCGACCTCTATTCGCCCAACCCCGGCTTCCGCGCCAGTCTGGGCCTGGCTCTGGAGGGCCGGCGGGAGAAGTTCTGCCTCCAGGCCCATCTGTGCACCGTCTGGGAGGACGGGCAGTACCAGCGGACGAGAGAGGTCGGGAAGGTCCGCGCCAGCTTCGTCTCCATGCTGGAGCAGCTGCGCACCGACCATGTGGAGATCGGCATGATCCACTATGTGGACGCCGTCTCCGATTGGGAAACGGTTCAAAACGGCCCTGTGATGGCATACGCCCGGGAGCTGAAGGCCGCGGGGCGCATCGGCTGCATCGGCCTGAGCAGCCACAACCCGGCGGCGGCTCTGGCGGCGGTGGAGAGCGGTCTGGTGGACGTGCTGATGTTCAGCGTCAACCCCTGCTATGACCTGCTGCCGGGGACTGAGGACGTGAACGCGCTGTTCGATGAAAAGAGCTATGCCGCGCCCCTGGTGAACATGGACCCGGAGCGCGCCCGGCTTTACGAGACGTGCCAGCGGCTGGGGGTCGGCATCACGGTGATGAAGGCGTTCGGCGGCGGCGACCTGCTGAACGGCGCGCTGTCCCCGGCGGGGATAGCACTGACGCCGGTCCAGTGCATCCACTACGCCCTGACCCGTCCGGCGGTGGCGTCGGTGCTGGCGGGGGCCAAGTCCCTGGCGGAGCTGGAGGCCAGCGCCGCCTATGCGGCCGCGCCGGAAGCGGAGCGGGACTATGCCGCGGCGCTCTCGGCCATGCCTAAGGTCAGCTGGGAGGGCCACTGCATGTACTGCGGCCACTGCGCCCCCTGCCCCCAGGGGATCGAGGTGGCGAACGTGACCAAATTCCTCCATCTTGCCCAAGCCCAGGGCGCCGTCCCCGAGACAGTGCGGGAGCACTACGCGGCGCTCCCGGCCAAGGCCTGCGACTGCGTCCAGTGCGGCGCGTGCGAGACCCGCTGTCCCTTCCGCGTCCCGGTGCGTGAGAATATGCGCCAGGCCCAGGCGTTGTTCGGGCGGTAGGAGCGCGGCGGCAGATGAGTGATGCAAAACTGGCCGCGCAGGTGATCGCAGAGGTGAAAAGGGCCGTCGTGGGCAAGGACGAGGTCCTCATTCGCGTTCTGCTGGCGATCCTGGCCGGCGGACATATCCTGCTGGAGGACATCCCCGGCGTGGGCAAGACCACCATGGCCCTGGCTTTTTCCAAGGCGCTGGGCCTGCGATACGGCCGCGTGCAGTTCACGCCGGATGTGATGCCGTCGGATCTGACGGGCTTCTCCATCCTGGACCGGACCACCAATCAGATGGAATACCAGCCGGGGGCTTTGATGTGCAACCTCTTTCTGGCAGACGAGCTCAACCGCGCCACCAGCCGCACCCAGTCGGCACTGCTGGAGGCCATGGAGGAGGGGCAGGTGACCGTGGACGGCGTCAGCCATCCGGTTCCGGAGCCGTTTCTGGTCATCGCCACGCAGAACCCCGTGGGCGCGTCGGGCACGCAGCTGCTGCCGGACTCACAGATGGACCGGTTCATGCTGCGCCTGAGCATCGGCTACCCCAAGCCCGCCGACGAGCTGGAGCTGCTGCGCCGCAAGCGCCGCAACGGCGTGAGCATGGAGGTGTGCCAGGTCCTGACCCATGAGGGTCTGCAGCACCTGCGGCGGCAGGTAGAGGGCGTTTACATCTCCGACGAGGTGCTGCAATACATGGTGCGCCTCATCGGTGCGACCAGGAATCACCCGCGCATCGCCCAGGGCGCCAGTCCGCGGGCCTCCTTGGCGCTGGCGTCGGTGTCCCGGGCGTGCGCGTACCTCCACGACCGGGACTATGTGGTGCCTGAGGACGTGCGCACCATGTTCCAGGACACCGTAGCCCACCGGCTGATCCTCTCCGCCGGCGGCGCGCAGGAGGCCGGCGCGCTGGTGCAGGAGATTTTGGGCGGCGTGGAAGCGCCGCGCATCCGTTAGGCCATGTTCTGGCGGAAAATTGTATCCGTCCTGGTTCTGGCGGGGGCGGTACTGCTGCAAATGTACTCCGAGAGCTATCTCGGCGGCTTCCTCCTGACGCTGGCGGTGTGTCTGCCAGTGCTGGCAGCGGCGCTGAGCCTGCCGGCTATGCTGGGCCTCCGGGTGCGTCTCGCGCCGCAGCCGGGGCGCGTCCAGCGGGGCAGTGAGGCACGGTGGCTGGTGGACGTGGGAAACCGGCGGCATCTGCCGCTGGCGCGGATTGAGCTGCGCCTGCAGCTGCGCAACCGCATGACTGGCGAGTGCCGCGCCGAGCGGCTGCACCTGTCGGGGGCGTCGCGGCTGCGCCGTCTGGCGCTCCCGGCGGACACCGCGCACTGCGGTATGCTGGAGTGCCGCGTGGTGCGGGTGAAGGTGTGGGACTGCCTGGGGCTTCTGTCCCTGCGCCGGCGGCCGCCGGCGGCGGTGCTGCTGCCGGTCCTGCCCGTCCCGGCGGAGCTGCTGCCGCTGCCGGAGGAGGCTGGCGCACAGCGCCAGGCTGCGGCGCTGCGGGTCCGTTCCGGCGGTGGCTTGGGGGAGGACTACGACCTCAGGCCCTACCGCCCGGGCGATCCCATCAAGCTGATCCACTGGAAGCTCAGCTCCAAGCGCGACGAGATCATCGTCCGCGAGGTGCTGGAGGCCCAGGAGACGGTCCCGGTCCTCACCTTTGACCACTTCGGTCCGCCGGAGACGCTGGACGCGGTGCTGGACCAGCTTTGCGCCCTCTGCGGCGCGTTTCTGGAGGACCACCGGCCCCACGCTGTCCGCTGGCTCCACCCGGTGACCGGCGAGCTGCGGGAATACCACATCTCCGGACAGCGGGAGCTGGCGCGCTGCCTCCAGGCGGCCCTGTGCGACCCGGCGCCGCCGGAGGGCCGCTCCATCCGGGGCGATGTACAGCCGCCAGAGGATGGAGAGAGGCCGTCCACACCCGTTGTGGGCCTTCAGGCGACACCGGCTCCGGCGGGGCGGGGCGTTCTGCAAATCCATATCGGGCCGGTGCAGGAGGAGGCGCCATGAGCAAGGTTGTGATCCCGCCCCGTCAGCCCGCCTCGGCGCTGCGGGTCTTCACCGACGGGCTTCTGCTGCTTTTGGCGCAGACGGGGACGGTTTTTTCCCTGACATCGCTCTATGAGCTGCCGCGGCCGGCGGGCTTTCTGCTGGCGGCGTGTCTGGTGACGGGCGGGCTGGCGCTGGCGGCCTTTTCCCTGCCCAGATACCGCTGGGCGGCAGTGATGGGGCTGGCGCTGCTGTACGCGGCGGCGGTCCATTGGCTCTGGCCGGAGGTGCGTGCCGGAGCGGCGCTGACGGCTGAGCGGGCAGCGACACTTTTGGAGGTCGATCTGCCGGACGGCTTTTCTGCCGTGGAGGCGTTGCCGGACCTGACGGAGTATGCGCTCAGCGGCCGGTTTTTGGCTGCGTTCCTGGCGGTGCTGTCGCTGCCTCTGGGGTGGTCGGTGGTCCGGGGGCGGTCGGTGGTTTTGACGTTTCTGCTGACTTTCTCCTGGCTCCTGCCGGCGATGGTGGTGGACCGGATGCCGGATTGGACGCCGTTTTTGCTTCTGCTTGGCTGCTGGTGCCTGCTGCTGCTGGCCAGCCTGTGCGGGCGGAACGATCCCAATGGCGGCGCGCGCTTCACGCTGCTTTGCCTGCTACCGGTGGCGCTGCTGCTGGGGCTGATTACATTCTTCCTGCCCCAGGAGGGCTACGAGCGCCCGGAGTGGACCGGCCCCGCCCGAGCTTACCTGGAGGAAAAAGCCGGTGATTTTGCTTCGGCAGAAGGGCCGTTTGGCAAGGTGACGGCGCTGCTCAGCGGCGGCAGCGCCGACGTCAGCGTCCGCCTGGACGACGCCGGCCCCCGGCGCTTTGCCGACCAGACTGTGATGCGCGTGCACACAGACCTTCCGGGCCGGGTGTACCTGCGCGGCACCTCCTCGGCGGTCTACACCGGCAGCGCCTGGGAGCCGCTGGACGAGGCAGCCTACGACGGATTGGACCTGGGCGGCTATTCTCCGCTGAACTTCCCTTCCCTGAGCGACGCAGGCGCACCGTTCCATGAGATGTTTATTGAGTATACCAGCCCCAGAGGCGGGCAGATGTACACGCCCTACAACCTGTCCACCTCGCCGGCAGAGGTTTCCGGCGTGACGTTTGTCGGCGACGCCTGTCTGGAGCGCCAGTTCGCTGTGCAGACGAAGAATGTCTATTTCCGCCCCATCTCAGAAATGCCCCGGCAGCCGCCGAACCTGCCCTGGGAGGTGGCCCAGGCCGAGGCGGAGTACCGGCGGTTTGTCTATGATCATTACCTGGACGTTCCAGAGGATTTTTCCGCCGTTTACTACCAATGGCTCAACCACTTTGACCCGCGGGTAATCAACGCAGCCATGTCTGGCGCTGTGTATTACGGGTATTATGGCAACGCGATCACCATGGCACAGGTTTTCGCCGATCTGCTGAACGCGGACACGCGCTACAACCTGGACACGCCCTTCACGCCGGAAGACGAGGATTTTGTGGACTACTTCCTCAACGAGAGCCGTGAGGGCTACTGTGTCCACTACGCCAGCGCCGGCGTGCTGCTGCTGCGGCAGGCGGGAATCCCGGCGCGGTACGTTACCGGCTATACGGTGGAAATTCCTGCCTCCGGCAGAGCGGAGGTGAAGGACTCGGCGGCCCATGCCTGGGTGGAGATCTACCTCAAGGGCTACGGCTGGTATCCGGTGGACATGACGCCGCCGTCCGGCACCGGCATCGAGCCGGACGCCCTCACCACCTACGGCGCGCAGCCTGTGACGCCCGAAGAGCCGGAACCGGAGGAGCCGGAGGAACCGGAAGCTCCCGAGACGCCAAAGCCGGAGACGCTCAACCAGACGCCTGAAGAAAAGCCGGAAAAACCCGAGTCCTCCATGCCGGACAAGCCGGACAAGCCAGGGAACGAACCAGAGGCGGACGCCTTTGACTGGAGCTGGGCCGCCTGGGTCCTGCCGCTCCTGGGTGCGGCGGCCATCCTGCCGGTGCGGCGCTGGGCCTGCCGGCGGCTGCGGCATCGGCTCTTCCACGGACCGGATACCAACGCCGCCGTTGTCGCAGCCTACGGCTATCTGGAGCGCCTGGTCCACTGGGGGACCGACGCGGAGGCGCTCCTGGGTGAGCTGGCCCAAAAGGCGCGGTTCAGCCAGCACCGCCTGAGCGAACAGGAGCGCGCCCGCGCGCTGCTGGCCGTCACAGAGGAGCGCGCGCGGCTGGAGCAGACCCTTGGCCGCGGACAATGGTGGCTGCTGCGGAACTTCTGGGCATTATAATAGTGGAAAACGCCTCTGAATTCATTAAAGAATTCAGAGGCGTTTGAACGGTTAAAGACCGGCATAGACCTCGGGGCAAACCTCCCGGACCTTGGTCTGGAGGCTCTTGAGATCCCGGAAGGCGTCCGGACGTCGGGAGACGTCCCGCAGGAGGAACGACGGGTGGAACATGGCTGAAAACCAGATGCCGCCCTTCTGCCGCCATGCGCCGTGGTCGCGGGTGATGCGGAAATTCTCGTCGATCAGCCGCATGGCGGCGATGCGGCCTAGGCAGACGATGATCTTCGGGCGCAGCAGCGCCGTCTGCCGCCGCAAAAAGCCGATGCAGGCGTCCTGCTCAGTCTGCAGGGGGTCCCGGTTCTGGGGCGGGCGGCATTTGACGATGTTGGTGATATAGCAGTTCTCGCGGCTCAGGTCGATGATGGAGAGCATTTCGTCCAGCAGCCGCCCCGCGGGACCGACAAACGGCTCACCCTGCAAATCCTCCTGCTGTCCGGGGCCTTCTCCAACAAACAGCACTGGTGCGTCCTCCGGGCCGACGCCGAAAACCACGTTGGTCCGGGTAGCCGCCAGCGGACACTGGCGGCAGGCGAGGCAGGCAGCGCGCAGCCCATCCATGGTCATGGCTCCAGCCCTCCGTCCCGGCGGTTCCCGGGGAACTCAATGACCTCGCCCATCTGCTGGCGCAGGCGGCGTTCCTTCCGGCGTTTGCGCCGCCGGGCGCGGTTGACGGCCACTGCCGTCAGGTACAGCGCCGCCAGGGCCACCGCCGCGCCCACAAGGATCTTCAGCCACGGGCCGGAGAAGAAGGACTTAGTGGTGGCAGTCTGAATGGCGATCTCCGACCGGGCAATATCCGTGATGGCTACCAGGTCCGTGGTTCCCAGGTCCACGCCGTCAAAGCGCACCGTCACCGTTCCCAGCACCTGCCCGCGAGCGATGGGGGCCTCCACACCGTCGGGACTGAAGAGGTCGATCTTTTTTTCCACCTGCTCCACGTCGTAGTCCTTGGGCATCACGGCGGTGATGGCTTCACTGGCAGCCAGGACGGCTACGTCCGACCCCGCCGAGTGGAACACCGGCGTCTGCACCACAGGGTTGGCCTCCAGCACCACGGCGAAGTCGAAGGTGTCGAAGCCATACTCAAAGAGCGCCTTGGTCTCGGTGAAGTTCTGGTTTTCGATGACCCCGTCCTCCAGGTAGACGTCCGCCGCGCCGCAGACCACCGAGAGGAGCTTGGTCTTCCGGTCCGGCCGCTCGGCGGTGGAGATAAGGCAGCGCCCCGCCGGGGTGGTGTAGCCGGTCTTGACGCCCACGGCGTACTCGTAGTAATAGCGTGTGCTGGGAGTCTCCAGCAGGTTGGTGGTATACAGCTTCCGGACGTCGGAAAGGTTGGTGGGCGGGACCTCGTAGTAGACTGTGGAGGTGATGGTACGGAAAGTTTCGTCCTCCAGCGCCTTCATAGCGATCAGACTCAGGTCCCGGGCGGTGGTATAGTGGTTCTCATCGTGGAGGCCGTGGGGATTGCAGAAGTGGGTGCCGGTACAGCCCAGGGCCGCGGCCTCCTCGTTCATCATGGCGACAAAGGCGTCCACGGAGCCGGCGATATACTCCGCCGCCACGTTGCACGCCTCGTTGGCCGAGGAGAGCATCATGCAGTAGAGCAGGTTCTCCACCGTCATCTGCTCGCCCGCTATCAGCCCCGCGGTGCTGCCCGCCGGGTCCAGTCCCTCCAGGGCAGACTCAGAGACGGTGACAACGTCGCTGAGGTTGCCGTGCTCCAGGGTGAGCATACAGGTCATGACCTTGGTCAGGCTGGCGGGGTAGACCTGGACGCTGGCGTCCTGCGCCAGGAGCACCTGGCCGCTGTTCATCTCCAGCAGCAGCGCGGCCTTGGCCTGGACAGTGTAGCCGCCCTCGCCGGCGGCCGGCTCGGCGGGGAGGTTTTCCGGTTCGGTCCCGGCGGGCTCGGCAGGCGTGTCGTCCGCCGCCTCGGCCCCGGCCAGAGGGGTGAGCAGGGAGAGAAACAGGGTGAGAACCATGAGCAGGGATAAAAATCTGTACTTTTTCATAGAACACTCCGTGAATTCACTGGTTTTATCGTTGCAGACCGGCGGAGCGCTGTGCTATAATAATGTGTGGAAGGGGAGCCAAGGGCCGAGTCTGTCCGTGTCTATTATAAGCAAACTTTTCCGATCTGTCAATGTTGGGGGGCGTCCGGGATGAAGCTGAAAACGCCGGAGGTACTGGTGATCGCCGTCACGGCGGGGATTATGCTGTTCACGCTGGGCTATTTCACCGGACGCGCCACGGCGACGCCCGACGGCGGCATCGCCGTCATCACCCAGCGCCCGCCGGCCCTGACTGAGGCCCCGGCGGAAACAGAGGCTCCGCCGCCGGAAGAAACAGAAGAGACGCCCCCGGAGGAACTGTCGGCAGGGGTGACGGAGGACGGAAAAATCGATATCAATCTGGCGGACGCCGAAACGCTGACGGAGCTGCCCGGCATCGGGCCCAAGACGGCGGAGGCCATTGTCAGCTACCGGGAGGCACTGGGGCCATTTGACGAGATCGACGATCTGATGGAGGTCGGGGGCATCGGCGAGGGCAAGATGGCGGACCTGCGGGAGCTGATCTGTGTAGGAGGGAGCGGCGAATGAAAATTTTAGTGGTGGACGACGAGCAGCTGCTGGTCAAGGGAATCAAGTTCAATCTGGAGAACGAAGGCTACGAGGTCCTGGCTGCCTACGACGGCATCGAGGCCGTGGAGACGGCTCAGAGCCAGCCGGTGGATCTCATCATCCTGGATCTGATGATGCCCCGGCTGGACGGGCTGGACGCCTGCCGGAAGATCCGGGAGTTTTCCGACGTCCCGATTATTATGCTGACCGCCAAGGCGGACGATATGGACAAGCTTATGGGCTTTGAGCACGGCGCGGACGACTACCTGACCAAGCCCTTCAACATCCTGGAGCTCAAGGCCCGGGTCCGTGCCCTGCTGCGCCGCTCGGCGTCCCGACAGCCGGACCGGCAGGCGCTCTTGACCCACGGCCACATCACTATCGACGCCGAGGGCCGCAACGCCTACAGAGGCGACACGGCGGTGGACCTGACGGCCAAGGAGTTCGACCTCATCGAGCTGCTGATGCGCAATCCCAACCGGGTCTACTCCCGCGAGAGCCTGCTGGACACCATCTGGGGCTACGAGTACCGCAGCGACATCCGCACCGTGGATGTGCACATCCGCCGGCTGCGGGAGAAGCTGGAGCTGTGTCCGGCGGAGCCGGAATATATCCTGACAAAATGGGGAGTGGGGTACTATTTCAAATCTTAAACGGCGCCTGTCCCTGCTGCGCAGCAGCTCGCAGTTCCGCTACGCCATGACCAACGTCCTGATCGTGGCGGCGGTGCTGCTGTTTTTGAATATCTACTCCGCCAACACCACCCGGGATATGATGCTGCGCACCAAGGCGGCCTCGCTCCAGGGCAAGACGCAGCTGGTGGTGTCGTCGCTGTCGGGGCTGGAGAACCTCAACACCGACAATGTTACCCAGGTCATCAACCTCCTGGGAGACCTGGGCGCTACCCGCGTAGCTGTTACCAACGGCGAGGGGCGCGCCCTCTATGACTCCCTCACCCGGGGGAGCGCGGCGGGGAAGTTTCTCATCCTTCCGGAGGTGGTCCAGGCGCTGGACGGCAACGACGTGTTCCACTGTGTCTATGACTCCGCCGCCGGCGCGCTGGAGAGCCATGCGTGTATGCCGATTCTCTACTACGACAGCCCCATCGGCGCGGTCTACATGATGGAGTATGACACGGTCCAGGGCGCGGTCATTGCTGCGCTGGAGGCCAATCTGATCCGCATCACTGTGGTGCTGGGCGTCATTATTCTGCTCTTTTCCATGGTGTTTTCCCTGGCGTTCTCCCGCCGGATGCGGCTGATCATGCGCTCGATCCAGCTGCTGCGGGAGGGCGAGTACAGCCACCCCATTGAGCTGCGCGGCCACGACGAGGTGGGCGTGCTGGCCGAGGAGTTCAACAAGCTCACCGTGCGCCTGCAAAGCTCGGAGAAGGCCCAGCGGCAGTTCGTCTCCGACGCCTCTCACGAGCTGAAAACGCCCCTGGCTTCCATCAAGCTCCTCTCCGACTCCATTTTACAGAACGAGATGGACATGGACACCGTCCGGGAGTTCGTGGGCGACATCGGCGACGAGGCTGACCGCCTGACCCGCATCGCCCAGAAGCTCCTGGAGCTGAGCCGGGTGGACGACGGGCCGAAGGAGGACTTTCTGGTGATCGAGGCTGGGCCGGTGGTGGAGAAGGTGCTCCACCTGCTGGCGCCGCTGGCGTCCCTCCGCCAGATTCAGCTGGATGCCCGGATGGAGCTGGGCTGCACCGTGGTCACCAGGGAGGACGACATCTACCAGATCGCCTTTAATCTGGTGGAGAACAGCATCAAATACAACGTGGACGGCGGCACGGTGCAGGTGCGCCTGAATCGGGTGGAGGACGATGTGGTGCTGGTGGTGGAGGATACGGGCATCGGCATCCCGGAGGAGTCGCTGCCCTTTATCTTCGATCGGTTCTACCGGGTGGACAAGGCCCGCTCGCGCAAGGCGGGCGGCAGCGGCCTGGGGCTTTCCATCGTGCACGACCTGGTCCTGCGCAACTACGGCGACGTGACCGTGGAGCGCCGTGAGGCGGGCGGCACGCGCTTTACGGTGGTGCTGCCATACTTCGGCCTGGAGGAGGAAAGCTGATGCTAAGATTCCGGTCCTGTCTGGCGCTGCTGCTGGCGGCGGCGCTGACGGCCTGCGCCGCGTCCCGGTCTCCGGAGAACGCCTCGGTGCAGCTCTACTACCAGCAGGCGGAGACCAGCTACGCCTCGCCCGACGGTGTGCTGGCGGCGGCGTACATGGCGCTGCCGGAGGACGTGACCTACAGCGAGTTTTTGAATCTCTACTTTTCCCAGCCGGTGGAGCCGTCGCTGCGCTCGCCCTTCCCCAAGGGACTGCGGTGCGACTGGACCTACCTGGAGGGCGGCGTGCTGACGGTGTATCTCAGCGAGGAATACGACTCCCTCAGTGGGCTGGACCGCTCCCTGGCCGCGGCGTGCCTGACCCTGACGCTGACCCAGTTCCGGAGCGTCCACGGCGTATGCCTGGAGACCGAGAAAAGCGCTGCCTCCGGCGCGGAGCCGGCGCTTCTGCGAGAGCAGGACTTTGTCCGGCAGGACCTGGGGGCGGTGAATACCGAGACGGCGGTGCGCCTCTACTTTTCCGACGCCAACGGGCGGTATCTGGTGAGCACCGAGCGGAAAAATTACTTCCAGGACCCGGCGCAGATCCCATCCTATGTAGTCCAGCAGCTGATTGACGGCCCCGCCGAGGAGGGCCAGCTGGCGGTGATGCCCGAGGGCACCGTCATGCGGAGCCTGACGCTGGATGAGGACGGGATCTGCACGGTGGACCTCTCTTCGGAATTTTACCTCAACCGGCCCAATACAGAATTGCTGGAGCGCATGACGGTGCTGGCGCTGGTCAATTCCCTCACGGAACTCAGCCAGGTCCAATCGGTGCGCATACTCGTGGAGGGACAGGCGGTGGGGCTGTACCGCCAGATGGATCTGGACCGGGAGCTGGTGCGGGATGAGTCGGCGATTGCCGTGGTCCGTGCTGGACGAAACGAAACTGACGCCACCATCTACGTTCGCGGCTATGACGGCGTCCGCCTGGCCGCGGTGCCGGTGTGCATCCGTGAGACGGCGCAGCAGTCCCTGCCGGAGGCGCTCTTGGCGGCGCTGACGGGGTTCCGGGGCGTCAACGGCCTGGAAAATCCCGTTCCCGAGGGTACCTGGGTCCAGCAGGTGGAGCAGGAGAGCGGCGTGTGCCGCGTGGATATGTCAGCGCAGTTCCTGGACTGCGCCGGCGACGAGACGCGGGAGCTGATGGCAATCCGCGCCGTCACCGCCACGCTGGCCTCGCTGGATGAGGTGACCTTTGTGAAAATCTCCGTGAATGGACAGCACACTGGCTTCCAGTATTACAGCCTTGACCATCTCTACCGGCCCAGCGCCAGCTGGTTCTCATCCTGAAAAAAGTGTCCCGGCGTTTCCCTCTGGAAACGCCGGGAGCCTGCCGCCGGCTAGAGCGTAAAGTCCTGGCGGGTGAATTTGTCAAAGCTCTGCGGCCGCGGACGGACCGGGACGCGCTTGAGGGGGTCGTAGCGAAACCGGCGGCACTGGTCCGCCGCGGCGACGACGCCCTTTTTGCGGCAGATCATCTCGTGGTCGTTGAGCTTGCCGGCGTGGACGCAGTAAACGCAGTAGCGCGGCATTTTTTTCCGAAACAGCATGGGCGGTATCCTCGCTTCCGTGGCGGTTTTTGCTCATTATACACCATCCGTAGCCGTTTTACCAGTGGGCTGCTTCGTTTTTTGCGTCAGGAGGGCGAGCGCACCTGCCGCCAGGGGGATGGACAGCGCCGCCAGCAGGGGTTTTTGGAAGAACAGGAACGTCAGCAGAGCGGACAGCGCGGCCTGGGCGGCTTTTCCCAGGAAATAGGGGCGCATGGGGATGGGCCGCCGCCCCCGCAGGGCCAGCGTCTGGCAGTGGACGCACAGTCCGCCCCAGCCCAGCAGCAGTGAACAGCAGACCGGCAGGGCCGCGCCCTCCGCTGCAGAGAGGCTGTGGATGCCGCTGGAGAGCTCCCAGACGCCCTGCAGCAGGCCCTCCGCCGCCGCGCCGCCGCTAGGGAGGCGGCACGCCAGGCCCGTCAGGGCGCGCCAGAACGGCGCTGCCCGCAGAAAGGCCAGCAGGACCGCGAAAAAGACCAGGAAAGCGCTGACCTGGAGCATGGTCACGGCGGCGTCCTTCACCGCGTCCACGAAGCTGACGGCAAAGGCCTCCCGCGGCGCTTCCAGCGCTTTGGAGCTTCCGGCCGGCGCGGCGCCGCCGCCTAGGGCGTGCGCGGCCATGCCCACCAGCAGGGCGCTGAGCAGGTGGATGCCGTAGAGTGCTGCGCCGGCCCGGGCGCTGCCCAAAAGGCTCGCTCCCACCACGCCAAAGACGAAGCCGGGACCGGCGTTGTTGCAGAAGGCCAGCAGCCGCGCCGCCCCGCGGGCGTCCAGCGCGCCGTGGTCGTAGAGCTGGAAGGCCGTGGCCGCGCCCACCGGGTAGCCGCCCACCACGCCCAGCGCCAAAGCGCCGGCCGCGTCGGCACTCTGGCCGAACAGCGGCCCCATCACCGGGCGCAGCGCGGTGGTCACATAGCGGTGGTACTGTCGCCGGACGAACAAATTGCAGAGAACGAAGAAGGGAAACAGAGACGGGATCACCACATGTGCGCAGAGGCCAAGGCCCGCCTGTGCCGCCTGGGAAACTGTCTCTGGCTTTGCCAGCCACGCCAGGAGGACAGCCGTCAGACAGAGAAACCCCCAGAAGGACCGCCCGGGCAGCTGAACAGATTGTTTCACATTTCTCACCTCACCGGAATATATGCGCCCCGGGCAAGATTGTTGCCTGGACGGCATAGGATGTACAAATCCGCAGACGAGGTGAAAGATATGAAACGAGTACAGAAATGGCTGGCGTCGGCATCGGCGCGGCTGGATATGCCCGGTCAGATCGCCGCAGGACTGCCAAAGGTGGAGCTGACGGGTTTTTCCCGGCTCACGGTGGAGCAGCACCGGGGTATCCTGGAGTACACCCGCGAGGCCATCACCGTGGGCCTTGGCATCGGACAGCTGCGCGTCACCGGGACGCGCCTGGCCATCACGCTGATGAACCACGCCTATGTGATCGTGACGGGGAGCTTCCAGAATATCGAGCTGCGGCCGGGTGGCGGCCATGAATAGGCTGGTACGTTTTCTCCGCGGCTACTACCGCGTCCGCATTCGGGGCGCGGCACCGGAGCTGGCGCTGAATCGGCTGGCGGAGGGCCGGATCCACTTCTGGGACCTCCGGCGCGTGGACGATTTCACCCAGGAGCTCAGCGTCCGCAAGCGTGACCTTGCCGAGGCCCGGCGGCTGACGGAGCGGGTGCTGGGCGAGGCGGAGCTGGTGCGGGAGGCGGGGCTTTTGCACAGCCTTCGGGGCCTCCGGCGGCGCAGGGCGTTCGCGGCGGCGGTGGCGCTGATCCTGGCGGCGGCGTACGTGCTGCCGGGGTTTATCTGGTGCCTGACGGTGGAGGGCAACGAGCAGGTGCCATCGGAGCAGATCCTCCGGGAGTTGGCAGAACTGGGAGTGGGCTTCGGCACCTGGGGGGACTCCATCGCGCCCCAGGAGCTGAAAAATGAGATGCTGGTCCGCATCCCGCAGCTGGAGTGGCTGACGGTGAACCACTCCGGAGGGCTGGCCACGGTGATCGTTCGGGAGCGGGAGACCGCGCCGGCAGTCATCGACCGGCGCACCGTCACCAACCTGATCGCCAGCCGGGACTGCGTGATCACACGGATGGAGGTGCTCTCAGGCCAGGCCGTGCGCCAGCCGGGCCAGGCCGTGCTGGCGGGGGAGGTCCTGGTGTCGGGCTATGCCGACTGGGAGCACTGCGTCCAGGCGACCAGGGCGCTGGGGGAAGTCTACGGCCGCACGCAGCGCCGTCTGGACGCCGTGACGCCGGTGGAATGGGCCTATGAGGGCGCGCCGGGAGCCGTCCACACCCGGTACGCGCTGCTGCTGGGCAGAAAAAGAATAAATTTCTATCAAGATAGTGGAATTTGGGGTGCCGGATGTGATAAAATGGTGGCGTACCGCCAGCTGACTCTGCCGGGGGACCACGCATTCCCTGTGACGCTGGTGGTGGAGACGGCTGTCGAGCGCCCGCTTGAGATGCGAAGCGCCGCGCTCTCCGACGCACGGAGCCTCCTTGTGGAAGGGACCTCCCAGGCCGTGCGGGCGGACATGGTGGCCGGCGAGATCGTGCAGCAGCGCTGCAATGTGAAACAAGCCGGGGGGCTTTACTGCCTCAGTGGTACCTTCTCGTGCGTCGAGATGGTGGCCCGGTCCGTCCCGGCAATTTTATGGGAAAGCGAAGAAGGAACATGACAGAACGAGTCATCAACGCCGAGCGAATCGAACAGATCATCAGCGTGTTCGGTTCCTTCGACGAAAACATTAAACGCGTCGAGCAGGAATTCGGCGTTCACGTGGTCAACCGCGGCACCGAGCTGAAGGTGCAGGGCGAGGCGGCCGAGGCCGTCGATATGGGCGCGCGGGCCGTCGAGGCCCTGCTGTCCGTGGCGGCCAAGGGCGAAACCATCGATGAGCAGAAGGTCCGCTACCTCATGGGCCTGGTCCACGCCGGGGACGACGACAAGGTGGGCGAAATTGCCAAGGACGTGGTCTGCGTCACGGCCAAGGGCAAGCCCATCAAGGCCAAGACCCTGGGCCAGCAGAAGTACCTGAAAGCCATCGGGAAGAATACCATCACCTTCGGCGTCGGCCCCGCCGGGACCGGCAAGACCTACCTGGCGGTAGCCATGGCTGTGGCGGCGTTCCGGACCAAGGCGGTCAACCGCATCATCCTCACCCGCCCGGCGGTGGAGGCGGGGGAGCGCTTGGGCTTTTTGCCAGGCGACCTCCAGAACAAGGTCGATCCCTACCTCCGGCCGCTCTACGACGCACTCTTTGACATGCTGGGGCCGGAGACGTACAGCAAATACCTCGAGCGCGGCAATATCGAGGTGGCGCCCCTGGCCTATATGCGCGGGCGGACGCTGGATGACAGCTTCATCATTCTCGACGAAGCGCAGAACACCACCCGGGAGCAGATGAAGATGTTCCTCACCCGCCTGGGCTTCGGGTCCAAGATCGTCATCACCGGCGACGTGACCCAGATCGACCTGCCCGCCGACAAGGTCAGCGGCCTCAAGGACGCCGTCCGGGTGCTGGAGGGCGTGCCGGATATCGCCATCTGCCGCCTGAGCGCCAGCGACGTGGTGCGCCACGCCCTGGTCCAGGAGATCGTGTCCGCCTACGAGCGGTTCGAGAACAAGCCGCCGGTTGCCGGCAGGACGTTTCAAAGGAAGAAATAAGCCATGAAGCATCAGATCAATCTCCTCTTTGAGGGCGGCGCCGCGCGCAAGGTGGTGCTGGGTCTCCACATCCGCCGGTGCATCCACGCCGCCCTGGACGCCGAGGGGGTGGACATCCCCTGCGAGATCAACGTCCTGGCCACCGACGACGCCACCATTCAGACCATCAATCGCCAGACCCGGCAGGTGGACAAGCCCACGGATGTGCTGTCCTTCCCCATGTTCGAGTACGCCCCCGGGGCTTTTCCGAAGGACGCAGCCAAGGACGCGGACCCGGAGACGGGATTGCTGCCTCTGGGGGACATGGTCCTTTCCCTGGAGCGCGCCGCTGCCCAGGCCAAGGAATACGGCCACAGCCTCAGGCGGGAGGTGGGGTATCTGACCATTCACTCGGTCCTGCATCTGCTGGGCTACGACCACCTGGACGAGGGCCCCATGAAGCGGCAGATGCGCGCCCGGGAGGAGCGGATCCTCGCGGACATTGTGCTGCCGCGCTAAGGGAAGGGGAGAGACGCATGATTACAAAAACCACGATGATCACCATCGCCGGACGGCCCAATGTGGGCAAGTCCACGCTGCTCAACCGCCTGGTGGGCGAGAAGGTGGCCATCGTCTCCAACAAACCCCAGACCACCCGCAGCCGGATCACCGGCGTGGTAAACCGCGGGGAAAACCAGATGGTGTTTCTGGACACTCCCGGCTTCCACCGGCCCAGGACGCGCCTGGGCGACTATATGGTGGGTGTGGTGCGCGCGTCGGTCAGCGACGTGGACGCGGTGGTGCTGCTGGTGGAACCCATCGCCAACATCGGCCCCCAGGAGGCGGGGCTTTTGGACCAGCTGCGCGCGTCGGAGATCCCGGCGGTCCTGGGCATCAACAAGATCGACGAGGTGGAAAAGGACACTCTGCTCTCCGTCATCGCCGTCTACAGTCAGGCCTTTGATTTCCGGGCCATCGTGCCCATCTCGGCCCGCACTGGGGACGGCGTGGACGCGCTGCTGGATGAGCTGGAGGTCTTCGCCGTACCGGGGCCGCAGCTGTTTCCCGACGGCATGGTTACCGACCAGCCGGAGCGGCAGATCGCAGCCGAGATCATCCGGGAAAAGCTGCTGTGGAACCTGGAGAAGGAGATTCCCCACGGCACTGCCGTGGAGATCACCCGGTTTTCCGAGCGGGAGAATGGCCTTGTGGATATTTTTGCCACAATTTACTGCGAGCGCGCCGGTCACAAGGGCATCATCATCGGTAAAAACGGCGCCATGCTCAAAAAGATCAGCACTGCCGCCCGGGAGGACTGCGAACGCTTTCTGGGTGCGAAGGTCTACCTGGAGGTCCACGTCAAGACCCGTGAGCGCTGGCGCAACGACCTGCGCATGATCCACAACCTGGGCTATGACGACCGCGAGTAGCCAAATCGTTCCTGGGATAGCCGGCGGCGAACTGCAAATCCTAAGCGTATCAACTATAAATGAGCAAATCTGAAAAATGACAAAAAAGAAGGCATAGCCTCAAGTGTTATAATGGAAGCGCGACCAACCACAAAACACGAGAGGGAATGCCTTGTGGAGATTATAACACCAAGAGAGCAGATACGCAAATTCTTTTTTGAGA
>JAAWBZ010000244.1 GCA_022792945.1 Oscillospiraceae bacterium | reverse complement strand
GCGGAGCATCTGGGACGGAACGATGGGCTTGGTCAGGTAATCCAGCACCCCGCCCCGAAAGGCGTCCCTGGCATACTCAAAATCCTGATACCCGCTGATGATGCAGAAGCACAGGTTGGGCTGTCTCCCGCTTGCCTCCCGGACCAGCTCCAGTCCGTTTAACACTGGCATCTCCACGTCCGTCAGCACCAGATCCGGGGAAGTCCTCCCGATCAGCTCCAGCGCCTCGCTGCCGTTCCCGGCCGTGCCCACCACCTCAAATTCGGGGCACTGATTTTCTATGATGCAGCAGATGGCTTTGACAGCCACCGCTTCGTCGTCTACTACGACGACTTTGTATCTGTTTCCGTTTGGTCCCATGTGTAGATCCCCCCTGACGTGATGGAACATCGCCTATTGATCATTCATTCTGTATCCGCTCTTCCAGCACCTCGATTTTACAACTATGTTTTTTATATTCCTTATCGTATGCGATTCCGACTGCCAGAATCCGCCCCTGATATTCCCTCTCTTCTGCCAGCTTCCCTCTAAAACGCAGCGCGTATCCGCGATCCTTGATCTGTTTCATTGCTGTAGCTGAGCAGCGGAATCTCTGTATTGTGCGCATATTCCAGAATAGAACACAAGGTGTCCGTGTCCCCGGAAATGGTTGCCTCGAGCATCCGGTCAGACGCTTTCGCAAGGCGGTATACATACCCCAGCGAAGGCTCTTTCCGCAGCATCTCCTCAAACTGATCCATCAGCTCTTTGTTGGGAATAAACACATTTCCTTGTTCGCAGCTTAAAAAACCATAGACCACCATCGCGGAAAGTATTTCTTCCTTCGTAGCCAAGCCCATGGAGGATGCGGCATATTCCCGAACCCTTGTCCGAACCGGCACACCGGATACCATCAGCGCAAGGGCGTCCCGCACGTCGTCCACATTTTTCCCGACATAGTAAAATATTTCGTCATAAGGACCGGAGCTTGTCCAATAGCTCCCCAGATTATTATTGGTCAATGCCGCTGCGACGGAACGCGGATTGTACACCTTGCCGCCGGACATCGTATGATACCCGTTGTACCAGATCCGCAGTCCTTCTCTTGTAACCTTCGGATGCGCTGTCTGTTCCAGATATATTTTGTATAATCCATCCACCTCAGCCTCGGAAAAACCGAAATATGCGCAGTATTTTTCCTCCGATGCCATTGTATATTCGAAAAACATATTTAATTCCGAGCCGCTGGAATACTTGGCGATCGGAAGGATTCCCGTCATATACGCAAGTTCAACATAGGGCTGGTCTTTCAGCAGGCTGCTCAGGAAAGAAAGATACGCCTTCTTATCCTGATCCGTCACGAATCCCCTGTGAAAAATGAAGTCCCATTCATCCAGCACAAAGATAAATTTTACCTCTTCCTCCAGTTCGTAGATATTATTGAACGCATCCCAAAGCGTGTCGTTTTCCTCAATGCAGGCATTCGGATACGCACGCATCAAATCTGCCAGGATTCTTTTCTGAATCCGTAAAATATACTGCTCGTAGGTTCCGCATCCTCCGGGCATCTCACTGAACGTAATATAGACCACATTATGCTGGTTTAAATGCGCTTCATACTGCTCACAGGCATGGATCTTTAATCCGTCAAAGATTTGATGCCCGTCATACCCTTTTCCGAAATAGGCGGCTATCATATTTGCTGCAACGGTCTTTCCAAAACGGCGCGGCCTTGTAATACAGATATACTTATTTCCCTGGCCTGCCATGAGCCCGTTTTGATTGCCTGCGCGCGTTCCGGGTCCTACGATTGGAATCAGCTCTTCCAGCAGCCCAGTTTTATCCACAAAATAAACGGAGTTTACTGTTTCCTGAAAATTGTTCTGCGGTTTTCTGCTGTTCACATACAGTCCCATCTTATCATCCCCTCTGCTGCTCCGCCCGTCTCAAAATATCATACTTCTCCGCTTCTGTTCCCAGCTCCACATACAGCACCTGCTTCGCATGGGGCGCGCTCTCCTGCTCCTCGCCGTCCTCGTTGACAATCCGCCCCACCCGGACCTCCACATTCCTGCCGTCCGGCTTCATGATCTCAATCTGTTCCCCCACCGAGAATTTATTCCGCTGCTCGAT
>JAAWBZ010000054.1 GCA_022792945.1 Oscillospiraceae bacterium | reverse complement strand
GCGGCCACGATCAAACCAATGCGCCAATCCCAGACCAGGACCATTGCGGTAAATACCAGGGAGTTGATAAAGCCGCCCAGCATTCCCACCAGTACCATGGGAGCGGTGGTTTCCACTTCCTCCAGAACCGTGGTGGTGATGCCGGTAATTTCCCCCAGGCTGTTGTTGTTAAAATAGCCCATGGGGACGCTTTTCAGCTTGTTTCCAATGTCCACCCGTTTGTTCCCCACCATAAAGTATCCGGCGTGGGTCTGCTGGAGCTGGGAGAAATAGTTGCAGACCGTCCGGCCCGCGATACCCACCAGCAGCAGCCCAAGGGCTGTCCAGGCGGGGCGGCAGGAGGAATCCCTCTCCACCAGCGCCAGGATTACATATCTTCTCTTGACAAGGGGAAACAGAAAACTAAACAACATAATGGGCTGTCAACCTTACGTAAAACACCGCTTTCGCTAAAAACGAAGCGGTGTTTTTGTATACGTTCTGGATACCGTGATATGCTCCCTATAATGCAGACAGAAAAACAGTAAAAGTGAAGAGAACACGAATGGGAAAACGGATTGAAATGGAAGCAACGGAGAAAGAATATCTGATCCAGGTGTGTCTTGCGGGACGGATACGGATGCGGGAGGCGGCGCGGTGTTCGGGGGCAGGGCATTCCACGATGCACACCTGGATCAGCCGGTACCGCGCGGAGGGGATTTCGGCGCTCTGTGAGAACGGGAACGCCCAAAGGCGGACCTACAGTGAGGAGACCCGGCAAAAAGCAGTGGAGGAATACCTTGATCTTGCCAATATCAGAAGACACATACAAGTCAAAGATTTGCGGAACATACGCGGCAGCATCCAGGGCCGCATAGTATCTCAGTCGTTTCACCACGGGTAGGAGGCCGTTGCTGGCGGAGCAGATCCGGCGGCGGTTCCAGCAGCTGATAAAGTACCTCCAGATCAGGGGCTTCCATTGCTCAACATCCTTCGCCTTCAGCTCGGTGATGCCGGTGACGCACTTTTCCAGAGGTTTGTCCGCTGAAAAGTCCCGTTTCAGCAGGTCATCTGACTTTCTGGCCTCCCGGTCCGCCTTATGGATCGCCCGCATGGCTTCCGCCAGGCCCTGGTACTTCCAGGGCAGCTCCCACCGGGAGAGATACCGGTAAAAAATCCTGACGGCTCCACCTTCAGAACCCGACAGTACAGGGCAGTTTTTCCTTTCTTCCCGCCGCCGTCTGTCTTTTCCGCAAGGAACTTCATTTGGAGGTGTCAATTTTTTTGCACCACATCAGCGGCTTGTCTGTATGCGAGGCGACACAGGTGCGCAGGTCGCCGAAGCCGCAGCCGGTGTCCAGTAACACGGCAGCCCGCGCCCCCTTGATTAGGTACATCCGCTCGGTGTGGAAGCCTCCGATGCGTGTGATCCGGGGTGAGAGCGTCGCTGTGCGAAAGCGCAGGGTCACGCGACTACCTGCCCTTCCGGCCAGGCTGACGGTCAGGTCCAGTATGGTGGGATTCTGCACCAGCGTCCCACCGACGTTGGCGCGGAGGCGGGAAAAGGCAGAGACATAGTTGCAAATCTCCAGGTTGGTCGCGTACCAGATGTCGCTCTGGCCGGAGACTGTTTCGCAGAATTGCTCCAGCACGTCCCAGTTGCTGTTTTGGCCGAATTCAAAGCTGTGGCCTCAGCGGAAGAACAGCTGCGGTCCCCAGCGGGTATGCGCGTCCAGGAATTCTGCCGTCAAGTCCGAAAGACGCGGGTCGTCGTGGTGGCAGGTGGGGTGCCAGCGGTAGGAGACGGTCGGCAGGTCGAAGCGCACCGTATGCTGGGCGGTGCGGGCGTAGGAGATGCCCAGAAGCGGCAGGCCCTGGCAGATGGCGTCGCTGTACGCGCCGAAGGGGTAGGCCATACCGTGGATGATGCCGCCGAACAGTCCCTCCAGCCGCCGCTGGTCCTCCAGAATCTGCGGCATGGCCTCGGAGACGGGAAGCTGCTCCAGGCAGGAATGGTCCACGCCGTGGACCGCCACCTCGTGCCCGCAGCCGCGGAAGAGTGCCGCTGTCTGCGCCTCGGTCATGCGGTGCGGATGCAGGGGCGTAAGGTTTTGGCCGTCCTCGGGGTAAAAGAGGCCGCTGTTGAGATTGAAGGTGCACTTGAGGCTGTATTGGACGAGGGTTTTCATCAGCCGCGCGTCCTGCGTCACACCGTCATCGTAGCTGAGGGTCAAGGCCTTGGGCCTTCCGTCGGGGAAACGCAGATACCAGCGCATGGCGTGTTATCTCCTTCCAGGGTAAGCTCGTAGAGTGAGAATGCCTTCGGACCGTGGAACACCAGCCGCAGCTCCGTCAGCTCTGCCAACGCGCCGGGGAGCGGCACCATGCTTCCATCCACGACAACTGCGCGACCGCAGGGAATGCCGGCGCACCGGATGCGGAGCCAGACGGGGGCGGAGGCGGCATCCACATAGCGGAATACGGCGCTGTCGCCGTCTGCGGTCTGCGTCAGGGCCTTCCGGTCGCCGTCCAGGTCGATGCGACAGCGGCCTGTGTGCCCGCAGGCCTGATATGCCGCCAGGGCTTCCCCCGGGGCAAAGGGTGCGCCGGACCTCTGGGAGGTCATTGGCACCTCGGGGATGGAGCCGTGGTCGTTCCAGCTCTCCGGGTTGCTGCCGTCGTTGTCGATGATGATGCCGCGGTAGAGGTGCAGGGATCCAGCGGGGTGGGCGCTGTGGCGTAGCCTAGGGCGGTGGGCTTCCCCATCGGGCACATGATGCTCGGGCGGCAGAAGGGGGGGAATTATGGTAGATTTCTTTCATGAGTCATTCTCCCTTGTGAGATAAAAAGGGGAGGGCGGTGCGCGGCAGGGCCGCGCACCGCCCTGAGAAACGGCCGGGATTATTGCTGCGTCGCCAGCCATTCTTTGGTCTGGTGGGACGTCTCCTCATATACCCGGTCTGCGCCGGCGGCCTCCGGCTTGGCCTGGACCTTGGCGATATCACCCGCCAGGTCCTCGCTGAAGCCCAGATAGAGCAGAGCAGATCAGTGGCGTAGATGCCGCGCATGGCGGCCATCTCATTTTTGACGGAGCCGGTGACAAAGTTGAAGGGGATGAATTTGTCCACCTTGGCCGTTTCCAGCCATTTGTCGTTGATCCCGTCATAGCTGGGGATGCCGCTTTCGATTTCCTTCCAGAACGCGTCGTTGCGGATGCCTCAGTTGCAGTGCATGTCATAGGGGTAGTTGCTGTTCTTGTCGGTCAGCTCGATTTTACCGTCGCCGAGATCGATGTAGTGCTCGCCCTTGATGCCGCGGCAGAAGAGGTTGTGCATCCTCATCGTTGCGCAGCAGATCCAGGGCCATCAGCGCCCGCTCGGGGTTCTTGGATTTGGAGAAAATGCCCATGCCGTTGGCCAGGAAGGAACGGATCATGGCCGGTGTGTCATAGAGCGCGTCCCCCACCTGCGCATCCCATTCCGGGTGGGCCTGGACGTTTTGCACATATTCACCCTTGGCGTTGGCCATGTTCATCAGGGCCGCGGCGCTCTTGCCGCGGCGAAGCTCTCCTGGCTGCTCTGTTTATTGACCAGGGCGCTGCAGCTGAAGAAACCGCACTGGTTCCAGTCCTGCATCTTTTTCGCCACCTTGAGGAACGCCGGGTCCTCAGTGACGTTGAAGATTTTCACGTCGTCGTCGTTGGTTGACGATGTAGTCAAAGAACAGGCGGTTGTCAGTATCCGAGCCGATGTCCAGGGGGACCCTGCCGCTCTCGTTCTGGGCAATGGCGTCCATGTATGCCTCCATGTCCTCCATGCTTCCGATCTTCGTGATGCCGTATTTCTGCATCAGATCGCTGCGTACCATGAATACGTGGCCGTAAATTTCCTTATAGTTCATGGGCAGCATATAGATCTTGCCGCCCACCTTGGCCTGTTCCCAGGCGTCCGGGTACATGGACTGCGCCGTCAGGGGTGCGTACTGCTCCAGCGCCTCGGGGGTGATCTCCCAGAAGCCCTGCTTATTGGCCCGCTGGTTGTAAAGGGCCCAGTCCGAGGTGAAAATCAGTCGGGATCGGCAGAGGCGGTGGCCGCGGCGGCCATCATGCCCTCGCTGGCCAGCCCCGCCTGGCTCAGGGGAGGGCAATGCGGGTGAAGAGCTGCCAGTCGCCCGCACCGTCCAGCCGCGCCGACTCAAAGACGGCCTCGGGGATGTTCTTCATGTAGCTTTTGAGAATCAGCACATAGTTCACATTGACCGCCATGGGAATCATCAGGTCCAGAATGCTGTTTTTCAGGTGCAGATACTTGATCAGGTCACCCGGGGCCTCAAGGAGGAACTCATAGGCTTCCAGGGAGAGCTCCGGTGGGATCATCTGGTAGCCGCCCCGAAGAATGGACGACTGGCTGGTGAAGGAACCGGAAATGATCAGCAAAAACGCCAGCAGGCAGAGCCTCAACGGAATAATGTTTGGAAAGGTGGAGAATCCTTGGGACTTTGGCCGTTTCTGTGTATCTTGCTTGAAAGCATTTGCTTTTCTCCGCTGGAATCTATATTATAGTCCAAACGGGAAAGGAGGGAGATGCATGGTCAGTGTGTTGATCGTGGACGATGAGAAGTTGGTGCGTAGTACGATCCGGCATCGCTGGACGGGATTCAGGCAGACTGGTGGGGTACGCTCGCCTGTGGCAGCGCCGCCTACCGCACCTGCTGCACTCCTGCCCAACACCCAGTGGCGGCTGGTGCTTCTGGTCCCGGAGGACGACCTCAACGCGGCCAGCGGATCTTCACCGCATTTGGGATCTGGCGGCTACCATGGAGCAGGTGGGGGGCGGCAATATGGATGTGGCGCTGGGATGTGGACCCGCAGCTGCTGGACTGCACGCTCCCCAAGATCGTCCTTCAGCCCATCATTGAGAACGCCGCCATCCACGGTGTCTTTGAGCGGGCGGATTCCACCGGCGATATCGAGATCATCGGGCGGCTGGAGGACGGTGATATCCGGCTCTCCGTGACGGACAACGGCGTGGGCATGGCGCTGGAGACTGTGGCGGCCAACTTCGGCCCCGGCTATGGCCTCTCCTGCACCTCTCAGGTCAACGTGGGAACAGGCGAAAGAGCTGGGGATATTGTCTGGCTTTCCATCTGGCCAGCTTTTTGAGGTTCATGGCAGCAAATTTAAGCCTCACCCAATTGGAAACCTGGGCCAGACCTCTATAGTGGGTATAGCGCATACCATGCTTTTCTTTGG
>JAAWBZ010000053.1 GCA_022792945.1 Oscillospiraceae bacterium | reverse complement strand
TTTGTGATGACGTTGGGCGCGGTGCCCGTTTCCCCCATCTGCGTCAAAAGCTCGGTGGCGGTGCCAGACCACTCCCGCCGCCCCTCCATAAAGGCCACCAGCCGAAAAAGAATAGGCGGCACCTCCGCCGCCGCAAGCTGTTCCTGGGATTTCCGCTTCCAGCACGAAGGTGGCGTCCGCGCTGCCGGTCAGCCCCGTTGTCCCCGATACCCGGTTGAACACGTCGCTGTCCCCCTGCTTGCGGATGTGGTGGACGACCACCACGGCCAGGGCGTGTCTGTCCGCAAAATCCTTGAGCAGCGATATGTCCCCGTAGTCATTGGCATAGGCGTTGTCCTTCCCTCCGAAACTTTCGGGTGGAGTTTTTCGACACGCTGAACGGACAGACCCAGCGGCTGTCCGTTTTTTCTCTTGTCCAACCGGCCCGGAGCGGCTATAATAGCAGTAAAACGCGAGGAGGGACGGCGTATGGCAGCGATCCTGCTGGTGGAGGACGACCGGAGTATTGTGGAAAATTTGCAGGCATTCCTGCGGCGCGAGGGCTTCCAGGTGGAGGCCGCCGGCGGGCAGGCGGAGGCGCTGGCCCTGGCTGCGCGCGGCGGGTTTGACCTGGTACTGCTGGACGTGTCTCTGCCCGACGGCAACGGCTACGCGGTCTGCCGCGCCGTCAAGGAGCGCAGCGGTACGCCGGTGATCTTCCTCACCGCCTCGGGGGACGAGTACAGCGTGGTGGGCGGCTTCGACGCCGGGTGCGACGACTACATCGCCAAGCCCTTCCGGCCCCGGGAGCTGCTCTCCCGCATCCGCAACGTCCTCCGCCGGGCCGGCGGCGCGCCGGCGCTCACCTGCGGCCCCCTGCGCCTGGACCCGGGCCGCGCGGCGGCCTACAAGGACGGGCGCGAGCTGGCCCTCTCGGCGCTGGAGTACCGTCTGCTGCTGCTGTTTCTCGGCAACAAGGGCGCGGTGCTCACCCGCAGCTGTCTGCTGGAGGAGCTGTGGGATATGGCCGGCGACTACGTCAACGACAACACCCTCACGGTCTGCATCAAGCGCCTGCGGGACAAGATCGAGGACGATCCCCAGAATCCCGTCCTCCTGAAAACCGTCCGCGGTCTGGGCTACCGGCTGGAGGCGGGCGTATGAGCTTTTTCCGGAATCCCGAGATCCGCCGGAGTCTTCTGTGGTGGCTGCCGCTGTGTGCGGTGTCGGCGGCGGGCGGCTGGGCGCTGCTGGGGTGGCAGGCGGGGCTTTGGACCGGGGCGGCGTGCCTGGGGCTGGCGGCGCTGCACTACGCCGTGACCGCACGGCGCTACGCCGCTATGGCCGCCCTGAGCCGGGATCTGGACCGCGTCCTCCACGGCGGCAGCTTCTGGGAGCCGGACCGGTTCCGGGAGGGTGAGCTGGCCATCCTCCAGGATGAGATCGCCAAGCTGGTCCTGCGCTTGCAGGAGCAGGCCGATGCCCTCCAGCGGGAAAAGTGCGCGCTGGCCGACGCCATGGCTGACATTTCCCACCAGATTCGGACGCCGCTGACGTCCCTGCGCCTGGTGGCCAGCCTGCTCTCCGACGAGGGGGACGACGAGGCCCGCCGCCTGGCCCTGACCCGGGAGCTGCACAGCCTGCTGGGGCGGATCGACTGGCTGATTGAGGGGCTTTTGAAGCTCTCGCGGCTGGACGCGGGGGCGGTGCGCCTGGAGACGACGGAGCTCCCAGCGGCGGCGCTGCTGGAGCGGGCGTCTGCGCCGCTGGCGGTAGCCCTGGACCTGCGGAACCTGCGCCTGGAGGTGGACGCAGCGGCGGCGGCGCTGGTCTGTGACCCGTCGTGGACGGCGGAGGCAATTGGAAATATTTTGAAGAACTGCATGGAGCACACACCGCCCGGCGGGACCATCCGCGCCGAGGCCCGCCAGACGGCGATCTTCACCGAGCTGACCATCACAGACACTGGCCCGGGCATAGCGCCAGAGGACCTGCCGCATCTGTTCGAGCGCTTCTACCGCGGCAAGGACGCCGCGCCAGCCGCAGCAGGCGTCGGTCTGGCCCTGGCCCGCACGATTCTCACGTCCCAGGGTGCGACGGTCCAAGCCAAAAACGGCATACACGGCGGCGCAAAATTCGTGGTGCGGTTTTACCGCACGGTGATTTGAGATGTCGATTCTCAAAAAAGCATCGTTATTTTGTCGTAATAGCGCGTAATTTAGGGACTTCCATTTTCTGACTTCCCTTTTACGACATTTTCCGCTATAATAGAGGCAGACAGAGAAAGAGAAGATGCCGTATGAAACACGACAAAGATCACGTTTGCCGGCCGGAGGCGGTGGATAGCCGCGAGGCGCTGCGGGCCTCGGTGGGGCGGGACGGGCGGCTCCGGCTGGGCAAGGCGCTGCGGGCGTATCTGCCGCCGAGGATCCAGGTCGGTTTTGATTCCGAGCGCCTGGTGCTGGTCATTGCCGGCGGAGACGGACAGGGAATCGCCCACCCCCGCTGCGGCGTCCTGACGGTCCGGACGCTGCCGCAGCAGATCACGGCCACGGGGCTGCGCCTGCCGGTCTCCTTCCGGCTGGCGTGGGACGAGGGGAACGGCTGCTTTTTGGGCCGGATCGTGCCGCGCCGCCGGAGGATGGATGAGAACGGGCGGCGGCAGTACGACATGGACCAGCTGCTGATCCTCTACCGCCACGTCCTGGACAGCGCCGTCGCGCAGCTGGCGAAAAGCACACCTCTGGCGGAGCGCCGGGCCATCGCCGCGGAGGCCCTCTGCGAGGCGGCTCAGGCCCACCGGCCTGAGCACGGCTGCCTGGGGGCCTATCTGGAGCGGCACGTGCGCCGCCGCCTGCTCTCGGAGAACCGGCAGTATACCACGGCGCTGTTCGCACGCTCTTTGGACCAGCCGCTTCGGGATCGTTCCGGCAACGCCTTCAGCCTCTATGACACCCTGTGCGCCGCGTCCGCCGGCGGGATTGACCAGATGGAGGCGCGCATCCTGGAGGCGCAGTTCCTCGCAACGCTCCCGCCCCGGGAGCGGGCGCTGACGCGGATGCTGCAGGAGGGCTTTTCCATGTCCCGGATTGTGGCGGTCCTGGAGCTGGACGCCCGGAGCCTCCGGGCGCTGGCGCTGTCGATCCGGGAACAGTGGCGGCGGTTCTGTGAGGGATAGCCGCCGGGATTTTCCGGGAACTTTTGGACGGTCCGGCGCGTCCAATCCGGCAGAAGGAGGCGATCAGGGATGTATTTGCGATTCCGGCAGCGTATGTTCTCCTGGCTTGACAGCTATGATATCTATGACGAGCAGGGACAGCCTGTTTACGAGGTCCGGGGCGAGCTGAGCTGGGGCCACCGGTTGCAGATCTACGATGCCGCGGGCCGCCCGGTGGGCCGGGTCCAGGAGCGGGTGCTGAGCCTGCTGCCGCGGTTCGAGCTGTACCTGGGCGAGCAGTTCGTGGGGATGATCCGGAAGGAGTTTACGTTCTTCCGCCCCCGCTTTCAGCTGGACTGCAACGGCTGGCAGGTGGAGGGGGATGTGTTCGGATGGGACTACACGGTCTGGGATGGCAGCCGGGTGGTGATGCGGCTGTCCAAGGAGCTCTGGCGGTGGACTGACACCTATACTATGGACATCGCCCGGCCTCAGGACGCTCTGTGCTGCCTGATGATTGTGCTGGCCATCGACGCGGCGAAGTGCTCCGACGGAAAATGAACCCGGATGAAAAGACTATGGGCCGAATTTGGGCGGATACTGTGCTTCTGTGGAAAATGCCTATTTACGAAACAAAGACGGGCCGAAAAGCAACGCTTTTCGGCCCGTCTCCATTTAAATTCCCAAAAATTGCCGCTGGGTCAGCTTTCCGCCGGGGGGGACAACGCAGAACTCCTCGTCAAACTCGTGCCGCAGCAGCTTTTCCAGCACACGGACGCCGCCGGCCTGCTGGCCATAGGCGAGACCCAGGGTTTTGGCGTCCGCCTCCGCCGCCGCCCGGCAGGCGGAGAGGTCGTAGGCGCCGGTGTCCACCAGCCGCAGCTCCCGGTAGTTGGCCAGCATGGTGCGCATGATCTTTTCACCGCGCTTGGGACCGTAGATTTTGCGGTACTGCGCCAGCTCCCGCACGATGTAGCGGTCGGAGTCCATCCACTGCCGGGTGAAATAGAGGCTGCGGCTGTCGGCCGCGTTGCGCTGGCCCGGCTCCAGGGAGAGGATCAGGCGGATGCAGTCGTCAAACCGCGGCACCGCCAGGGTGGCCCTGGGGCTGCCCACGCCGTCCAGTGCGCCGCCGCAGTAGCTCAGGCCCAGCAACACCAGCTCGCAGTCCGCCGGCAGGTGATCCAGCTGCTCCAGAATGGCGTCCCGCAGGACCTGGGGCCGGTCGTGGAGGCCCCGGTCCAGCCAGACGGTCTCCGGCGCGGACCCGGTGCGGGCCATGGCCAGCGCCAGCTCGTCCCGGAGCATCTCGCAGGCGATCAGAACCTCGGACATGGCCTACTTGCCGGCGTAGAAGTCCGCCGCGGCCCTGTAGAAAGCGTCGATGTTCTCCCACTTGGCGATGGGCGGGATGTCACAGCCAGAGGAGATAACGAAATGCGGCGCGTGACAGCAGGCGTCCATGACCGAACGGGTCTCTCTGGCGATGTCCTCGGGCGTGCCGAAGGTGAAGGTGGCGGGGTTCACGTTACCCATGCACAGCAGGCCGCCCGGGCACTTGGAGACGGCCTCGGCCATGGAGATTGCGTTGCCGAAGTGATAGCCCTTGGCGCCCACCCGGAGGATGGAGTCCATCATCAGCATGGTGTTGTTGCCGCAGTTGTGGTAGATGACAATGAAATCATCGGTCTGCACCGCGTCCACGATCTCCTTGACATACGGCTCGGAGAAGTCCACCGCCATCTTGGGCGAGAGCAGGCCCGTCAGCGGCTCGGCCATGACGATGCCGTTGGCCCCGGCGTCGCGGTAGGCCTTGGCGTAGGCGATGAGGAACTGGGTGCACTTTTTCATGACCGTGTGCACCAGCTGTGGATTTTTCTTGCAGGCCTTCATGACCTTGGCCGTGTCCATCAGCCGGCCCGCCAGGGAGTAGGGGCCGATGATGCCCGCCAGCACGGGCCGGTCGGTGATCAGCTCCACCGAGCGGGCCATGGCGTCCAGATAGATCTGCGTCCGGCCCACGCCCACCTCCGGCACCACCAGGGCGTCCGCCGCCGCCTGGTCCGGGACCAGGCAGCCGATGACCGCCGGGACCTCGTCGTCATTGACCAGGATCTCCGCGCCGAAGGACTCAGCCTCCAGCGACAGGTCCATCATGCTCACCGACGCCAGGGAATCGTCGCGGTCGGCCAGCAGCTTCATGGCCTTGGCCTGGGTCTCGCTGTCGGAGATCAGCTCCTTGACCGTGATGCCCATCAGCTGGATCACTGGGAAGGTGAGAATGGGCATGGGCTTTTTCACAGGCGCGGCGATCACTTGATCCTTCCACGCCGACATATCGCGTTTCATCTGAGAATTACCCCCTTACAGGCGGGCCGCCGCCTCGCTCAGGAACCGTTGGGCGGAGCGGCGGCTGTGGAATTTTAATACTTCATTTTCAGGCCGATGCGTCCGACCTCGTCCTTGACCTTGCCGTAGATGTCCAGCCACTCCTGGGTGGGCTCGACCTTGATGGGATCGTAGGCCTCCAGGAAGCTCTTGCCGATGGGCTTCTTGTCCAGATAGGGGACGTAGTGCTTCTGGAATTCTTTAATCATCTCGTTGGCGTCCTTCCGGGACACGCCGGCGGCCGCGTGGGCGATCTCGCCGTTGAAGCGGGCCTCCAGGCCGGTGACGTGGAGGACCTCCACGCCCACCGCCGAGCGGACGCCGTCGATGCGGGCCGTGCCGGAGACGGTGGCCGCGGTGGCCATGGCGGCACACTCGTAGAGCAGGCTCTCGGTCATGGGGCCGGACACCGGGGAGGTCATCACGGTGGTCAGCAGGTGGGTGTTGCGGTTGACCGCCTGCTGCGTGGCGCTGGCCGCCCAGATCAGCTCCGGGGCGGTATCGCAGTTGTAGAAGGGGTGAGTGGGGCAGATGGAGAAGGTGGTGGCCATGTTGACCACGCACTCCAGGAGGATGCCCGCGATGGCGCAGACCGCCACGCCCTCGGCGCCGCCGGCGTAGCCGCCCAGGATGGAGTTGTAGAAGCTGTGGATGATACAGCCGGTCTTGACCAGATGGGCGACCTTGATGAGAAGGCCGTAGTTGGTCTTCAGCTCACTGACAAAGCAGGTGTGGTGCCAGTCGCACTGGGGGAAGCCGCCGTAGGAGGAGCCGGAGAGCTCGCCGATCTCGGAGACAGCGTTCTCCACCACGCCGATGCCGATGCCGGGCCGGCCGGCGCGCTGCGCGGCGGACTTGATCAGCTCCACCTCACGCCAGGCCAGCAGGACCTCCCACGGGCTGCGGGTCTTGGGGGTGCGGCCGTGGGTGGTGAAGAAGTTGCAGCCGACGATGGAGTCGATCACCGGCTCCTTGGCGTAGCTCTCCATGACCGCGGAGAACCACTCCTCGGGGATGGGCGCGCCGAAGCCGCCGCCGACGATCTTGGGGACCACGGGATCCTCGGGCCGGCGGGTGACGATGGTGCACTGGTCGAGGCCCGAGCCGATGGTCAGGGAATCGGGCGCCCAGCGCAGGGCCTGGAGGATCTCGTCCTTGCTGAACTGCATCTGGGTGTGGGTGTCGGTGCAGTACACGCCCGCGATGCTGGCCAGCTCCAGGCCGGCCTCAAAAAAGCGGTCGGCCAGGTCGTCATCGGTGATGATGGCCTGAGAGCGGTCGTACTTGAGGTCGTACTTCTTGGTGAGGCTGCGGACAGTCTTGGAGATGAGCTTATCAAAGTCCTTTTCCTCCATCACCGGGCCGTTGTCCATGCGGTCCAGGACGGTGAGCAATCTGGTGTGGGATTTCATAGGTTTCAGCCCGCCTTTCTCTCAGCCATGATTTTTCTGCACAGCTCGACAGCCTCGTTGGCGTCGTTGCTGTAGCCGTCCGCGCCGATGGACTCGGCCCACTCGGCGGACACGGGGCCGCCGCCCACGATGACCTTGTACTGCTCGCGGATGCCGAGGCCGCTGAGATTCTTGATGACGTCGCCCATGTACGGCATGGAGGTGGTCAGCAGGGAGGAGAGGGCGATGATGTCCACATTCTCCCGCTTGGCCGTCTCGATGAAGGTGTAGGGCGGCACGTCGTTGCCCAGGTCGATGACCTCGTAGCCGTTGACCTCCAGGAGGGTGGCGACGATGTTCTTGCCGATGTCGTGGACGTCGCCCTGCACGGTGCCGATGACCACCTTGCCCGCGCTCTCAGAGCCGCCGGAGGCGCTGAGCAGGTGCGCGCGGATCTCATCCTTGACGACCTTGGCCACGTCGGCGCACATGATGAGGTCGGGCAGGAAAATCTCCAGCTTGGAGAACTTGTCGCCCACATCGTCCAGGATGGGTACCAGACACTTCTGCACGATATCCAGCGGGTCGGTGCCCGCCTCGATCTCGGCCCGTGTGATCTCGACGGCCTCATCCTCCTCGCCGTCCAGGACACACTCCATCAGCTTCTCGTAATACTGGTCCATGATTGCAACTCCTTTTCGATTGGTTTGATACTTTTTTGGAAATATCCCCCAAAAAATCCGGTATCTAGTACAGTCTCAGTATAGCATATCCATCAAAGCTCTGTCAAATCTGTGTCTGTCCGCCTGCCGGGCGGGCGGTATGACTGATTTTCCGCCAAAAAGTGGAAGAGAGCGGGCTTTCAGGCCGGAAACCGCCCCGGATGGGCGAAAGCAGTCACACTGAATCGGAAAAAAGTTTTTTTCAGCCGCCGAATTCAGAGGAGGCCCGCTTCGTGGAAGTCCCGGTAGAGCACATGCGGCGTCATGGGCGCGGTGCGCACCGCCGCGCCCGTCGCCTGCAGAACGGCGTTGCGGATGGCCGGGGCGGGGGAGCAGGCCGGAGGCTCTCCCAGGGCCTTGGTGCCGTAGGGGCTGGTGGGCTCTGGGTTCTGGACAAACTCCGCGTGCAGGTCGGGATGGTCCATCGCGGTGGAGAGCTTGTAGTCCAGGAAGTTGTTGTTCAGCACCCGCCCGGTCTTTTCATCGAAGAGCAGCTGCTCGCTCAGGCCGTAGCCGATGCCCATGGACATGCCGCCATGGACCTGCGCCTCGGCCAGCTGGGGGTTGATGAGCCTGCCGCAGTCGTGGACGTTGACGATGTTCAGGATTTTGATCTTGCACATGGGGATGTCCACCTCCACCTCGGCGAAGGTGCAGCCGAAGGAATAGGCGTTGTTCTTGATCTGGCAGGTGGACTCGGCGGTGATATGCTGGCTGTGCTCCATGGAGTAGAGAGCCTCGGTTGCCAGCTCTCCCAGGGACATGAGGGCGCGGCCGTCGCTTTTGCGGAGGATTCGGCCGTCCACCAGATCCAGGTTGTCCTTCATCTGCCGCGTCAGCTCCACGGCATAGGAGAGGATCCGGTCCTTGAGCAGCAGCCCCGTCTGGCGCAGGGAGAAGCCGCCCATGTAGGTCTGCCGCGAGGCGTAGGCGCCCTGTCCGTAGGGGGTGATGTCGGTGTCCTGGGTGGAGATGATGTGGACGTCCTCGAAAGGGATGCCGATGGCGTCGGCGGCCATCTGGGCGAAGGCGGTGTCGCAGCCCTGCCCGATCTCGGTCTCGCCGGTCATCACCTGCACCGTGCCGTCCTGGTTGAGCACCATCCGGCAGGAGCTGGATTCCAGGGAGATGGGCCAGACGCCGGTATTGTACCAGAACAGCGCCGCCCCGATGCCCCGGCGGACGGGGCCGGTCTGATGCGCATAGGCCTTCCGCTTCTCCGCCCAGCCGATGGCGGCCATGCCGCGGTCCATGGTCTCGCGGAAGGAGTCGGCGTAGTTCTCGTTCCTGCTGAAGGGGTCGCAGAAGCCCTTGGGCATGACGATCTGCCGGCGGTACTCCACCGGGTCGCGGCCCAGGACCCGGGCGATCTCGTCGATGTGGCCCTCCTCGGCCCACATGACCTGGGGCGTGCCGTAGCCGCGCATGGCGCCGCCGGAGGGGCGGTTGGTAAAGACAGTCCAGGCGTCGCCCTCAATGTTGGGACAGGGATAGAGCTCGGGCAGGGCGCTCATGCCCTTGAGCACCACGCCGTGGCCGTGGGACATGTACGCGCCCTGGTTGGAAAAATATTCCGCCTTCCGCGCCGCCAGGGACCCGTCGGGCCGGACCCAGGAGATGAGATGGGTGCGGATGGCGTGGCGGACGCGGTTGGTAACGAAGGTATCCTCCCGGGCGCAGTCCACCTTCACCAGCCGCCCGCCCAGCTGTGTGGTGAGCCAGGCGGTGAGCGGCTCGTAAAGGGCGTCCTGCTTGTTGCCGAAGCCGCCGCCGATATAGGGCTTGATGATCCGCACCTTGCCCCAGGGGATCCCCAGCGCCTGGCCGCAGATGCGGCGAATGATATGGGGGATCTGGGTGGAGGCGGTGACAATGATGCGTCCGTTCTCCATATGGGCGGTGCAGATGTTGTTCTCGATGTGGCAGTGCTGCACGGTGGGGGTCTCGTACCAGCCCTCGACCTTGATGAGGCCGGGCTCCTGGATGGCGGCGGCGTAGTCTCCCTGGCGCAGCGGCGTATGGCCGACAACGTTGCCCGGGTAGTCCTTGTGCAGCTGCGGCGCGCCGGGCTCCATGGCCTTCTGGACGTCCAGGACAAAGGGGTATTCCTCATACTCAGCCTTCACCAGCCGCGCGGCCTGGGCAGCGGCCACCTCGTCCTCCGCCACCACCACGGCGATGTCCTCGCCATAGTAGCGGACGTGCTCGGCCAGCAGCAGCCGGTCGGCAATGTCCTGGTGTTCCGGGTCGGTGCTCCAGGGGTGGCCGGCGGTGGGGAAGTAGTTCTTGGGCACGTCAAAGCAGGTGAAGACGCGCACCACGCCGGGGACCTTCTCCGCCTCGCTGGTGTCGATGGAGAGGACCCGGCCGTGGGCGATGGCGGCGTGGACCAGCCGTGTGACCAGCGCGCCTTGGTCGCACAGATCGTCGGTGAATTTGGCGCGGCCGGCGGCCTTGTCATAGGCGTCCACCCGGAGTTTGCTTTGACCTACGCTCTTGCTCATAACTGTCTGCCTCCTAAGTTAGAAAGTGGGTCCTGTTCGCACAGGGGCGGGAAGTTCATGGCCTGGATGTAGCGCTTTTGGAAGTACTTGCTGGCGGACAGCTCCACCACATGGGCCATCGCCGGGATGCGCGCCGCCTCGTCCAGGCACGGCCGGGACTGGAGGATCTGCCCGGCGCCGGCGCCGGCGGCGTTGCCGATGGCGGAGGTCTTCTCCGCCATGCCCGCCGGGAGCAGTCCGATGGCCTCCGCCGAGGCCGGGTCCAGGCGGCTGCCGAAGCCGCCGCAGAGAACGATGCCGTCCAGCTGCCCGTAGGAAAGTCCGGCGGCGTGGAGCAGCGTGTCCATGCCGCCGCGGACGGCCCCCTTGGCCAGCTGGAGCTGACGGACGTCCATCTGGGTGAGCTGCACTGCCCCGAAAAGGGGGAGCGCGCCGCCGGTCCGCCCCTTGGGGGTGATGTCGCCCCGGCGCAGCAGGCACGCCACGGCGTCGATGAGCCCCGAGCCGCAGAGGGTTTTTGCCTCGCCGCCGTCGAGGACCGCGCAGCGCAGCGCGCCGTCCTCCAGGGAGACCTGGCTGATGGCCCCGGCGCAGGCGCTGGAGCCGCAGGAGATGCCCGCCCCCTCAAAGGCGGGGCCGGCGGCGGTGGCGCAGCAGAAGAGGCCCTCCCCGGTCTTGAGCGCCATCTCGCCGTTGGTGCCCACGTCCACCAGCAGCCACCGCCCCGGCTGGCGCAGGATGCCGCTGGCGAGGATGCTGCAGGTGATGTCCGCCCCCACATAGGCCGAGACGCACCTGGGCAGATACGCCGGCAGGTCCGGGAAGTCCGGCAGGCGCAGGTCCCATGTTTCGCCGAACAGCGACTGGGGCGTGAAGGGGGCCTGGGAGAGGGAGCGGGGGTCCAGCCCCGCGGCCATGTGGAGCATGGTGGTGTTGCCGGTGACGCAGAGGCCCGAGAGCTGGTCCTTCCCGATCCCGGCGTCCCGGCACAGCCGGACCAGCAGGTCCGAGAGCTGCCCGCAGATCAGCTCCCGCAGGGGCTCGACGGTATTTTGCAGCGTGAATTCGATGCGCGAGAGCACGTCGGCCCCGCAGCGCCCCTGGCGGTTCATCTCACCGGCCACGGCCAGGGCCTCCGGCTTTTCCCGGGAAAAGAGGTAGCCCACCACCGTGGTGGTGCCGATGTCGAAGGCCGCGCCGAACGCCCCCTTGTAGATGGGGTCCAGAGGCGCGTCCAGGACGGCGGAGCCCGTCTCGATCCGGTCGCCGGCGCGCTGGGGGAGGATGATCTCGCAGTCGCCCAGCACCCGGACAAAGCAGGCCAGGCGCGTCCCCGCCGGCGTGCCGCGCAGCAGGGCGCGCTCGTTTTCGCCCGCCTCCGACAGCGCGCCGGAGGCCAGCACCCGGCATTTTCCGCAGGTGTGCCGGCCGCCGCAGGGGAAGGACAGGCCCAGGGCCCGCAGGGCGTCCATCAGCGGACTGCCCGCTTCGGCCTCCGCCGTGCCGCTGTGCGCGCCGGCGCGCCATGTGATTCTTGGCATAGAAACCTCCTTCTGCCGCTCACCGGAGGCCGTCCGGCGGCAGGCTTCGCTTGAACTTGGCGCTGAGCACCCGCTTCTGGAAGGAGAAGGGGATCAGCCTGGTGTTGTAGTGCTCCACCGAGTAGAGCACCGGCTCCGACGTCTTGGTATAGCAAACGCTGTCCAGCTTCAGAAGGGGAAAGCCCGCCTCCACCGCCATGAGCCTTGAGAGCCGCGCGTCCGCCACGCAGGCGTCCACGTGGACGATCAGCGTCTCCAGCAGCTCGTCGCACATCCCCTGCAAAAAGAGGAAGATGTTCTGGTCCAGCAGCGGCAGCTCCCCGCCGGAGGAGTCATAATACGGCGCCGGGATGTAGTCCACGATCAGGATGACCGGCTGCTCGTCGGCGTAGATGGTGTTCTCCAGGCGGTAGACGCTGTCGCCGGGCTTCAGGGCCAGCTTGCCGGCGATCTCCGGCGGCGCGGCGCGCAAAAGCTTGACGGCGTTGAGGGTGGAGCGGGGCTGGTAGCCGCAGGCGGCGACGATGTCCACATAGACGCTGTCGATGTCCAGCCGCGCCGGCTCGTCCAGGACGTAGCGGTTGATGAGCGTGCCGGTGCCCCGCTTGCGGCTGACGTAGCCAGCCCCCTCCAGCTGCGAGAGCACGTCGCGGATCTTCACCCGGCTGACGCCGAACTGCTGGGCGATGTCCTGCTCGGAGGGGAGACGGTTGGTCTTGTGCGCCCGGGCGTAGCCGCGGATCCAGTCCAGCAGGCGGATGTAGGTCTCGGGGTAAAGTTCATAGGGCTGTTCTTTCATGGACAAGACCTCCGTAGGCAGTGGACTTTTTGTCTATTTTGCCTTAAAACCGGCGTTTTGTCCAGTCCTATCCCTAAAAATTTCTGCCCGGAAAAATAAAAAAACCCCTTTTTTCGCAAACGGGCGGTTGACATCTGCGCAGGCACTATGGTATCATCCAGAATATAGAAACCAATTCTGGCAGAAATCCACAAAATCCGCTGAAACGGAGGTTTTCCCATGCACCGTCTGCTGATCCGCAACATCCGCTCTCTGGTGTCCTGCGACGACCAGGACCGTGTCTATGAAAACGTGAACGTCTACTGCGAGGACGGACTGATCCGCTCCATCGGCCCGGACGCGCCGGAGGCCGACGAGGTCCTCGACGCCACGGGGATGCTCTGCTATCCCGGCCTTGTCAATACCCATCATCACCTCTATCAGGTGTTCTCCCGCAATCTGCCGCAGGTGCAGAATATGGAGCTGTTCGACTGGCTGACCACCCTCTATGAAATCTGGAAGGGCCTCAACGAGGACACCATCCGCCTCTCCTCCTCGGTGGGCATGGGCGAGCTGATGAAAAACGGCTGCACCACCGTCTTTGACCATCACTACGTGTTCCCCAAGAACGCCGGCGACCTCATCGGCGCGCAGGCCCAGGCGGCGGAGGCGCTGGGTATCCGGATGCACTTCTCCCGGGGCAGCATGGACCTCTCGAAGAAGGACGGCGGCCTGCCGCCGGACAGCGTGGTGCAGAGTGTGGACGAGATCATGCGCGACAGCGCCGAGCTGATCGGCAAGTACCACGACACCTCCTTCCAGTCCATGCGCCGCATCGCCCTGGCGCCTTGCTCGCCCTTCTCGGTCTCGGCGGACCTCCTGCGGGAGAGCGCCGTGCTGGCGAGAGAGTACGGCGTCCGCCTGCACACCCACCTGTGCGAGACCAAGGATGAGGAGAATTACACCCTGGAGAAGGTGGGCCTCCGGCCCCTGGCTTATATGGAAACGCTGGGCTGGACCGGTCCGGACGTCTGGTACGCCCACGGCATCCACTTCAACGGCGAGGAGCTGAAGCTCCTGGCTGAAACCAAGACCGGCGTGTGCCACTGCCCCATCTCCAACATGAAGCTCTCCTCCGGCATCGCCCGGATCCCGGAGATGCTGGAAATGGGCATCCCGGTGGGCCTGGGCGTGGACGGCTCGGCGTCCAACGACGGCTCGAACCTGCTGGAGGAGCTGCGGGTGAGTTATCTGCTCCACCGCCTCAATTCCAGCGAAAAGGCCCCCTCCGGCTACGACCTTCTCAAGGTCGCCACCATGGGCAGCGCCCGGCTGCTGGGCCGGGAGAAGGAGATCGGCTCGCTGGAGGCGGGTAAGTGCGCGGACCTGTTCCTCCTGAAGGCCGACCGGCTGGAGCTGGTGGGCGCGTGCTGCGATCCCAAGTCGGTCCTGGGCACCGTGGGCGTCAAGGGCCCGGTGGATTATACCATTGTCAACGGCCGCGTCACGGTCAGGGAAGGCCGCCTCGCCGGTGTGGACGAGGAGCGGCTGGTCCGCGAGGCGGAGCAGGAGGTCCGGCGCTATTTGGGCCAGTAGGCCCTGGCGATAAAATTCAGGAGAAGGAGGCATTGACCATCAGGCAGCAGTCAAACGAACGATTAGGGGGATAGAACCAAAATGTTAGACAAGGTATTTAAAATCAAGGAAAACAACACCAGCGTCCGCACAGAGATCCTGGCAGGTCTGACGACCTTCATGACCATGGCGTACATCATTGCGCTCAACCCCAATATGCTCACCGGCTTTGATACGGGCAGTCCGCTGTGGAATGGCATCTTCCTCTCCACCTGCATCGCCTCGGCCATCGGTATGTTCTGCATGGCTTTTTATGCCAACAAGCCCTTCGCGCTGGGACCCGGCATGGGCCTCAACGTGTTCTTCGCCGCCGTGGCGACCAACGTGGTGGCGCTGACCGGCTTCACCTATCTCAAGGCTTATCAGGCGTCGCTCTGCATCATCTTCGTTGAAGGCGTCGTATTCCTGATCCTCTCCATCTTCAACGTCCGTGAGAAGATCATCAATGCCATCCCCCTGGGCATCCGCCTTGGCATCTCCCCGGCAGTGGGCCTGATGCTCCTGAACATCGGCCTGGGCTCCAACGCCGGCATCTACTCTGAGTCGGGCGGCCCGTTCTACGTGATGAAGGACTTCGTCGGCGCGCTGACGCCTGGCTTTGCCCAGACGACCATGGGCAGCGGCTATCCCACGATGGTGCTGTATGTGCTGACCATGTTCATTGGCCTCTTTATCATCGTCGTCCTGGCCCAGAAGAAGGTCAAGGGCGCGATGCTCATCGGTATGCTTGTCAGCAGCATCTTCTACTGGATCTGCGACGCGGTATTCCTGCACAACAACCCCTTCGCCTCCCTGGCCACAGCCAGCTTCGTCCCGCCCTTCGCAGATATGGTGGAGACGACGCTCTTCAAGCTGGACTTCAAGGCTTTCCTGGACATCGGCGCACTGACCGCGGCGACGCTGATCCTGACCTTCGGCATCATTGATATGTTTGACACCATCGGCACCGTTATCGGCGCCGCCAGCCTGGGCGGCATGCTGGACAAGGACGGCAACATGCCCGGCATGAAGCAGACCCTGACCTCCGACGCTGTCGCTACCATCGCCGGCTCTCTCACCGGCAACTGTACCATCACCACCTTTGTCGAGTCCTCCGCGGGCGTCGAGGCGGGCGGCCGCACGGGTCTGACCGCGCTGACCTGCGGCATCCTGTTCCTGGCCTGTATCTTTATCGCGCCCATCGCCGCGTTGATCCCGGCGCCGGTGACCTCGGCGGCGCTGATCTATGTGGGCATCCTGATGCTCACGGGTCTGCGGAACGTGGACTTCGGCGACGCCACCCAGATGGTCCCCGCGGCGCTGATGCTGATCACGGTTCCCATCTCCAGCTCCATCGGCAATGCTATCGGCATCGCGATGATCTCCTACTCGGTCATCAAGCTGTTCACCGGCCGCGCCAAGGAAGTGCACTGGCTGACCTATGCCATTTCCGTGCTGTTCCTGTTCAAGTTCTTCCTGATTGTAGGGTAAAAAATGCAAAAAAACAGATCCTATGAAGTATCCCTGAGAAATTAGACAAAAATTGTTCATGCAACTGAAGGGCTTGTTGTCTGTGTAAAGCAGGCAGCAAGCCCTTGAATTTTGCTTTCATATGGCGATGGTTGCCAATGCCATTACTGCAGACACATCTTTCAAACAGATTTTAGACAGACGCGCCCGCTTTGTCAAGTGCGGCGCGCTTTTGTGCCTGGAGAGGACCCGGAGATGCCGGGCCTCTTATGGCGCCTGGTGCAGCAGCGCCAGCTGGTAGAAGGCCACGGCGCTGGCGGCGGCGACGTTCAGGGAATCCACACCGTGGGTCATGGGGATGCGGACCGTATAGTCGCACCGGGCGATGGTCCCGCCGCGGAGGCCGTCCCCTTCGGTGCCCAGGACGATGGCCAGGCGTTCTTCCGCCCGGAGGCGCGGGTCATGGATAGGCAGCGCGTCCTCCCGCAGGGCCAGCGCCGCCGTGCGGAAGCCCTGCGCGCCCAGAAAGGCCGTCCAGTCCCCCTCCTGGGGCAGGTATGCCCAGGGGACCTGGAACACCGCGCCCATGCTCACACGGATGGCACGGCGGTAGAGCGGATCGCTGCCGGCATGGGTCAGCAGGACGGCGTCCACCCCCAGGGCGGCGGCGGAGCGGAACACAGCCCCCAGATTTGTAGGGTTCATTACGTTTTCCAGTACCGCCACCCGCCGCGCGTCGCGGCAGACGGCCTCCGGCGCGGGCAGGGCCGGACGGCGCATGGCACAGAGCAGCCCCCGGGTCAGATGGAAGCCGGTCAGCTGGATCAGCGTCTCCAGCGGGGCGGCATAGACGGGGATATCGCCGCAGCGGCGGATGATCTCCCGCCCCTTGCCCTGGACGTGCTTGTCCTCCATCAGCAGCGAAACCGGCACGCACCCGGCGTCCAGGGCGCGGCCTGCCACCAGGGGGCTTTCGGCGATGAACAGCGCGCTGGCCGGGTCGGCGCGGCTGAGCAGCTGGTTTTCGGTGAGGCGGGCGTAGACGTCCAGCTCGGGGGCGGAAAAGTCGGTGATGGGAAAGATCGGCATGGCGGTTCCTCCGGTTGGCTTTGGTGCGGGGCGTCAGGGGGCACAGACCAGCCGGAATTCCTCCAGCACACACAGCCCGGCCTCGTCAAAGGGCAGTCCCGCGGCGCGGCAGTCCGCGGCAAAGGCGCGCCGGCGGGTCTCCCGCCACGCCACCAGCACCCGCGGGTCCTCGCACTCCTTGTATGCGTGGGAGGCCGGCACCTGGTCAAAGGGGACCGGGGAGATCTTTGTGTTCTGGAGGCTCCCCGCGGCCTGGCCGTTTTCATACAAAAGGACGCTGTACGCGCCCGCCGCCGGCCTGCCCGCGGGCGGCGCCCCGCCACAGAGGGCCCACGTCTTGTAGAGTGTTCCGGGGGCAACATGGTTCTCCCGGCAAAACCGGTTCCAAAGCTCCTGCGCAGTCATGGCCGCAGCCCCTTTTTCGTCGATTACACCAATTTTACCACATTCGGGGCCGGAAAGCAAGGCGCGCCGCCGTTGACATTTTTCGTCGGCATTGTATAATAAAGAACGGAAATGGAGTGGCTTGCATGGAAACCAAACGATCCTCTTTTGCCCAGGGTGTGCGGGACGGCGTCCCCATTGCGCTGGGCTATTTCGCGGTGTCCTTCGCTCTGGGCATCGCCGCGCGCCGCGCCGGGCTCAGCGCTGCCCAGGCCCTGACGGCCAGCCTCACCAACAATGCCTCCGCCGGGGAGTATGCCGCCTTTGCGCTGATCGCCGCCGGGGCGGGCTATCTGGAGGTGGCGCTGATGACCCTGATCGCCAACGCCCGCTACCTGCTGATGTCCTGCGCCCTGAGCCAGAAGCTCCCGCCGGACACGCCCCTGGGCCACCGGATGCTGGTGGCCTACGACGTTACCGACGAGATCTTCGGCATCTCCGCCGCCCGCCCGGGGCGGCTGGACCCGTGGTACACCTACGGGGCCATGGCCGTGGCTGTCCCGGGGTGGGGACTGGGGACGTTCCTGGGGGTGGTCATGGGCAGTGCGCTGCCGGCGCGGGTGGTCAGCGCCCTGAGCGTGGGGCTGTATGGCATGTTCCTGGCCATCATCATCCCGCCGGCCCGGCGGAGCCGGGTGATCGCGGGGCTGGTGGCCGTCAGCTTTGCCGCCAGCTTCGCCGCGGACCGCTGGCAGGCGCTGCGCTCCGTGCCGGCGGGGGTCAAGACCATCGTGCTGACCGCGGCGATCTCCCTGGCGGCGGCGGTTTTCTTCCCGGTGAAGGAGGCGGAGGGCGATGCGCGGTAATATCTGGCTGTATATTCTGGTTATGGCGTCGGTGACGTACCTCATCCGCGCCCTGCCCCTGGTCCTGATCCGGCGGGAGATCACCAGCCGGGTGCTGCGGTCGTTTCTCTACTATGTGCCCTATGTGACACTGGCGGTGATGACCTTTCCGGCAATCCTGGACGCGACGCAGTCCCCCTGGTCGGCCCTGGCGGCGCTGATTACCGGCATCGTCCTGTCCTGGCGCGGCGGGAGCCTTTTGCAGGTAGCGGTCCTCAGCTGCGCGGTGGTGCTGGCGATGGAGCTGTTTTTGTAAAAGTCCCCCCTTGACAAATGGGGCTGCGGATATTAAGATAGAGACAATTCCATAGTTAACGCCATCGCAGCCGCGTTTGCGGCCCATGGAATGGGGTGCGATGCCCCGCGAGTCGGTCACTGTGAAGCCTCTTCGGAGGATAAGTCAGACACATGGCGATGGCGGCAAATCTGCCGAAACTGGATTTTGCAGGGCTGCTGTGCCGCGGAGGCGGCGGGGCAGGCTCATTCACGTCTTGTGCTTCGGCGCAAGGCGTTTTTTACTGCTCCAGCGCAGACCGGCGCGTCCGGAGACGGCAGAACGGCTTTTTTCATCAAAAAGGAGGAAAATAATGTGAAAAAGCGAATGTTCAGCCTGTTTTTGGTCCTGGTGCTGCTCTTGGGCATCCTGCCCACAAGCGCGCTGGCGGGAGATGGAGACATTTCCGTAACCGTCCGCTTTTCAGCCCCTGCCGTGGCTGAGGATTTGGCAAAGCTCAGGATGGATTTGCTGGGAGCAGACATAATTGGGGATGACACCGATATTCCCAGTGATATCACCGTGACAGTCCCCAGTGGCTCCACAGTAAAGGCTGTTTTGGAAGCTGCCAAAGCAACGCAGGATTTTACCATTGAGGGATTGAATAACGACTATATAACAAAAATAGGCTTTTTAGATGAGACTGTGGCCCAGTTCCTGGCCAATAGCTCAAGCAATCTAAGTTGGCCCGGCTGGTCTTTCTCCATTGACGGAGTGGGTTTATCCAACGGTATCGGCACTGACACCGTTACTTCGGACGGCGCCGTTGTAGAGGGTATTTTCTCGGTGTACAGTACTTGGGACGGCAGCGCGCAAGCTATGGTTTACCACGATGTGGAGCTTGTGAAGCTATATCACAAGCTTGAGGCGATGGTAAAGCAGACAGTGGATACCTCCGGATTCTCCGATTCCGCTAAGGCGGCATACTACGCGGCCAAAAGCGAAGCAGAAGCGTTGCTGACAGACTTGTACGCGCAGGCCAAGCTGGATGACGATGTCGTGGCCACGCTCCGGCCTGATGCAAACACCGATGAGGGCATGTGGATAGGCTTGATCGGCAGCAAGGGGATATCAATATATGGTCCGGGTTCCCCCATTGAGCAGCTCCAAACGGCAGCGGAAAGGCTGGAGGATGCCGCCAAGGGTACGGATTACGGTCCCTGTGATTTGACCGCGCTGTCAGTCACAGACTTAACCAACGTTCAAGGCGCATTGACACTCAAACCAGCTTTTAGTTATGATGTTACATCCTATGCTGTGGATGCTGTAGACTATCAGCAATATGCGAAACTGGCATATGTCAAGGCCACCGCAGCCAGTGACTCTGCAACAATCACAGCAATGCTGGGAGATGTAAGCAAAACAGTAATATCCGGCGGCGATGCAACGAATTTCAATAATATGGTTCCCGGCGAAAATAACAAGCTGGTTATTACAGTCAACAACGGAGATGAGTTCAAAACCTACACCGTGACCATCCCCATGAAAGACGCGGACGGGAATGTTCCAGCTCCGGACCCCGGGCCGGAGGCCCCGGATGCGCAGGCCGTCATGGACGCCATTGCCGCCAAGTATGCTGCAAGCGGCATCGCCTCCGACGCCAACGCCTCCTGGCTGGCCGCCGACCTGGCCGCCTATGCCATGGCGTTTCCTGACACGGACAGCAAGCTGACAGACGCACAAAAGCAGGAATACCTCAATAAACTCATTCCCCTTGCCGCCGCTGCCGCAAAGCCCGGCGACCTGGCCAAGTACATCATCACGCTCCGCGCCATGGGCTATGACGCCCGCAGGGTGGTGACCGCCGACGGCGAGACTGTGGACGTGGTGAAAAAGCTCACGGACCTGGTGGACGCGCAGGACAAGGCCGTCGTCAACCAATATACGCTGCCCTATGTGCTCATCGCGCTGCAGCAGGGCGCGGACTACGCCACAGAGGCGCAAATTGCATATCTGAAAGAGGCCGCCGTTTCCACCAAGGCAAGCTGGCAGAATATGCAGCGGGGTACCGATGGCGCTACCCCCATGCTCCTGGCGCTGGCGCCCTATTGCGGCGAGAGCGAGATCAAAGCCGTGGTTGACGAAACCGTGGCCGCCGTCAAGGCCAAGCAGAATGCCGACGGCTCCATCGGAAACGCTGCCTCCACAGGCCTTGCCATGGCCGCCATGGCGGCGGTGGGAGAGGACTGTGCCGCAGTGAAGGCCGAGGGCTCCGACAAGAGCCTTGTGGACGGTCTTATGACCCAGGTCAGCGACACAGGCGACGGGTTCAAGCCGACCAACAACAGCTTTGCCACCGAGCAGGGCCTCCGGGGGCTGGCTGCCTGGCAGCTGGCCCGGAAGGTCCAGGGGGCGGCGCAGGTCTATGACTTCGCAGCTATGCCAGCCGCGCAGGCCACGGCGCAGGCTGCGCACTGTCCGCTGCGCTTCACCGTGGCGCCGGCAAACGCCGCGGTGACGGTCAAGCAGGACGGCGCCGCCGTCCAGGCGACAGCCGGACTCTACTACGATCTGCCGGCGGGAGAGTATACCTATACCGCCAAGCTGAATGGGTATCAGGACGCCACAGATACTTTCACAGTGAGCGAGGCGGAAGCCGCAGATCACATCGCCAGAACGATATCCGTCACCCTGACAAAGACGCCGCTGGAGGTAACCGGTATTGCCGTTACCACGCCTCCTGCCAAGACCAGCTACACCGCCGGCGAGCGGTTCGATCCCACCGGCATGGTGGTCACCGCCACCTACGACAACGGCCAAACCGGGGCCGTGGACGGCTATACCTGCGACCCTGACGTCTTGACAGCGGGTACGAACAAAGTAATCATCTCCTACGCCGGCAAGACCGCCGAGGTCGCTGTCACCGTCACCGCCGGCTCCGGCGGCGAGCCGTCCGGACCGTCCGGCGAGACCATCACCGTGTACTTCACGCTCCTGGGCGATGAAAAGCATGGCGACGGCCAGACGCACACCATGAAGGCGGGCAATCTTACGGAATGGCTGCCGCGGCAGAGCGTCGCCGTGGCCAAAGATGCCACGGTGCTGGCGGTCATTACCCGGGCGCTGGGCGATGCGGACATCCCCTTTGTCAACGGCGACGGAAACTATATCAGTGCCGTCCGGGGACTGGCCGAATTGGACAACGGCAGCAATTCCGGCTGGATGTACACCCTCAACGAGCAATATTCTGAGCTGGGCATTGCGGAGCAGACCGTCCGCGCCGGCGACCGCATTGTTCTGCACTACACCGACGATTATACCGTGGAGCGGGCCTCGGAGAGCCTGGGCTCCTCCTCCGGCGGCACGGCGGCGCGGCCCTCCGCGACACCCGGTACGGCGGTCACCGTCAAGCCCGCGGCTGCCGCCAACAGCCAGGGCGAGGCCACAGCCACTGTGACGGAAAAGGCCCTCCGCGACGCCATTGCCCAGGCCAAGACCGCGCAGGCGGACGCCATTGTCATCGCGCCGGAGGTCCGGGGTGAGGCCGGCAAGATCAGCGTAGACCTGCCCAAGACCGGCGTGGACAGCATCGCCAAGCAGACCGGCGCCGCGCTGAAGGTGGAAACCGGCCTCGCCGATATCACACTTCCTGCCCGGAGCCTTCAGACGCTGTCCGGCCAGTCCGGCAGCAAGGTCACCGTTTCCGCCGAGGCCCATGACGGCGCGGTCAGGCTGGAGGTGGCCGTGGACGGCAAGGCGGTGGAGAAGCTCTCCGGCGGCGTGATCGCCAGTGTTCCGGCGCAGACCGGCAGCGTGCTGGTGGTGGTCCGCGCCGACGGCACGGAAACCATCGTGAAGAAATCCATCGCGGACGGCCGGAACGTTCTGGGTCTGCTGGACGGCAGCTGCACGGTGAAGGCCGTGGACAATGCCAAGCCCTTCGCTGATACTGAAAACCACTGGGCCAGGGAAGCTGTGGCCTTTGCCTCCAGCCATGAGCTGTTCAGCGGCACCGCGGCCAACACCTTCTCGCCCAACGCGCCCATGAACCGGGCCATGCTGGCAACGGTCCTCTGCCGCCTGGAGGACGCGTCCGCCACAGGCAGCCATGATTTCCACGACGTGCCGGACGGCATGTGGTACAGCGGCGCCGTGGCCTGGGCCAGCGAGGCTGGCATCGTCAGCGGCACCGGGAACGGCTTCGACCCCAACGGCAATGTCACCCGCGAGCAGCTGGCGGCCATGCTCTGCCGCTACGCCGGGACCCTGGGGCTGGATACTGCCGCCAATGGCGATCTCACCAGGTTCAGCGACAGCTCCAATACCTCCGACTGGGCCAAGGACGCCATGCGCTGGGCCGTCGGCAGCGGCCTGATCTCCGGCAAGGCCGGCGGCGTCATCGATCCCGACGGCACCGCCACCCGCGCCGAGGTCGCGGTCATCCTGCAGCGCATGGTCCGCCTGATTGTCCAATAAATTTTGCAAAATCCGCAAAAAAGCGCCCGCCGGGAATGGGCGGTGGTCGTAAAACAGTATTAGGCAAAAGCCTGAAAACCTTGTGTTTTCAAGGGGCGGCGTGACTTCGGTCACGCCGTTTCCCCTTTCATCAGTTCATCCAGAGGGATAAAGCCCATGCCGTCATACTTGATG
>JAAWBZ010000243.1 GCA_022792945.1 Oscillospiraceae bacterium | reverse complement strand
GCATCACCTTTTGCAGCGAAGACTTTTCCCAAACCCTGGAGCGGGTAGGGAAAGGCGCCTTTGTTTACCTGGATCCCCCTTACGATCCCCTTTCCGGCACAGCCAATTTCACCGGGTATAACCAGGGGGGCTTTGGCAGGGAGGAGCAGATCCGGCTGAAGGAGGCCTGCGACAGGCTGACAAAGCGCGGCGTCAAGTTCATGCTTTCCAATTCCGCCACAGATTTCATCCGGGAGCTGTACCAGGCATATGACGTCACCGTTGTCAAAGCCAAGCGCGCCATCAACGCCAACGCCCGCAAGCGCGGCGCCGTAGAGGAGGTGCTGATCCGCAACTATGGGACTGAATGACGATGCCTGGGAGCGCCTGTTTGACAAATACCCCATCCTGCATGAAGTGGAAACCCAGGGGAAATACATCATCAGCGCCAAGCAGATCAAGGAGTTCCGGGAACCCAGGCTGATGACGAAATTTGATCACAAGCTGAACCTCCCCGCTGTTTTCCGGGACAATAGCTTGTCCATCCTGCCGCTGTCCCGGGGCAGCTATGTAATCTCCTCCTTTGAAGCCTATAAAGAGTTTGAAGAGCCTGCCGCCGGTGCGCAGCTTGTTTCCATCCCCGGCTGCCTGCAAAGCCTGATGCCCCAGTTCCTGACAAGCGAAGCCATCGCCCTGCACTGTGCCGGCGCCTGCGGCATATTGGAAGATTTTTTGGAGGAGGAGTGGCTCGTGCCAACAGTCAGCGGGCAAATGGGATCCGGCGTGTTTTCCTTTGCCATAAACGCCGCCGCAGGGCCTCAGCAGGTTGCGGTAAGCAGCGCGCAGATTGAAATTGACGCCGCCTATGAAGGCGCTGGCAGCCTGTCCCTTTTCGAGGCCAAGAACAGCCTGTCAAAGGATTTCCTAATCCGGCAGTTGTATTACCCCTTCCGCACCTGGAGCGCCCGCATCACAAAACCTGTAAAAACCGTTTTCCTGGTTTTTTCCAACGGCAGGTTCTGCCTGTACCAGTATTCCTTTGTGGATCCGGGCAATTACAATTCCCTCCAGTTGGTGAAGCAGAAAAACTATCAGATAGCCACAAAAATTTCCCTGTCAGATATTGAAAGCCTTCTTGCACAGACCGCCCTCCTCCAGGAGCCGGAAATCCCTTTTCCCCAGGCAGATTCCATGGCAAGGATCATCAATATGCTGGAGTTGCTAAGCCAGCGCCCCATGACAGCAAGAGACATTACATCCAGGTATTTGTTTGAAAGCCGCCAGACCAATTACTATACAGATGCCGGGCGCTATCTGGGCCTTATCCGCAAGGAAGAGCGGGAAAACCGGGGCGTTTTATACCACCTCACCCAGGAAGGCAGCCGCATTATGAGCCTTGCCCATAAAGAGCGGCAGCTTGCCCTTGCAGGGCAAATTTTAAAGCATGGGGTGTTCCACGAAACCCTGCGGCTGTGCCTGGGGCGGGGGAAAGTGCCGGACAGGAAGGAAATCGTGGAGATCATGGAGGCATTAGGGGCATACCATGTATATGCCTCCAGTACCTATTTCCGCCGGGCCTCCACAGTTGCCAGTTGGATCCACTGGATTTTAAGCATTATAGAAACAGAGCGGTATCGCCTATAAAAAACCAAAGGAGGACAAGAGCATGGCGCCAAAGCGGGAAATCAGCATAAAAGACGTAAAGGTGGACGACAGCTTCTGGAACGGGCGGATAGGCAACGCCGTAGAAAAGGCGGTGCCCTACCAGTGGCGGGTGCTCAACG
>JAAWBZ010000052.1 GCA_022792945.1 Oscillospiraceae bacterium | reverse complement strand
GGGAGACCAACTACTCCAAGGACAAGAACCTCTGGCACCTGAGCCACGAGGGCCTGGACCTGGAGGACCCTGCCAACGAGCCGCAGTACGACAAGGACGGCTTCCTGGAGATGAGCGTCTCCCCCTTCAAGGCCCCCGACGCCCCCACCTACGTCACCCTAGACTTTGAACAGGGCAGGCCCGTGGCCCTGGACGGCGAGAAGATGAAGGCCAGCGCCATCATCGCCAAGCTCAACGAGATCGGCGGAAAGAACGGCATCGGCCTGCTGGACATCGTGGAAAACCGGCTGGTGGGCATGAAGGACCGCGGCGTCTACGAGACCCCGGGCGGCACCATCCTCTACCGCGCCCACGAGGTGCTGGAGATGATCACCCTGGACAAGGACACCAAGCACATGAAATCCAAGCTGGCGGTGGACTTTGCCGACCTGGTCTACAACGGCAAGTGGTTCACCCCCCTGCGGGAGGCCCTCCAGGCCTTCGCTGTGGAGACCCAGAAGTACGTTACCGGCCAGGTGAAGCTGAAGCTCTACAAGGGCAACGTCATCACCGCCTCCGTGACCTCGCCCCACACTCTCTACTCCGAGAGCCTGGTCACCTTCGACGAGAGCGACTACGACCAGGCCCAAGCCACCGGCTTCATCAACCTCTGGGGCCTGCCGGATACGGTGCAGGCATTGCGCGAGCAAGGCAAGCTCTGATAAAACGCATACTCGCCTAAAGGGGCAAACGACAGCGTTTGCCCCTTTAGCCCGTTCTGGGGCAGTGCTGGGAAACCCCTTTGCAGGGTTTCCCCAGACCCCTTCCTGACATTGCGGAAGGATAGGGGATTCCGCGGTCTGCGGGCCGCGGCCAAAGGACAGCGTCCTTTGGAAACCTGCGGCCTTTGAAAAGGCCGGCGAAACTTTTTGAGTGGAAGAGGGAAACAGTATGAAACTATGGGCAGGCCGGTTCGAGAAGAACACCGACCGGCTGGTGGACAAGCTCAACGCGTCCATCGCCTACGACCAGCGGATGTACCGCGAGGACATCACCGGCTCCATGGCCCACGCGGCTATGCTGGGGGCGCAGGGCATCATCCCCCGGAGCGAGGCGGACTTGATCGTCAAAGCTCTGGGCGAGATTCTGGAGGACTGCGAGGCCGGGAAGGTCCAGTTTTCCGAGGAACATGAGGACATCCACATGAACATCGAGGTCCTCCTGACCCAGCGCATCGGTGACGCCGGCAAGCGGCTGCACACTGCCCGCTCCCGGAACGACCAGGTGGCGGTGGACCTGAAAATGTACCTGCGCAGGGAAATCGACGCCCTCCAGGAGAAGGTCCGCGCCCTCATTGCCGCCATCTGCCGCAAGGCGTCGGACCATCTGGAGAGCATCATGCCCGGCTACACCCACCTCCAGCGGGCGCAGCCGTCCACCTTCGCCCACTATACCATGGCCTACGCCGAAATGCTGCGGCGGGATGCGGGGCGGCTGGCTGACTGCCGCGCGCGGCTGAACCTCTGCCCCCTGGGCTCCGGGGCCATGGGCGGCACCACCTACCCCATCGACCGGGCGCGTACCGCCGCGGCCCTGGGCTTCGACGGGCCCACGGAGAACTCCATCGACGGCGTCTCCGACCGGGACTACGTACTGGAGCTGGCATCGGCGCTCTCCATTCTCATGATGCACCTGAGCCGCTTCTCCGAGGAGATTATCCTCTGGGCCAGCTATGAGTTCGGCTTCGTCTCCCTGGACGACGCCTACGCCACGGGCTCCTCCATCATGCCGCAGAAGAAGAACCCTGATATCGCCGAGCTGGTCCGGGGCAAGACCGGGCGGGTCTACGGGGACCTCATGGGCCTGCTGACGGTGATGAAGGGCCTGCCCCTGGCCTACAACAAGGATATGCAGGAGGACAAGGAGGCCATTTTTGACGCCGTGGACACAGTATCCCTCTGTCTGGACGTGTTCACGCCCATGTACGGGACCATGACCGTCTGCACCGGCAGGCTCCGCCGCGCCGCCGCCGAGGGCTTCATCAACGCCACCGACTGCGCCGACTACCTGGTGAAAAAGGGCATGCCCTTCCGGGACGCCTACACCTGCGTGGGCAGGCTGGTCCGCTCGTGCATCGAGACCGGCCAGACCCTGGAGACGCTGCCTCTGGCGGCCTACCGCGCCGTCTCGGACGTGTTTGACCAGGACGTCTACGACGCCATCGACCTCATGACCTGCCTCCAGGGCCGCACAGTCCCCGGCGGGCCGGCCCCGGAGACGGTCCGGGCCCACATCAGCCGCGTGGAAGCGTGGCTTTCGGAAAAGGAGACAACGACATGAAGCATTTTCTCAAGCTGCTGGACTTCACCCCGGCGGAAATCCAGCATTTTCTGGACACCGCCGCCGAGCTGAAGGCCAAGAAGAAGGCCGGCGTGCCCCACCGCCTCTGCGAGGGCAAACACGTGGCCCTGATCTTTGAAAAGACCTCCACCCGGACCCGCTGCGCCTTCGAGGTGGCGGCCCGGGACCTGGGGATGGGCGTGACCTACCTGGACCCCGCCGGCTCGCAGATCGGCAAGAAGGAGTCCATCGCCGACACCGCCCGGGTCCTGGGCCGGATGTACGACGGCATCGAGTACCGCGGCTTCGGCCAGGAGATCGTGGAGGAGCTGGCGCGGTACGCCGGCGTCCCGGTGTTCAACGGCCTGACCAACGAGTTCCACCCCACCCAGATTCTGGCCGATTTTCTGACCATCCGGGAGCACTTCGGCAAGCTCCGGGGGATCAACCTGGTGTATCTGGGCGACGCGCGGTACAACATGGGCAATTCCCTGATGGTGGGCTGCGCCAAGCTGGGTATGGATTTCACCGCCTGCGCGCCCAAAGCCTATTTCCCCGACCCGGCGCTCATCGAGACCTGCCAGAAAATCGCTGCCGAGACCGGCGCCAGGCTCCGCTTCTCGGAGGACCCGATGGAAGCGGTGCGGGGCGCGGACGTCCTCTATACCGACGTGTGGGTCTCCATGGGCGAGCCCATGGAGGTCTGGGAGCAGCGCATCCGTGACCTCGCGCCCTACCAGGTCAACCGGGCGCTGATGGAGCAGGCTGGCCCCCAGTGCCGCTTCATGCACTGCCTGCCGGCCTTCCACGACCTCAAAACCGCCATTGGCGCGGAGATGGGGGCCAAATTCGGCCGCACGGAGATGGAGGTCACCGACGAGGTGTTCGAGAGTCCGGCCTCCATCGTCTTTGACGAGGCGGAGAACCGGATGCACACCATCAAGGCCGTTCTGGCGGAGCTGATGGCGTGACGCCGGCCCTCATCGCCGCCCGGCGGAGCATCCGGCGGTATCAGGACCAGCCGCTGACCCGGCAGGAGCTCGAAGCGGTGCTGGAGGCGGGGCGGCTGGCCCCGTCGGCCAAGAACCGCCAGCCGTGGCGGTTTATTGTGGCCCAGGGCGCAGCCAAGGCGGCGCTGGTGGAGGCCCTCCGTGCAGGCCTCGCCCAGGAGGCCGCGAGGCCGCTGCTGCCACAGAGCACCGACTGCCGGGGCAGGGCGGCCCAGAGCTTTTCGATTCTGGACGAAGCCCCCGCGGCTATCGTGGTGGTGAACCCCCTGGGCCGTCCTCTGGACACCCCGCTGGACGCCGAGGGGCGCGTGGCGGAGCTGTGCAACGCCCAGTCCCTGGGCGCGGCGCTGGAGAATATGTGCCTGACCGCCGCGGCCCTGGGCCTGGGGAGCCTCTGGGTCTGCGATACCTACTTCGCCCACGCGGCGCTGAAGGACTGGGCCGGCATCCCTGGCGAGCCCGCGGCCGTCCTGGCCCTGGGCCGCCCCGCGGAGGCTCCCGCGCCGCGCCCCCGCCTGCCACTGGAGACCATCACCGAGTGGCGCGGCTGATCAAGCAATACGGTCCCCCCGGGGCGGCTTTCCAACCGGAAGCGCCCCGGGGGGACCGATCATTTTTAAAGCCTGTATTCCTAACCGGACGCGGCCGGCAGGGCGAGGGATTCAGCAGGGCAGCCAAAGACCCGGCCTGCCGGCTGTGGAGGGTTGTGGATACAGGTTCTTACTCTCGAATATACTTTTTCAAAATCCGCGCGACCTCCTGCACGTCAATAGGCTTGGCGATATGCGCATTCATGCCGCACTCCAGACAGTGCTGGATGTCCTCGGAAAAGGCGTCCGCGGTCATGGCGATGATGGGGATATCGGCGTCGAACCGGCCGCAGGAGCGAATGGCCTGGGCGGCCTCGTAGCCATTCATCACCGGCATCCGCAGATCCATCAGTACCGCCGCATAATATCCTGGCTCCGACGCAACGTACATCTCAGCGCAAATCTTGCCGTTCGCCGCCCATTCCAGCTCCAGGCCCAGGTCGGAGAGCAGCTCCAAGGCGATCTCCCAGTTCAGCTCGTTGTCCTCAGCCACCAGCACTCGCTTGCCCTGGAAGCCGCCGTCCGCCTCCTGCTTGGCCGGGGCATCCGTCGGGAGATCGCTGGCGAAGGGGCGCAGGCCGTAGAACAGCGTGGACCTGAACAGCGGCTTGGCAATGAAGCCGCTGACGCCCGCCTCCCGGGCGTCCTTCTCAATGTCGCTCCAGTCGTAGGCGGAGATCAGCAGGATCGGCACATTCTCGCCGAGGCGGTGGCGGATCTCCCTGGCGGTCTCAATGCCGTCCATACCCGGAAGCTTCCAGTCCAGCAGGATGATCTGGTAGTCGTCGCCGCGGCGGTTGTGCTCGGTGACCATCCTGACGGCGGTCTCGCCGTCAAGGACCCACTCAGCGTGGACGCCGATGGCCTTGAGGGACTCCGAAACGCTTTCGCACAGCGTCTGATCGTCGTCCACCACCAGCATTTTCCACGGCGGCAGGACCATGTCCACCTCCTGCACCAGAGCCTTCTGGAGGTCCAGGGTCACATGGAAGCGGCTGCCGGCGCCCTGGTGGCTCTCCACCTCGATCTGCCCCGCCATGGCGTCCACGATGTACTTGGTGATGGCCATGCCCAGGCCGCTGCCCTCGGTACGGTTGACCCGGGCGCTGTCCTCGCGGACAAAGGACTCGAAGATGTGGGCCTGGAACTCGTCAGACATGCCGATTCCGTTGTCGGCCACCCAGAAATGGCAGCGGACAAAGTCCTCGCCCCGGGGGGATTCCGCCTGGTAGAGGGCCACATGGATCTCGTTGCCCTCGGGGGTGAACTTAATGGCGTTGGAAATCAGGTTCAGCAGCACCTGGTTGAGCCGCACACCGTCGCAGCAGACATTCTCGGTGATGATATCGTGGATGGAGACGTCGAAAAGCTGGTTCTTCGAGCGGACCTGGGGCTGGGCAATGTTGACGAGGCTGTCCATGACCTCCCGCAGGGAGACCTGGTCGTAGTTGAGGGTCATCTTGCCGCTCTCAATCTTGGACATATCCAGCACATCGTTGATCAGGCCCAGCAGGTGACGGCTGGAGAGGGTGATCTTACGCAGGCAGTTCTGGACCTGCTGGGGATTGTCCAGATTGGCCGTGGCGATGGCGGTCATGCCCACGATGGCGTTCATGGGAGTGCGGATATCGTGAGACATGTTGGAGAGGAACTCGCTCTTGGCGTGAGACGCGTGCTCAGCCTCCCGCCGGGCCTGCTCAGCGGTGCGCTGGGCCTCCTCCAGGCGGCGGATCTGTGCGCGGGTCATACGGAAATACAGTGCAAACAACACCACCAGCAGCAGCAGCACCAAAAGACAGCTGCCCACGGCGATGAGGGACCACTGCTGGCTCAGCCGGTTGATAGTGCTGTCCAGGGTGTTGTAGGGCATAAAGGTGATAAGATACCACTCCGAATAGGCCAAGCGCGTACAGTAGAGGTGCCGCCGCTGGCCATCAATGGTGAACTCGTTGGAATAGTCCTCCCTCCGCTGCATGGCGGCGGTCAGGTCCTGGATATACTCGTCCGGTGTCATGCCGCTGACGTCGTCGTAGAGGGTGCGGACCCGTTCAAAGTAGCTGTCGCGGTAGGCGTCGGAGGAGCGCACCACGAAGCTGCCGTCCTCGCGTATGATGAAGGCGTACATCTGCTGGTCGTTCTCGTTGAGCGAGAGTGAATCGCTGATATAGCTCACCGGGATGGTGGCCACCAGGGCGGCGGAGAGGCTGCCGTCGGCCATGGGATACGTCCCGGTACCCACGCCCAGGAGAATCACATTGTCGCCGTCCGCCGTAACGCCCACCGCGGCCTTGACATCTCCTTCCCACATAGAGCGGTAGAAAGGCTCAGGATCCGTGATCTGGAATTCCGGACCGTAGAGCACCTCGAACTCCCCCGACTGCCCGCAGTACGCCAGGCTCGTGAACGACTGCGCCTGACCGTCGCGGATGAGCTGTGCGCGCAGCTCCTCGTCGCTCTCGATAAACTCGGGTTTGACAGTGTCCGTCAGGAACTGCACCTGGGCCAGGCGCAGCTGAATCATGGTCTCAAAGTGCATGGAGACCTGCTCGCTCATGCTGGACATATACATCGCGCCCACCTCGTTGACCGCACTCTCGCTGCGGCGGTTCATGAAGATGGCCAGAAATCCAAAGACAAAAATGCACGCCAGGCTCACCGCGATCACGCTGAGCCAGAGGAACCGGGTCGTATTGTTCTTTTTTGCCTGTTCCATGCAGGTTCACCTCACGTTGCTCCAGTTACGTTCGTCCGTATCAGGCTTCTAACGCAGCCTGATAGGCGCGGATGGCGTCCACAGTCAGCCGGTAATCGGCACGGACCTCCTCAATCAGGGGCGCGGCCGCGTCGGACCAGCCGCCGCGCAGCGCCTCGGTGAGGCGGCTGACGGAATCGCCCAGGCGGTCAATGCTCAGGTTCTGACAAACGCCCTTGATGGTGTGGGCAGCGCGGAAGGCCTCGGCGTAATCCTGGGCCGCCAGGGAGCTTTCCAGCAGCTTATAGCTGCCGTCGCTGAGGAACTTCAAAACGAACTTCTGCACCAGCCGCTCACTGTGCAGTCGGCCCGTCACGCCCGCGTAATCGCCGCCCATGGCAGCGTAGCAAGCTTCCAGTGTCATAGTCAATTCTCTCCTTCCGTAGGATGCTCCGCACCCCCATCGCTGTCAATAGGGGAGATCATAGTGAGCATATTCTGCATCTCGTGGTCATAGAAGCGGTAGTGGCCGCGGCCGCTGCGCTTGACGGTGTAGAGGGCCTGATCAGCCGCGTGGAACAGGGCGTCATAGCTGCCCCCGCTGGACTCGGTGGCGGCCACGCCCATGCTCACCGAGAAGGTGAATTCATCCACCCTCTGGCCCGAAAGGCTGCCGTGGATGCGGTGGATGATGGACTCGAGGCCGGTGGAGTATTCCAGGAAGATCAGGAATTCATCGCCCCCCACCCGGGCGACGATGTCGCCGGAGCGGGTGATGTCGCGGAGCAGATCCGCCAGAACCTTGAGCACCCGGTCCCCGAACATGTGGCCCCAGGTATCGTTGGCGGACTTGAAATAGTCCAGATCCAGCATGGCCAGGGCAAACCTGCCGCCGCCGCGCTCCTCAATGCGCTGCTGGATGCGTTCCTTGGCGTAGGCGTGGTTGAGAAGGCCGGTGAGCGCGTCGTGGGAGGCGCGCTGCTCCAGCGCCGCCAAACGCATCCGGGAGGCGTGGACATCGATGGCCTTGCCGATGGCGCCGGCATAGCGGGGCGGCTCATCGGCGGTCCACATGGCCCGGGCGACGATCTGGAACCACCGCGGCTCGCCATCGATGACGATGGTGCAGTCCTGCCGCACCACCGGCTGCCCCGGCGTGGTGGCCCGGAGCACCGCCGAGAGGGCCGCAAGCTCCTCCGGATGGGTGAGGGCGCGGACCTTTTCATTGTTGATGGGATCCATGATAATCTCCTCCAGCCCCAGGCGGCTGGCGCCCCAGCTGGAGAGGGTGACCATGGCCGGGTGGAGGCTGAACTCGAACTGGATCTCCTCGGTCAGGGAAGCGAAGAAGCTGAACTTCATCCGCTCGTGCTCCAGGAGCTGCAGCGTGCGCTCCGAGGCGGTCAGCTCCTCGTGCTGCTGCATGGCCTGGACCACGCTGTGAACCTCCCGCTGACCGTTCTGGCTGTGCTGGTAGGCCTGGAGCTCGCCCTCGAGGCTGCCGGCCACATCCTGCAGGGTCTCCAGGATCAAGGGGTTGAATGCGCCGCACTCGCCCCCCACAATCATCTCAATGGCTTTCTCATGCGGAAAAGCCTTCTTGTAGACCCGCTCGCTGGTCAGCGCGTCGTAGACGTCGGCCATGGACACCACCTGCGCGGCGATGGGGATCTCGTCGCCCTTGAGCCCGTCGGGATAGCCGCGGCCGTCGTAGCGCTCGTGGTGCCAGCGGCAGATGGCGTAGGCGGTCTTGATCAGCGGCTCGTCGCGGTAGAGAGGCAGGTTGCCCAGCATCTCCGCGCCGATCATGGAATGGGTCTTCATGATGGCGAATTCCTCGTCGGTAAGCTTGCCGGGCTTGTTGAGGACCTCGGCAGCGATGGAGATCTTGCCCACATCGTGAAGCGCGGAGGCCTTGCCGACCAGGGAAATCTCCGCCGGGGTCAGGGGATACTTGTCGGTTTTCTGCATCAGCCCGCGCAGCAGCAGCTCCGTGAGGACGCGGACGTGAACCACGTGCATGCCGCTCTCGCCGTTGCGGAACTCGACAATGTGGGAGAGGATATCGATCATCAGGTTGCTGGCCTGCTCCTTCTCATAGATCTGATCCGCCACCAGATCCACCAGCTTTTTCTGCTTGGAGTAGAGGAGAATGGTATTGACCACCCGCTGGTGGACAATCAGCGCGTCAAAGGGGCGGCTGATAAAGTCGGTAACCCGCAGCTTGTACGCGCGCTCCACCTGGGAGGAACCGTGCTCGGCGGAGATCATGATGACGGGGATATCCTCGATCCAGTGATACTGGTTCATGGTGGTGAGGACGCCGAAGCCGTCCATCTCCGGCATGACGATATCCAGAAGGACCAGGGCGATCTCAACGCCGAACTTCTGGATGGCGCTGACGGCCTGCACGCCGTTTTCTGCCTCGATAATCTCGTACTCCTCGCCGAGCATATCGGCCAGGATGGAGCGGTTCATCTCGGAATCGTCGGCAATGAGGATTTTCTGCTTGCGCTGTTGGTTCATAGGTCGGTACACATCCTTCCGACATTTGGTGTCCATAAAAATACGATTTTATTATAACAGCTTTTTCCCAAAGGGGCAAGCGCCTTGTGCATAGTTTGGCAGATTAAACAATAGTTTTGCGTCCGCCGCCCCATCCCCCCGTCACTCTGAACCCCCTCCCCCCGAAAAGACGCGGCCCGCCCCGTCGCCGCGGGGAAGGGCGGGGCCCTGACGCGGCGATCCGTATGCCCCCGCGGAAAAACCCCGAAAAGATGGCTTTCGCCCCCTTGACAACTGTGGTATAATGGGTTTGTTTAGCCGATGAAGGATTTCCGCCCCGTTTCCGACGGTATTTTCCGCCGCCTTCGGCTATGATGGCCGTGGAACGAGGTGATTCCCTATGAAACGGCGGCATGGCTGCCTGCACCGGCTTTTCCTGCTGGCGGTAATCGCGGCGGCGCTGGCCGGGTTCTGGTACTTTGAGAACAACGTGATCCAGGTGGAGGAATTTTCCCTCATCTCCTCCCGCCTGCCCGCCGCCTTCGACGGCTTCCGCGTCGCGGTGGTGGCCGACCTCCACGGCCGTTCCTTCGGCCCCGAGGGGGAGGCGCTGGTGGAGGCCGTCCGGCGGGCGGAGCCGGACCTCATCGCCCTGGACGGCGACATCGCCGACGAGCATTCCGATCCCGCCGCCGCGGCGCGGCTGGCCGGGCGGCTGGCAGAGATCGCCCCGGCCTACTACGTCACCGGCAACCACGAGTGGGTCATGGACGACCTGCCCGGCTTTCTTGCGCAGCTGGAGGCCGCGGGCGTCACGGTGCTGCACAACGAGTTCTATCTCCTCACCCGGGACGGCCAGTCCATTGTGGCCGCCGGCGTGGACGATCCCAACGGCCCTTACGATCAAAAGACCCCGGCGCAGCTGGTCTCCGAGATCCGCGCCGCCTGCGGCGACCCCTACATCCTGATGCTGGCCCACCGCAACGACCAGCTGGACCTCTGGGCCTCGCTGGAGGTGGACGCGGTTCTGGCCGGACATGGCCACGGCGGCGTGATCCGCCTGCCCTTCGTGGGCGGACTCATCGGCACGGACCGGCGCCTCTTTCCCGACTACACCGCCGGACTCTACCGCCAGGGCCGCACCAATCTGCTGGTCAGCCGGGGACTGGGTTACACCGGCCTCCCCCTGCGGCTCTTCAACCGGCCCCACCTCCCGGTGCTTGTGCTGCGCGCCGGCAGCTGAGCCGCCGGATTTCTAAATTCCAATACCGAAAAGAGAGAAATCAAGATGAAAAAAATCGCGACGGCGGCTGTGGTAGCCGCCGCGGCCCTGTGGGGTGTGATGGGCCTGTTTGTGCGGCGGCTGTCGGCCGCGGGGCTGGGCTCGCTGGAGATCGCGCAGGTACGCATCACCGTGGGCCTGCTGCTGCTGGGGGCGTATCTGGCCCTCTTCCACCGGGAGAAGCTGCGGGTGCGTCTGCGGGACCTGTGGTGCTTCGCGGGAACGGGACTTTTGAGCCTGCTGCTGTTCTCCGTATGCTACTTCCGCACCATCGACCTTACCAGCCTGGCCGTGGCCGGGGTGCTGCTATACACCGCGCCGGTGTTCGTGATGGTGTTCAGCATCTTCCTTTTCCGCGAGCGCCTCAGCGCCAGGAAGCTGCTGGCGCTGGGGATGGCGGTGGCGGGGTGCGCGCTGGTGTCAGGCGTCGGCTCGGCGGACGCGCTGCGCCCCCAGGGGGTGCTGCTGGGGCTGGGGGCCGGTTTTTTCTACGCCCTCTACTCCATCTTCGGCCGCTACGCCATCGACCGGGGGTATGACTCCTTCACCATCACCTTCTATACCTTCCTCTTCTGCGCCGCCGGCGCGGCGTTCCTCAGCGACTGGGGAAAGATCGGCGCGGCCATGGCCGTACCGGCGGTGGCGCTGAACGGTGTACTGATGGGGCTGATTACGGGGTTCGCCTCGTACCTCCTTTACACCTGGGGGCTGGCGTACATGGAGTCCAGCCGGGCGTCGATTTTGGCGTCGGTGGAGCCGGCGGTGGCGGCGGTGGCGGGGATCGTGATCTTCCACGAGCGGCTGTCAGCCCAGGTGGCCCTGGGGGTGGCACTGGTGCTGGGGGCGGTGCTGGTGCTGAGCATACACCGGCACAAGGCCGCCCGAACCGTAAACAATCCGTGAATTTTGGGCAAAAGATGTTGTATTTCCGGCCCGAACCGCTATAATTGGTAGCAGGTGATGGAAATGCTTCGCAAGCTGGGAGAAAAATTCCGGACATTCCTGTACGGCCGCTACGGCTCGGATAAGCTGAATCTCTTTTTGCTGGGTTTGGGGGTAGTGCTGTGCCTGGTGGGGAGCTTTTCGAGGCTCTACCTGCTGGGGCTGATCGCCTATGTGCCGCTGATTCTGGCGATTTTCCGGATGTACTCGCGGAACATCGCCCGGCGGCAACAGGAGAACCGGCGGTTTTTGCAGATGTTCACGCGGCTGCGGGACCGGCAGAACCGGTATTTTTCCTGTCCCCGCTGCCGTCAGAAGGTGCGGGTGCCCCGCGGGAAGGGGAAAATCCTCATCAAGTGTCCCGCCTGCGGGGAGCGGTTTGCGAAAAGGACCTGAATGTGCAGCGCCGGCCGTGAAGCCGGCGCTGTTGCCTTTTTCCGGGCGAGATGGTATAATGATGCACAGCGGGTTCGCCGCCGCAGCCCCAATGAAAGTTTTGTCCGCTTTTTCAAAAGCGGCAGGAGTCCAGGGGGCGGCGCCCCCGGCCGCGAAATCCCCCTATCGTTCAATAAAGTCAGGAGAGGTCCGGAAAACCCTGCTTAGGAGTTCTCCGGTGGGTCCTGGCTTGCAGAATGTACCACTCTTCGCCCTGCCGCAGGGGGGCGCGGCTGCGCGTGAAGTCAGTACGCAGTCGTGCCGTCCCCCCCTGCGCGGCATACTCAACACTTTTTTACACACTACACAGGAAATCAGGTATACTATGACTTTTGAATCACTCCAACTAATGCCCGCCCTGCTGCGGGCGGTGGCGGAGATGGGCTACGAGGCGCCCTCCCCCATTCAGGCCGCGGCCATCGGGCCGGTGCTTCAGGGGCGGGATTTGATCGGCTGCGCCCAGACCGGCACCGGCAAGACCGCCGCCTTCGCCATACCCATCCTCCAGCGGCTCCACAGCCGCGCGGATAAGTCCCACAAGCCTATCCGCGCCCTTATTCTCACACCTACCCGGGAGCTGGCCCTCCAAATCCAGGAAAACTTTACGCTGTACGGCAAGTACCTGGACCTCCGCAGCACCGTGATCTTCGGCGGCGTCGGACAGGCCCCCCAGGTGGAGGCTCTCCAGCGGGGCGTGGACATTCTGGTGGCCACGCCGGGCCGCCTCAACGACCTCTGCAATCAGGGCCACATCGACCTGCGCCGCATCGAGACCTTTGTCCTGGACGAGGCCGACCGGATGCTGGACATGGGCTTTATCCACGACGTGCGCAAGGTCATCGCCCGCCTGCCGG
>JAAWBZ010000051.1 GCA_022792945.1 Oscillospiraceae bacterium | reverse complement strand
CCGTATGGTCAAGCTGGCCGACCAGTCCGCCAACGGCACCTACGACAACGCCATCGACCGCAACCAGATGCAGAAGGAAGTGGACCAGCTGCTCAGCGAGATCAACCGCATCGCCGACAGCTCCAACTTCAACGGCATCAACCTGCTCGACGGCTCTCTGGGCCTGAATAAAGATGCGTTCGCAATCAGTTCCACCGGTTATCAGGATGAATCCACAATCACCGGCTTGTTCGGTACGCTTCCCACGGCTGGTGATACTAAGATTACCAACACCATTCTGCACACCGACGCTACTAAGGGCGTGAAGGGTTCCTTCACTCTGGATTTCAGCCAGATTGTCAAAAAGGCAGACAACGCTGCCAAGGCTACAGTTGATGTCAAAGTCGGCACTTTGACCCAGACGATTACGGCGACGGACAATGCCACCGACCTGGACGGCAAAACGATTGCTACCGAATTGCTCAAAAGTGGCACCGGTGCGTTGGAGGGAGGTCTCGTCATCAAGGCAGACGGTACTATGGGCAAAGCTCAGGGTTATACTGCTGCCGTGGGCGATGTGAAGTACACCGCTACTAATAATAATGACGGTACCATCACCTTCAGGATGACCGATATCTGCACAACGGCGGGCACTTTTACGGCTATTGGCGATACCGACGCTGACCTGGCCAAGCTGTCTGCCATCCCCGATGCTACTAAGGATCTCCACAAGCTGAACTTCAATGTTTCCGTAGCCAACAACGCCACTGGCGCTGGCGCGCTGAGCGGCACTGAGAACGTAGCCGCCACCAACATCACCGCCACTGTGAAGGCTGAGGCCGGCAAGCTGGCTAACTTCGTCATTGATGTTGACGTGACCAAGCTCCAGGACGGCATGAAGCTCAAGGTGGGCGATAAGGAAGTCACCGTGGCCTTGGGTAAAAACAGCGCCTTTAAATCCGAGACCAATAAGCTGGACCTGACCGACATGGAAGCTGCTGACTTGTCTGGCAAGAAGGTTGACGTGGTTGACCGCATGACTGCCGCCCTGTCCGGCAACGGCTACTTCACCGTGGGCCAACGTAACGATGGCAAGATGTCGTTCTCCGAGTTGGCTGATGGCTCGGGCAGCAGTACCGTTGCTGCCGCAAAGCAGGATAATTTGAAATCGGTTGACAAGATTTCGGCGCTGTTTTCCTCGAAAGTTCCCGCAAGCAACGCCAAGACCACCATCGCCGTTACGCCGGGCCAACTGGCTGAGGGCAACACGCTGACCATCGGCGATAAGAAGTATGTGTTCACCAAGGACACCACGCAGACAGCGCCCTCCAACACCACCTATATCGACATCAACAACGCGGTTACCGGCTTGCAGACCGCGCTGGCTGCGGACGGTCATACGGTCTCTGTTGCCGGCAATAATATTACCATTACTGCCGCAAGCAAGGCAGACGCTGCTACCACTGTTCTGGGCAAGGGCCTGACGCTCCAGATCGGCGACACCAGCGATCCCTGGAACCAGCTGAACGTTGCGGTTCAGGATATGCACGCCAACTCCCTGGGCATTGCCAACCTGAAGATCAACACCGAGGAGACCGCGCAGGCCGCGGTGGATAAGATCAAGGCCGCCATCAACGCCGTCTCCGACGTCCGCGGTACCCTCGGCGCGACCCAGAACCGTCTGGATCACACCATCAACAACCTGTCTGTGATGACTGAGAACATCCAGGACGCCGAGTCCACCATCCGCGACACTGACGTCGCCGAGGAAATGATGGCCTATACCAAGAACAACATCCTCATTCAGAGCGCGCAGGCCATGCTGGCCCAGGCCAACCAGGTTCCCCAGGGCGTGCTCCAGCTCCTCCAGTAATCTCCCGATTCGCTTCATAATCTCCCCAAAAAAGGGCGGGCCGCAAGGCCCGCCCTTCGTCTTGCCCCCCGCCTGTCATTGCGAGGAGCGCAGCGACACGGCAATCCGTACCCCTTTTCCAGGGAACGGACTGCCGCGCCGGCCTTTTATCATGACGGATTTATGCCTCCGGCCCTTCCTCCGATACCTCCGGGAACTCCAGCGAGAAATTCCCGCTTCCCTCCGGCACCGGCTGACCGTTCATCGCTGCCTCAAACTGCTCCCGGGACATGGAGAGATGCTCCAGCAGATACGCCGCGATCTCCTCCAGCTTTTCCCGGTCCTGCTCCAGAATCTCCGTGCATTTCCGGTACGCCGACTGCATGATCGACGCGATTTCATCGTCAATCTCCCCGGCCACGCGCTCGGAATAGGCCTTCTGCTTCTCGTAGTCCCGCCCCACGAAGATTTCATTCCCCTCCGCGTAGGACACCGGCCCCAGCCGCGCGCTCATGCCGTACCGGGACACCATGTCCCGGGCGATGCCCGTGGCCCGCTGGAGGTCGTTGGACGCCCCGGTGGAAATATCGTCCATCTGCAGCTGCTCCGCCACCCGGCCCCCCAGAAACGCTACGATGTTCTCAAACATCTCATTGCGCGAGGCGAAATTCCGGTCCTCCCGCGGCAGACTCACCGTCATGCCCCCCGCGCCGCCCCGGGGCACGATGGTGATCTGGTGCACCGGGTCATGGGTAGGCAGGCGGTGCATCACAATGGCGTGGCCCGCCTCGTGGATGGCCGTCAGCCGCCGCTCGTGCTGCGAGACCACCCGGCTGCGCTTCTCCGGCCCGGCGATGACCTTCATCATCGACGCCTCAATGTCCGCCATGATGATCACCCGCCGGTTTTTCCGCGCCGCCAGCAGCGCCGATTCATTCAGCAGGTTCGCCAGGTCCGCCCCGGTGAAGCCCGCCGTTGCCCGGGCGATCACGTCCAGCCTGACGTTGTCTGCCAGGGGCTTATCCTTGGAGTGCACCTTCAAAACCGCCTCGCGCCCCGCCGCGTCCGGCGCGCCCACATAAATTTGCCGGTCGAACCGCCCCGGGCGCAGCAGCGCCGGGTCCAGGATGTCCTGGCGGTTGGTGGCGGCCATGATGATGACGCCCTCGCTGCAGCTGAAGCCGTCCATCTCCACCAGCAGCTGGTTGAGGGTCTGCTCCCGCTCGTCGTGGCCGCCGCCCAGGCCCGCGCCGCGCCGGCGGCCCACGGCGTCAATCTCGTCGATGAAGATGATGGACGGGGCCATTTTCTTCGCCTGCTCAAAGAGGTCGCGCACCCGGGACGCGCCCACACCCACGTACAGCTCCACAAAGTCCGAGCCGGAGATGGAGAGGAACTGCACGTTGGCCTCCCCCGCCACGGCCCGGGCCAGCAGCGTTTTGCCGGTGCCCGGCGGGCCGATGAGCAGCACGCCCTTGGGGATCTTCGCCCCCAGGGCGGTGAATTTCTTCGGGTCGCGCAGGAAATCCACCAGCTCCTGTAATTCCGCCTTCTCCTCGTCGGCCCCGGCCACGTCGTCGAAGGTGACGGGCTGGCTGTTCCCCGCGCCCAACCGGGTGTTGGCGCGGCTGAACCGGACCATATTGCCGCCGCCGCTGGCCTTGTTCATCAGAAACGCCCACACCGCAATCAGCACCACGCCGATCAGCAGGTACGGCAGGATCGTCAGAATCCAGGAGGTCTTGGTGGGGACGTAGCTGTAGTCCTCCAGGATGCCGTCGCGCCGCTGCTGGGCGATGCGCTGGCCCAGGTCGTTGTAAAAGACGGCGAAGTCGGCCAGCTCGTGCTCCACGGTCATGCTGCCCTCGTAAGGCTCATGCAGCTCCAGGGTCAGCACGCCGCTCTTGATCCGGAAGGAGCGGACCTGCTCGCGCTCGAAGAGGTCCACCACCTGGGAGTAGCTTTCCAGCTCCGGCGCGCCGGGCGGCTGGAGCAGCATCGAGATGGAGGCGAAGAAGATGATGAGGATCAGTGCGTAAAAGAGAAATGCCGCCGGTTTTAACTGCTTTTTCAAAGCGTTGTCTCCTTATATTCACGGTTTTTCATTTTTCGTAGACCGAGGGCTTGAGCACCCCTACGAAGGGCAAGTTGCGGTAGTAATCGTCATAGTCCAGCCCATAGCCCACCACAAACGCCCCGGGGATGGTGAAGCAGGTGTAGTCCACCTCCAGCTCCACGGTGCGGCCCGAGGGCTTATCCAGCAGCGTGCAGATCTTCAGCGAGGCGGGGCCGCGCTCCAGCAGCAGCTCCCGGATGTACTTCAGCGTCCGGCCCGAGTCCAGGATATCCTCCAGGATCAGCACGTGGCGGTCCCGGATGTCAATATCCAGGTCCTTGCGGAAGGTGAGCGTGCCGGTGGACTCGGTGCCGGCGTAGGAGCTGACCGACAGGAAATCCCACTGGCAGGGCGTCCGGATGGCCAGGGCCATTTCCGCGTAGAAGGGCACCACGCCCCGGAGAATGCCCACCACCAGCGGGTTTTTCCCGGCATACTCGGCGGTGAGCTGCGCGCCCATCTCCCGGATGCGCCGGTGCAGCTCCTCCTCCGTGACCAGAACGCGCTCAATATCCTGCATCATGTCCAGGGATCTTGTCATGTGGCATTACCTCTCATTCTCTAATATCAATGCGGCAGCAGGGCTGCCCCATTTCCGGTCGAAACCGCGGGTCCGCCCCGATGCCCCAGACGGCGGCGATCTGGCCTCCGCACTCCAGCACCGGGACGCCGCCACGCTGGGCGGCAGGCACTTTTTTGTCGATCATCAGCGCCTTGAGGGTTTTCTCCCCCGCCTCCCGCCGCAGGCGGTCCCCGGCGCGCCGGGGACGGACCCGCAGCGGCCCCGGCAGGGCCAGGCAGAGGCCCGGCCGCCCGTCGTAGGGGAACGGCCCCTCGGAAACAATCCTCCGGCCCCCGGGGAGGGGGTGGGACGCGGACGGAGCCAGAAAAAACGGCGCGAAGCCCAGGTCCTCCGCCGCGGTCCACAGGAGCTTTGCATACGCCCGCCGCAGGCGGAGCCCCGGCAGATCCGCCGACGCGCTGGGGCCGGCGAACAGGAGGGCATCGGCGGCCGCCAGATGCGCGGCCGTCAATCGTCCCGGCGCCACCGCCTCCAGCACCCGCCGCAGCGCCCGCAGGCGCAGGGGTCTGGGGGCCTGGGCCAGAGCGGCGGCGTCCAGCCCGCCGGGGATCCGGCAGCGCGAGAGCCATTCGTCGGCCTGCGCCTGCAAAAGCGCCTCGTCGGCCCGCAGCGCCTCCGCCGCGGCCAGCGCCGCCCGGGCGGCAGCCGGGTTCTCGGCCCGCAGCGCCGGGATCACCTGGCGGCGCAGGCGGTTGCGGGGGCAGAAATCCGTGCCGTTGGTGGAATCCGTGACGTATTCCAGGCCGTTTTCCGCCAGATACGCCTCGATCTCCGTCCGGGTCAGGCACAGCACCGGCCGGACGATTTTGCCGCGGACCGGCGGGATGCCGCCCAGCCCCCGCAGGGCCGCGCCCCGGGTCAGATGGAGGAGGACCGTCTCCAGATGGTCGTCGGCGGTGTGGGCCGTGGCGACCTTGCCGTCCAGGGTGTCGAAAAACTGATACCGGAGCGTCCGCGCCGCGGTCTCCAGGCCCACGCGCTGCTCCCGGGCGTAGGCCGCCGCGTCCGCGCCGCCGCAGCGAAGCGGTACGCCCCACCGCCGGCACAGCTCCCGGCAGAACGCCTGATCGCGGTCGGCCTCCGCGCCGCGGAGGTGGTGATGGAAGTGGGCCGCGCGCACCTCAACGCCAAGCGCGTCCCGCAGGGACAGCAGGAGGTGCAGCATAGCCGTGGAGTCAGCCCCGCCGGACAGGGCGGCGGTGACAGTATCCCCGGGAGCAAACAGCCCTTGTGCCCGGCACCAGCGCAGGACCTCACCCCTCGCCATGCTTCCACTCCCGGTCGGCAAAGGTGGTGTACTGGGGCAGCCACTGGAGCTTCACGGTGCCGGTCTCCCCGTGGCGGTTCTTGGCCACGATGCACTCGGCCACGTTCTTCTCCTCGGAATTCTCGTTGTAGTAGTCGTCGCGGTAGAGGAAGAGCACCTCGTCGGCGTCCTGCTCGATGGCGCCGGACTCGCGGAGGTCCGAGAGCATGGGCCGCTTGTCGGACCGGCTCTCGTTGGCGCGTGAGAGCTGGCTGAGACAGATGACGGGCACATTCAGCTCCTTGGCCATGATTTTCAGCGCCCGGGAGATATCCGAGACCACCTGCACCCGGTTCTCGCTCTGCTTGGCCGGCCCGCCGGCGGAGGTCATCAGCTGGAGGTAGTCGATGAGCACCAGCCCCAGGCTGTCGATCCGGCGGCATTTGGCGCTGATCTCCGCCACGGTGATGGCGGGGTTGTCGTCCACGCGGATATCCGTCCGGCTCAGCGCCGAGGAGGCCACGCCCAGCTTCCCCCACTCCTCGTCGCTCAGCCGCCCGGTGGCCAGGTGCTGGCTGTCCACAAAGCTCTCGTTGGACAAAAGCCGCAGCACCAGCTGCTCCCGGGACATTTCCAGCGAAAAAAAGGCCACGGTCTGCTGGGTGTATTTCTTCGCCACATTCAAAGCGATGTTCAGCGCGATGGAGGTCTTGCCCATGCCCGGGCGGGCGGCGATGAGCAGGAGGTCAGTCTTGTTCAGCCCGTTGATCTTCCGGTCCAGGTCCCGCAGGCCCGTGGAGAGGCCGGGGATCTCGCTGTCGGAGAGGGCCAGCTCGTTTAGCCGGTCGTAGACCTTCAAAAGGATGGTGCCGATGTGCTCCAGCGACTCCTCCCCCCGGCCCTTGCGCAGGGCAAAGACCTTCTTCTCCGCCATTTCCAGAATTTCCTGGGCCGCGCCCACGCCCTCGTAGACCGTGTCGGTAATCTCCGCCGCCGCCTGGGCGACGCTGCGCAGCAGCGCCTTGTCCCGGACGATAGCGGCGTACTGGAGAACGTTGGCGGCGGTGGGAGTGATCTCCATCAGCTGCATGAGGTACTGCATGGAGCTGTTCTCGTCGAAGACGCCCCGCTCACGCATTTTGTCCAGCACCGTCACCGGGTCGATAACCTGGGAATAGTTGAACATGGAGTAGACCGTCTCATAGATGTCCCGGTTCTGCTCCAGATAGAAGTCCTCCGGCCGCAGCGCGCCGATGACCTCGGCCACGCAGCGGCTGTCGATGAGGATGGAGCCCAGCACGGCCTGCTCGGCTTCCAGCGAATGGGGCGCCTGACGGCCCAGCAATTCGTCCATGCGCGCGGCTCCTTTCTAAATGGTCACTGCTCGACGATCTTGGCGGTCAGCTCGCCGGTGATCTCGTAGCCCAGCTTGCACTTGAGGGTGTAGGTGCCGGTGTTTTTGATCGGCTCGTCGATGACGATCCTGCGCTTATCCAGGACGACGCCGTGCTGGACCTTCAGGGCCTCGGCGATCTCTGCGGAGGTCACCGCGCCGAACAGCCTTCCGGCCCCGCCGCCCTTGGCGGCCACGGTGACGGTGACGGACTTGAGCTTTTTGGAGAGCTCCATGGCCTCAGCCCGCTCCTTGGCGGCCTTCTCCTGGGCGGCCTTGTCGTTCATGCGCATGGTGTTGAGGTTGTCGGCGTTGGCCTCCACCGCCAGCTTCCGGGGGAGGAGATAGTTGCGGGCGTAGCCGTCGGAGGCCTCGATGCACTGGCCCTTCTTGCCCTTGCCCTTGATGTCCTGGAGTAAGATCACTTTCATAGCATAAAATCCTTTCTTTTCGGAGAATTATTCGTCAAAATACTTGTCAATGGACGCCACCAGGTCCCGCAGAACCTCCTGTATGCTCTTGCCGGAGATCTGCGCGCCGGCGGTGGCCGCGTTGCCGCCGCCGCCCAGCGGCTCTAAGATCATCTGCACGTTGGTCTCCCCGATGGACCGCGCCGACATGATGACCCGTTCGCCGTCGGGGTATAGGACGAAGGAGGTGAGGATGCCGGAGATATTCAGCAGCTCGTCGGAGGCCTGGGCCGCGATGGTGCGGTTGGCAGTGAAGTCCAGCGGCGCGATGGCGATGTCGCCCCGGTAGAGGCGGGCCTTCTGGATGATCTTGTAGCGCTCCAGGGTTTCGGTGAGGTTGTTCTGGAACAGCTTTTTCACGTCCACCGTATCCGCGCCGGTGCGCCGGAGGAAGGCCGCCGCCTCAAAGGTGCGGCTGCCGGTGCGCACGGAGAAATTCTTGGTGTCCAGCACAATGCCCGCCAGCAGCGCCTGGGCCTCCAGGGGCAGGATGTCCTGCGGCTCCACGGCGTATTGCAGCAGCTCCGTCACCAGCTCCGAGGCCGAGGAGACGAACGGCTCGTGGAGATTCAGAACCACCTGTTCGATATAGTCCGCCGCCCGCCGGTGGTGGTCGATGACGGCCACCCGGGGGATGGACTCCAGCAGGGGCTTGGACTGGACCTGGTCGGGGCGGTTGGTGTCCACCACGATCAGCAGGCTCCTGGCGTCGGCCATGAGCATGGCGTCGTCGGCGGAGAGGAAGGCGTTCTCATATTCCGGCACGGTCTGGAGCTTGGCGATCAGCTCCTTGGCGGCGTTGACCTCCATATCCACCACGATGTGGGGGAGCTTCCCCTTCTTCCGGCAGATGCACAGCACGCCCGCCGCCGCGCCCACGGCGTCGATATCGGCGTTCTTGTGGCCCATGATGAACACCTCGCTGGACTGGGCGATCAGCTCAGAGAGGGAATTGGCGATGACGCGGGACTTGACCTTGGTCCGCCGCTCAGTCTCCTTGGTCTTGCCGCCGTAGAAGGTGAAGTTGAACCGGTCCTTGATGACCGCCTGGTCGCCGCCGCGGCTGAGGGACATTTCGATGCTCAGCGACGCGAAGGAGTAGTTCTCCGCAAAGCTGGCCCCGTCCTTGCCGAAGCCCAGCGAGAGCGTCGCGGCGATGCCCGAGGGGTTGAGAACCGTGCGCACGGTCTCGAGAATGGAGAATTTATCGTCCATCAGCTTCGGCAGGTCCTTGGCCTCGAAGAGGAAGAGGTAGCGGTTGCGCTCCAGCTTCCGAAGAAGCCCGCCGAAGCCGTCGGTCCAGGCAGTCAGCTTGCTGTCGATCTGTGCGTTGATGGCGGAGACCATGGAGTCGGGCAGATTGCCCACCAGCTCGTCGTAGTTGTCCACCAGAAAGATGGATACGATGGGCCGGGAGCGGATGTACTCGTCGCGCACCTGGAACAGCTCCGTCATATCCTGCATATAGAGCGCCGCCAGGAACAGCGACGGCTCATAGTCCTCCGAGTGGATCTGGTTGCCGAACATCCGGTAGCGCCGTTCGCCCAGGGCATAGTCGCCGGGCAGCTCGGCCTTTCCCTCTGCCAGCCACCGTGCCGAGAAGCCGGGGAGCACCGTCTCCACCTTCTGCCGGAATCCGGGGGTGAAGCCGGTGAGCTTGTTGAAGGCGCCGTTGGACCAGTAGATCTCGTTGCTGGAGATGGAGAGGATGGCCATAGGCAGCGGCATCTCGTCCTTGAGGGCCGCGTCCAGGGCGGCGGTGGTGGTCTGGATATAGCGCAGCAGCTCGCGCCGCTTTTTGGCGGCGGAGACATGGTAGAAGATGAACGCCGCCAGCACCACACCGGCCTCCACAGCCGCGGTGTAGTAATGCCCCGCGGCGGCGGCGGCCCCGGCAAAGGCCAGCATCACCACAAAATAGAGCGCGGCCCCGGGCAGCAAAGACCGCGGAAGCTGATTGTTCATGCCGCATTGCACCTCTTTCCGCCCGCCATGGGGGCGCTGGATTCTTCCGGCACTATTATAGCAAAAAAAACCGGCGAAAACAACAAGCGCGGCGGAGAAATCCGGCGTTTTTCCCGGCACTTTCTGTATCGCACAAATATTAGTATACTTTTCAGAAAAAGTGTGGTATACTAGAAAAGATGAGCCGCCGGAGAGGCGGCGGAATTGTGCGTTATGCGCCCCGCGGGCGCATTGTGATAGACCATATGGACGCGCAGGCAGGCGGTGCGTTCCACGGCGGCGAGACGGGGCCGCTTGGAGGAACCCCCGGGTGCCGGGCTTTGCCATGCCGCGCGCCGGCGGTCCCTTTCAACTGAAAACGCAGCCGGCCCATGCCGGTGAACCAAGAACCTGTATTCATAACCGGGCGCGAGCGGCAGGGCGAGAGATTTTTTCGTCCCGCAAGGCAAAAAATCGCAGGAATACTTTGTGTATTTCAGGATTTTTTAACGCGGCGGGGCGGAAAAAGATCCGCTCTGACGGCTGTGGACAGTTGCGAATACAGGTTCCACATCCCGCCGGACGCGGAAATAGCCATCCGCCCCCGGCCATTACGGAGGAGTAGTGATTTTATTTGGCTGAAAAACTGAAAATCATGAGCCTGGGCGGTCTCAACGAGATCGGAAAGAACATGACCGTCCTGGAATACGGCAGGGACATCATTGTAGTGGACTGCGGCCTTGGCTTCCCGGAGGACGACATGTACGGCATCGACCTGGTCATCCCCGACGTCACCTATCTGGTGAAGAACCAGAATAAGATCCGCGGCATCTTTCTCACCCACGGCCACGAGGACCACATCGGCTCCCTGCCCTACGTCCTGCAGCAGATCAAGGCCCCGGTCCACGGCACGCGCCTGACCCTGGGGCTGGTGAAGCTGAAGCTGGAGGAGCACCGGATTCTGGACAAGTGCAAGCTCGTCACCCATGAGGCCGGCGAGACGGTCAAGGCCGGCAACTTCCAGGTGGAGTTCATCCACGTCAATCACTCCATCGCCGACGCCGTGGCCTTCGCCATCCGGACGCCCGTCGGTACGGTGGTCATGACCGGCGACTTCAAGATCGATCCCACCGCCGAGGACGGCATGATCGACCTGGGCCGCTTCGGCGAGCTGGGCCGCCACGGGGTGCTGGCGCTGCTGTGCGACTCCACCAATGTCGAGCGGGGCGGCTATACCGCCAATGAGATGGTGGTCACGGAGGCCTTTGACCGGCAGTTCAAGAACTGCAACCAGCGCATCATCGTCTCCACCTTCGCCTCCAACGCCTACCGGCTCCAGTCCCTGGTGAACGTGGCTCACAAATACGGGCGGAAGATCGCCTTTTCCGGCCGCAGCATGGAGAATATCCTCAAGGTCTCCACGGAGCTGGGCTATATGAAGGTCCCCCCCAAGACGCTGGTGGACATCAATCAGATCAAGTCCATCCCCAAGGACAAACTGGTCATCGTGGCCACCGGCTCCCAGGGCGAGGATATGTCGGCGTTGTACCGCATGGCCTATAGCAGCCACCGCCAGGTGGAGATCCAGCCCGGCGACCGGGTGATCCTCTCTGCCTCGGCCATCCCGGGCAACGAGAAGGCCATCGGCAAGATCGTCAACGAGCTCTACCGTCTGGGCGCGGACGTGGTCTGCGCGAAGCTGGCCGAGCTGCACGTCTCCGGCCACGCCTGCCAGGAGGAGCTGAAGATCATCCACGGGCTTTTGAAGCCCCGGTTCTTCATTCCCGTCCACGGTGAGCAGCGCCACCTGCGTACCCACGCCAACCTGGCCGTCCAGGCCATGGGCATGGACCCGAAGCACGTGGTGATCTCGGACGTAGGCCGCGTCATTGAGCTGACGGGCCGCTCCTGCAAGCTCACCGGCACGGTCCCGGCGGGAATGGTGATGGTAGACGGCAGCAGCGTGGGCGACGTGGGCAGCGTGGTCCTGCGGGACCGCAAGCACCTGGCCCAGGACGGCATGCTGGTGGTGGTGGTGAACCTCAGCGCCGAGGACGGCGCGGTGGTCTCCGGCCCTGACATCATCACCCGCGGCTTCATCTACGTCAAGGAGTCCGAGGAGCTGATGGGCGAGCTGCGCGCTATTGCCTCAGCCGCCATCGCCCGCTGCCGCCGCGGCGGCGCGCGGGACTGGGCGGCGCTGAAGGCGGCGATCAAGTCGGACCTGTCCAATTACCTTTTCAAGACCACCCGGCGCAACCCCATGATCCTCCCCGTCATCATGGAGATCTGAAGAAAGAAGAAAGCGGTGCATGGAATCTTCCATGCACCGCTCAGCTTGGAGGCCATCGTGGACATTGCCAACGCCCTGGGGACCACGGTGGACGCCCTGCTGTGCGGCAGCCTCCACGCCAGGCAGCCGCCCGCCGGGCCGTGACTCTATGCTCCGTCGGTTGCCAAAACGGCCCGGGGGTGGTATTCTGGGAAGGAAAGGAGGCGATGCCATGGACGCAGGCAAAACCGCCCAGCTGATCGCCGCCCTGCGCCGCGAGCGCGCCATGACCCAGAAGCAGCTGGCCCAGACGCTTTGCGTCAGCGACAAGGCGGTCTCCAAGTGGGAGCGCGGCCGGGGATGTCCGGAGATCTCGTTGCTTCCGGCACTGTCCGCAGTTCTTCAGGCGGACCTGGCGGCGCTCCTGTCCGGCGAGGCCAACGGCAACCGGATTTGGGAGGGAAATATGAAAAGGATTCGATACTACGTCTGCCCCGCCTGCGGCAATCTTCTGACGGCCACCGCGGACGCCGGCGTCGCCTGCTGCGGGCGGACGCTCCCGCCGCTGACGGCCCAAACGCCGGACGCGGCGCATCGGCTGACCCTGGAGCGGGTGGAGGACGAGCTCTTTGTCACGGCGGCGCACCCGATGGAAAAGGGCCACTACGTGGCCTTCGCCGCAGTGCAGACAAGCGATACACTGCTGCTGCGGCGCTGCTACCCGGAGTGGGGCCTGCAGCTGCGGCTGCCGCCCGTCCCCGGCGGCACGCTGCTGTGGTACTGTACGCAGCACGGGCTGTTCGCGCAGCCGCTTTGAGCCTTTGCCGGCCTCTCCAGAGGCCGGCGCTCCTTTTCCGCCGCGCCCCCTGCGCTCCGGCGGAAAAAATCAGCTTGTAATGTTTTCCCAATTATTATATAATTATAGTATTCCCATTTCGTCCGGGCCGCGCGGTGCGCGCCCCTTCCGTTTTTCCACCGGACTTTTCAAAAGGAGGGACTCCCTATGATCGTAACCATCGACCGGAAATACGGCTCCGGCGGCCGCCTGGTGGGCGAGCGGCTGTCCAAGCTGCTGGGCTATCGCTTCTACGACCGCGAGCTGCTCAAGATCGCCGCCGCCGAGAGCGGCATGCACGAGGATGTCGTGCAGCACTTCGACGAGCGCCCCGCCGGCTCCCTGCTCTACAGCACCTACCTCTACGCCACCCTGCCTGTCACCGACGCGCTGCCCCTGAACCAGAAGCTGGCCTTCGCCCAGTTTGACGTGATCCGCCGCGTGGCTGAGCGGGGCGACTGTGTCATCGTCGGCCGCTGCGCCGACTATGTCCTTCAGGAGCGGGATGACTGCCTCAACGTATTCATCACCGCCTCCAAGGACGTGCGCCACCAGCGCCTGGCCAAGTACTACGGCATCCCCGAGGAGCTGGCCGACAAGACCATCAAAAAGCAGGACAAAATGCGCGCGGAATACTATAATTTCTTCACCCAGCGCCGCTGGGGCGATGCCTCCAATTACCATCTGTGCATCGACGCGGGCCAGTTCACCCTGGACGGTGCCGCGGCGCTCCTGGCCGACGCCGTCCGGCAGCTGACGGAGAAGCGCGGCTGATGGAGGCCTCCGCCTTTGCCCTCTGGCTGGACAGCGCCCTGGCGTCCTTCGACTATGGCGTCCTCCGGGCCGTGCACGCCGTGCAGCAGAGCGGCCTGGACGCCGTTCTGGGGCCGCTCGCGCGGCTGCTGGCGCTGCTGGGGAAGGGCGGCGCGGGCCTGATCCTCCTGGGGCTGGCGCTGCTGCTCTGGAGGCGGACGCGGCGCTATGGCGTGGGCGTGCTGGTGTCCCTGGCTGTGTGCGGCCTGCTGGTCAACGTGTTGCTCAAGCCCTGGGTTGCCCGGCCGCGGCCCTACGCTGACGCCCTCAGCCCCCTTCACCGCTGGTGGCTGGAGGCCGGCGCGTCCCTGGAGTCCGACTACTCCTTCCCCTCGGGCCATTCCGCCGCGGCCATGGCCGCCATGACGGCCCTCTTCTGGCTGGGGGAACGGCGGTGCAGGGCCGCGGCGTTTCTCTTCGCCGCCGCCATGGCCCTCAGCCGCCTGTATCTGGTGGTCCACTATCCCACCGACGTTCTGGCGGGCCTCCTGGCGGGCTTTCTGTCCGGCGCCGCCGGCGTCTGGCTCTCCCGCCGGCTCTGGGATGGCCCATTGCGGAGAATCCCCGGCTTTTGATGTAAAAAGCGCGCTGTCCGGCAGGACAGCGCGCTTTTCCGCTTACTCCAGGGTTTCCGAGCCGTTGCCCGGATCCGCCGGCGGGTTGGGATCCGTCACAGGCGGATTCGGATCCACCGGGGGATCCGGGTTCACCGGAGGATTCGGGTCCACCACCGGCGGGTTGGGGTCTGTTACCGGAGGATTCGGGTCCACCACCGGCGGGTTGGGGTCTGTCACCGGGGGATTCGGGTCCACTGCCGGCGGGTTGGGATCGACGGCGGGCAGGTTCGGATCCAGGGCGCCGGCGCCGTTGGGATCCGGCTCTTCCTCCTCCGCCTGCTTGCCGACCACGGTGACACGGTCGCGCTTGATATAGTTGCTGTAGGGGAACTGTACGGTCTCCCACTCGGTCAGTGGGTTGCCGGAGGCGTCCAGATAGCGCTTATAGGTGGTGCTGCGGTAGCCGGTGTAGGGCGTAACCGTGACCTGCTTGTAGTCGGCAGGCTTTGTCTCGTCCACCTCCTCCACATCCTTCCAGGGCGTGGTGCCGGTGATCTTGTGCGTGAGATCCACGGTGCGGTCGTCCTCCTTGGTGCCCACCAGCGTGATGTTCACGCAGCCGTTGGCCACGCTGGCGTCGATGCGGATGGGGTGGGAGGTGGAGTTGGAGAATTTGAAGTCCACCTTGCTGTCCCAGTAAATGGTAGCGTCCATGCCCATCTCCACATAGTCCACGGTGTACATATGCTCGGTCCGCTCGACGATGTTCAGGTCGGCCTTCAGGGCGCACCAGTAGATGGTGGAGGCCACCTGGCACACGCCGCCGCCCAGCTCCGGCTTGGAGTCGCCCGAGACGAACACGGTGGCCGCCTGATAGCCCTTGGCCGCGGTACGCTCGCCCACGATGCCGTTGAAGGAGAAAACGTCGCCGGCGTTGAGCACCGTGCCGTCGATGGCCTTGCAGGCGAGGTCGAGGTTGTTGGTCCGGGCGGAGTTGCGGGTGTGGCTGCTGGACAGGGTGGCCAGCACGTCGGCAAAGAGGACCTCCTCCAGGCTCTCCCGGGTGACCGCCGGCTCAATGGCCTGGAGGGTGAAGGTCAGCGTCTCGCCGTCGGCGGCCATGGACTGCTGCTGCTTGGCCGCAGCCAGGTCAAAGCCGAAGCCCGGCACCTCATCCACGATCTCCTTGGTCTCGGCATCGTAGTAGGCGTCCTTCATATCCTGGCACAGCTCGGCGTACAGCGGGTCCAGGTCCACCGGGGTATAGCGGACCTCGTCGTAGCCAAACTCCAGGGGCGTAAAGTCGTTGTTCATGAACGCGGCGATCACCGCGTCGTAGAGTCCGTCGGCGTCCAGGCTCCGCTCGCACGAGCCCACGTGCACCACCAGCTGCGTGGGGACCTGTACGGCCTCGCCGCCCTCCCCGGCGGCAGGGCCCTCACCCTGGACCAGCTCGTAGGTGGAATCGACACGCTCCGAGCGCACCTCCGCCGCCACCTCGTCGATCTTGGCGCGGATATTCTCCTGGTCGATGGAGAGAGACTCCTCCACGTTGATGAAATGCTCGGCGTGGCCGGAGGTCAGGCGCATTTTCAGCGTCTGGATAATCCCCTGATCCCGGCCGTAGTTCCAGGCCTCCTCAATGGCGCCGGCCACATCCAGGCTGACGTTGGTATCCTCGGGCAGGAAGGTCAGGGTGCGGTCGGGGAGCTTGACGGTGAGGGTGGAGCTGCCATAGCTTCCGTCCACCGCGGCCTGCACCGCGGCGGCGGCCTCCTCCTTGCTCATGCCGCCCACGTCCACGCCGGCCACATACACATCCGGCAGGATATCGCCGGAGCTGTTAAGCACCACGGCGTAGCCCACGGCCCCGATGACCAGCGCCGCCACCGCCGCACCGGCGATGATCAGCCCCGTCACCAGGCCCTTGCCGCCCTTCTTCTTCGGGGATTTCTTTTTTTTCGGCGCCGCCTGCTTGGGAGACGGCGCAGCCTTCGGCGTTCTCGGCTGTTCAAACTTTCCCATTTTGTTCTCCTATATCTACGCGCGCAGTACGCTGAATCCGGGCGGTTCCCGCCGCCTGGCGGCGCCGCCCTACGGTATTCATTATATCGCACTGTTTACCCATTTATCAAGGACAATTCTGTAACGATTGTATTACAATTTCCGACGAAATGCAACCCTTATGACACCGTTCGGAAGGCGGCATACCGGGCGATGAAATTTTCGGCGGTTTTCAGCGGGTCCTCGCCCTTCTGGAGCTTCCAGGTGAGCCTGGGAACGGACCCGGCGGAGAAAAACACCCTCTTCTGGAATGAGGGCTCGGCGCAGATGCCCGAGACCGCTGCAAAATCCAGGGACGAGAGGGTGAAAAACAGCTGTCCCTGCTTCTGGCTGATCTCTGTGATGCCCGCCGCCGCCGCCCTGGCCCGCAGCAGCGCCACCGCCACCAGGTTCATCACGCCGCGGGGCGGGTCCCCGAAGCGGTCCACGATCTCATCGAGCAGATCGTCCGCATCTCCGTCGCTGCGGATGGCGGCCATGCGGCGGTAGAGGTCCATGCGCTGCTCGCCGGAGGGGACGTAGAGCTTGTCGATGTTGGCGGTGATGCTGAGGTCGCAGGTGCATTCGGCCTCCGCCGGCTTTGTCTCGCCCCGCTCCTCCAGCACGGCCTCCTCCAGGAGCTTGAGATACATGTCGTAGCCCACGCTCATCATGTGCCCCGACTGCTCCGCGCCCAGCAGGTCCCCCGCGCCGCGGATCTCCAGGTCGCGCATGGCGATCTTGAAGCCCGAGCCGAACTCGGCGAAGTCCCGGATGGCCGAGAGGCGTTTTTCCGCCACCTCCGAGAGGACCTTGCCCCGCCGGAAGGTGAGATAGCAGAAGGCGTGGCGGTTGGACCGGCCCACGCGGCCGCGCAGCTGGTGCAGCTGGGAAAGGCCGTAGCGGTCGGCGTCCTCAATGATGAGGGTGTTGACGTTGGAGATGTCGATGCCGGTCTCGATGATGGTGGTGCAGACTAAAACCTGCACCATCCCCTCGTCCATGCGCTGCATCACGTCGCCCAGCTGCTCCTCGTTCATCTTCCCATGGGCCACAGCCACCTCCGCCTCGGGAAAGCGGGCCTTGATGGCGGCGGCGCAGCGGTCGATGGTCTCCACCCGGTTGTGCAGGTAGTAGACCTGCCCGCCCCGGTCCAGCTCCCGGCGGATGGCGTCGTCCAGCACGGCCTCGGTGTGCTCTAAGACGAAGGTCTGCACCGGGTAGCGGTCGTGGGGCGGCTCCTCGATGGTGGACATGTCCCGGATGCCCGAGAGGGCCATGTTCAGCGTCCGGGGGATGGGCGTGGCCGAGAGGGTCAGCACGTCCACGCCGACGGACAGCTCCTTGAGCCGCTCCTTGTGGCTGACGCCGAAGCGCTGCTCCTCGTCCACGATAAGAAGGCCCAGGTCCTTGAACTGGATATCCTTCTGCAGCAGCTTGTGGGTGCCGATGATCAGGTCCACCCGCCCCTCCCGCAGGTTCTGGAGCGTGGCCTTCTGCTGGGCCGGCGTCCGGAAGCGGGAGAGGACGTCGATGGTCACGGGGAAGGAGGCGAAGCGCTTCATGGCCGTCACATAGTGCTGCTGGGCCAGCACGGTGGTCGGCACCAGGATGGCTGTCTGCTTGCCGTCCAGCATGCACTTCATGGCCGCCCGGAGGGCTACCTCGGTCTTGCCGAAGCCCACGTCGCCGCAGAGCAGGCGGTCCATAGGCTGGGGGCTTTCCATATCCCCCTTGATCTCGGCGATGCAGCGCAGCTGATCGTCGGTCTCGGCGTATTCAAAGCTCTCCTCAAACTCCGTCTGCCACGGCGTGTCCGCGGCGAAGGCGAAGCCCATCTGCCGCCGCCGCTGGGCGTAGAGCTGAATGAGGCCCGCGGCCAGGTCCTTGGCGGCGTGGCGGGCCTTGGCCTTGGCCTTCTGCCACTGGTCGCCCCCCAGGCGGTTGAGCCGCACCGGCGCGTCCTCGCCGCCGCCGATGTACTTGCTCACCAGATCCAGCTGCGTGGCCGGGACAAACAGGGCGTCGCTGCCCTGGTAGGCGATCTTCACATAGTCCTTCACTGCCCCGTCCACCTTCATCTGCTCCATGCCCACATAGCGCCCGATGCCGTGGTATTCGTGGACCACCAGGTCTCCGGGGCTGAGGTCGGTGAAGGAATTCAGCTTCTGGCGGTTGGTGGCCCTCTTTTTCCCAGCGGCGGCCCGCTTGCGGGCGGGCTGGGTGCCCAGCTGGCCCTCGGTGAGGATGGCGAGGCGCAGCTCGGGATACTCCATGCCCGCCGGAAGCGCACCGTCGGTGAGCAGGATCTGGTTGCTCTGGGGCAGCCGCTCGGCGGGGTAGGCCAGGAACGCGGAGACGCCCCCCTCATGGAGCATCCCCTGCAAAATCTCGCCCCGGCGGCGGTTGCCCGTGAGCACCAGGACACCGAAGCCGTTGGTCTGGTAGTATTTGAGGTCCTGCACCGCCGTCTCCAGGTTGGCACCGTAGGGGGGCAGCTGCTTGGCGGTGACGGACAGCAGCTCCGTGGGCGGGAGGTTTCCGGGATAGGCGGAGGCCAGGAAATTGTCCAGAAACACCACGCTCTGCCCCCGAAAGCGGTCCAGAACGTCCTCATACTCCGCCGAGAAGTCGCACAGCTCCCCTGCCACCATGCCGGACTGCAGCAGGCCGTCCAGCTCCAGCCCCAGCTGCTCCTGCCTGGCCTTGGCCGCCCGCAGGAGATTGCCGTGGTCGCAGAACACCACCACCGCGTCCCGGGAAATATAGTCCGCCGCGGCCGCGCCCTGGGGGTAGATGAGGCTCAGGTACCGGTCGGCGGCGGGGAGGCTGACGCCCTGCTCCAGCAGCTCCCGGTCGTGGGCCAGGGTGCGCATCAGGGCCTCGTTGGGATTTTTGCGGCGCCTCTGCCGGGCGATCATGGCCTCCAGCTGGGCGCAGAGGCCCGCCAGGCCCTCCGGATGCAGCCGCGGCTGGGTCTCGGCCACGGGCAGGAGGACGGCCTCCTCCAGGTTCCCGGTCCGCCGCTGGGTCAGGGCGTCAAAGTGGCCCATGGCGTCCAGCTCGTCGCCGAAGAACTCGGCGCGGACGGGGCTGTCGTAGGCCGGGGAGTAGACGTCCAGGATGCCGCCGCGCAGGGCAAACTGCCCCACGCCCTCCACCAGGGCGCACCGGGCGTACCCTGCGGCCTCCAGCCGCCGGACCAGCCCGTCCAGGGGACAGCTGGCCCCCACCCGCAGCGTGACCGCCGCCGCGGCCAGCACCTCCCGGGGCATGGTCCGCAGGCACAGGGCCTCCAGGGACATGATCTGTAATTTCGTCCGGCCCGCCGCCAGGTCGTACAGCTGCCGCAGGCGCTGCTGCTCCCACCCGCGGGAGACCACCGCCGCGTCGTAGAGCGTCAGCTCCCGGGTGGGCAGCACCGGAGCGGTCCAGCCCAGGAAAGCGGCCAGCTCCGCCTGGATGCGCCGGGCCGCGGCGTCGTCCTGGCAGACCACCACCATAGGCCGCCCTGCGTCCTCCGCCAGGGCCGCGATGACGTGGCTCCGGGTGATCTGCCCCGCGCCGGAAAGGGCCGCGACGCGCCCGCGCGCCACAGCCTCCAGCAGCCGTCTATATTCGGGAAGCCCCTGCAGGGCCGATAAAATGATGTGCATATCGTACCTCAAAGAACGCCCACAAACCCCGCAAGCCGGTTCCAGACCGGTCTGCGGGGTGCGGACAGCATACATTCATGATTTTCCGTTGAACTGCGACGCGGCCCGCTCCAGCCCGTCGGTCAGGATCACCTCCACGGCCTCGGCGGCGCGTTCGATGGCCGGGTCCAGAGCCTTGGATTCCTGGGCGGAGAAGCGGCTGAGGACCCAGTCGGCCAGATCGTAGTCGGGGTGGGGCTTGGCGCCCACGCCGATCTTCACCCGTGGGAATTCCTGGCTCCCCAGGCAGGCGATGATGGACTTGATGCCGTTGTGCCCCCCGGCGGAGCCATTCCGGCGCACCCGCAGGCGGCCCACGTCCAGGTCCACATCGTCGAACAGCACCAGTACCCGCTCCGGCGGCAGCTTGTAGAAGTCCGCCGCCTGGCGCACAGCCTGGCCGCTGCTGTTCATGTACGTCTGGGGCTGCATCAGCAGCACCCTGTGCCCCGCCACGGTGCACAGGCACGTCAGCGCCTGGAACTTTGCCCGGTCCAGCTTTGCCCCGGCCCGCTCCGCCAGCCGCGCCGCAGCGCGGAAGCCCACATTATGCCGCGTCCCGGCGTACTCGCGCCCGGGGTTGCCCAGGCCCACGACCAGGTACTCGCAGGCAGGTTTCCGAAACAGCATACTCAGAACAGCGAGGAGATGGACGTCTCGTCGAAGGTGCGGCGGATCGCCTCGGCAAAGACGGGGGCGACGTCCAGCTGGCGGATCCTGGTGCCCGCGGCGCTCTCGGGCAGAGGGATGGTGTTGAGAAGCATCAGCTCCTCGATGCAGCTCTCCTGAACCCGCTCCACCGCCGGGTGGGAGAGGACGCCGTGGGTGGCGCAGGCGTAGACCTTTGTCGCGCCGCCCACCTCGTGGATGGCCTGGGCCGCGTTGCAGAGGGAGCCGGCGGTATCCACCATGTCGTCAAAGAGGATGCACTCGCGCCCCTCCACGTCGCCGATGACGTTCATGACCTCGCACTGGTTGGCCTTCTGCCGGCGCTTGTCCACGATGGCCAGGTTCATGTGGAGCTTGGCCGCGAAGGTCCGCGCCCGGGTCACGCTGCCCACGTCCGGCGAGACCACCACCACGTCATCCGGGTTGGGAAAGCGGTCGCGGTAGTACTTGACGAACACAGGGTTTCCCAGCAGGTTGTCCACGGGGATGTCGAAGAAGCCCTGGATCTGCGCCGCGTGAAGGTCCATCGTCAGCACCCGGTGGGCCCCGGCGCAGGTGATCATGTTGGCCACCAGCTTGGCAGAGATGGGGTCGCGCCCCTTGGCCTTGCGGTCCTGGCGGGCGTAGCCGAAGTAGGGAATCACGGCGGTGATCCGCCCGGCGGAGGCGCGGCGGCAGGCGTCGATCATCACCAGCAGCTCCATCAGGCTGTTGTTGACAGGCTTGCAGGTGGGCTGGACGATGAACACATCGGAGCCGCGGACGGTCTCGTTTATGGTGACGGAGACCTCCCCGTCGGCAAAGGTGGTGACGGTGCAGTTGCCCAGTGGGATGCCCAGGGCGCGGCATACCCCCTCTGCAAAGGGGCGGTTGGCGTTGGCGGCGAACACCTTGACATCTTTTCCGTGCGTGATCATGATTGTACCTCTCTAGTATGTTTCAATTAACGCCCATGCAGCGGGGCGCTTATTTCTTCACCTTATGTTTCAGGGCCCAATCCCGCTTGTTGGTCTGCCGCGTCCGCGCTACGGCCAGGGCCTGGGGCGGGACGTTGTCTGTGATGGTGGAGCCGGCGGCGGTGTAGGCCCCGCGGCCCACAGTGACGGGGGCGATCAGGTTGGTATTGCAGCCGACGAAGGCGTTGTCCTCAATGGTGGTGCGGTACTTCTTCACCCGGTCGTAGTTGACCGTGACGGTGCCGCAGCCGAAGTTGACGTTCCTGCCCACGTCGCTGTCGCCCACATAGGTCAGGTGCGGCACCTTGGTGCCGTCGCCGATGCGGGCGTTCTTGATCTCCACAAAGTCGCCCAGCTTCACGTTGTCGCCGATGACGGAGCTGGGCCGGACATAGGCGAAGGGGCCGATGTTGACGCCGCTGCCCACCTGGGCGTCGTAGAGCTGCGAGGCGTTGACGGTGCACCCGTCGCCCATGGTCACGTTCTCCAGCAGCGTGTTGGGCCCCAGCACGCAGTCCCGGCCCACCGTGGTGCCGCCCCGGAGGATGGTGCCGGGCATCAGGACGCTGCCCGGGCCGATGCGGACCGTGGGATCCACATAGCAGTTCTGGTAGTCCCAGATCTCCACGCCGCCGCGGACCAGCTCATGGAGGTGCTGGAGGTTCAGCACCGGCTGCCACGCGGCCAGCTCCTCCCCGGCGCGGACGGAGTAGACGCCGTCGCGGTCGGTGAAGGCCTTGCCCCGCTGGCGCAGGAAGTCCAGGAAGCTGAATTTCTCGTCCAGCGCGTCCATCAGCGCGCCGCAGGCCACATGGTAGACGCAGCTGGGGGCGGGGATCACGTCGGACTGGGCCGCCAGGGCGGAGGAGACAAACACCGCCGGCCCCGTGACCACCACCACCTCCGGATCATCGTCCTCGGCGGTGGAGAGGAATACGTGCAGGAGGTCCGTCGCATCCTCGCTGCTGGCGCAGGTCAGCTCCACGCCGGCGGGGAAGCAGGCCCTGGACTCGGCGGCGAAGCGGCTGTGGCACACCAAAAAGAACCGCCCAACACCGCGGGCCACCAGTGAGGAGACCAGCCATGAGAGCAGGGGGCTGCCCATAATGCGCGAGAGCATCAGCGGGCGGGCGTATCCGGTTTTGGGCGTATCGTCGGGAACAAAGATGACGGCGGAGGTACCGGCCATAGCGAATCGCAACCTTTCTGCAGTTAAGATCCTGCGGCGGAGCGGCAAAGCCTGCGCGCAGGGGGATATTCTGCGCTTATCATAGCACATCTGCGCGGATTTGTATAGAAATTTCCCTCGAAAAAGCAGAAAAACTTTATTGGCCTGTCAAAAAAGCCTCGCTCGGAACAGGCGCAGCCTTTTTCGACAATACACAGGCTTGGGAGGGGGGATCCGGCTCCTCCCTCCCGTCCTGAGCGCCGGACGGACGTCCGGCCCGTATGGAACTCAGCAGCCGCAGTTGTTGTTGTCGCAGCAGCCGCAGTTGTTGTTGCCGCCCCACAGGACGACGATGATGATGAGGATGATGATCCACCACCAGCTGTTGCCAAAGGCGTAGATCCCGGAAGAGTTGTTACAAGACATAATCGAACCTCCTCGAAAAGATTGAAAGCGCTTGCCGCTCATTCCATGTTATGTCGGAGGTCCGATTTTGTGCAAAATCTGAGTTTGTCCCGCAAAATTTTCCTGAGAGCCTATCCGCCGATCCGCGGCCCGCAGGCCCGGAGAACCCCCGCCGCCGCCGCGGCTCCCGTGGCGGCGCCACGCCGGGTCAGCTCGTTCACCAGCAGCCGCCCGCTCTCCTGGTCCACGCCGAAGAGGCCGTAGAAGGAGAGGTAGACCATCTTGTAGCGGCAGAACGCCCCCGCGCTGAGGCTGTTCATCTCCGCCTGGGTGAACAGGCCCAGCTTCTGGAGGTCGCCCACGGCGCTCTCATAGGAGAAATCGTCCCCCTCGCCGTAGTGGAGCGCCCGCAGGAGGAAGGTTGCGTAGTGCTGGCAGGTGATGGGGCTCTCCGGCGAAAAGGCCGAGGCCGAGGTGCCGGCGGTCAGGCCCTGGCTGTAGGCGTAGGCCACATATTGGTAGGCCCAGTGGCTCCTGGGCACGTCCTGGAAGGGGGCCGTGCCGGTATAGGCCGCGGCCTCGCGCTCCAGCCCCAGGATGCGCAGGAACATCACCAGCCCCTGGGCGCGGCTGGCCGCGCCCTCCAGGTTGAAGCCGTTGCTCATGCCCCGGAACAGCCCCATCTGCGAGAGGGCCTCGGCCAGCGCGCCATAGTCCGTCCCCTCGCCGGGGGCGAGGCGGTAGACACCGTCCAGCGTCAGCTCGCAGGCGGCGGAGCGGATGGTCAGCGTGCCGCCCGCGTCGCCCGCCATATAGAGCGCGGCCGGCGCCAGCCGGGACGATGCCGCCGCGGCCTGCCCGCGGGTCACGTCGATGAGCCCCGCGCCGCCGGTCTCCGCCGTGCCGGAGAGCAGCGTCGCCTTGCACCCCGGCAGCAGGGTCAGCACGTCCCCCTGGCGGCAGACCACGCGGCCCACCGCCCTGCGCTGCGTCCCGGACGCCGCACGCAGGTCCGAAAGGCGCTGCGCCGCCGCGGCCCCGGCCACCGCCAGCAGGTTTTCCCGGTACGCCCGGCCCAGCTGGCGGTGGATGCCGGCGGTATAGGCCGCCTCCATGCCGCCAGTGAACGGACCCTCCACATAGCTCAGCGCCACCGCCGGGTCCGCCGCGCTGCCGCCGGCCCCCAGAGCCGTGGACGCCGACGCGCCCAGCAGCGCCAGCGCCAGGATCAAACACCATACTCGTTTTTTCATATCCAAACTCCTCGCCCGGGCGGGCAGAAAATCTTTTCGCTTGCCTCTCTATTGTACCCGCCCAGCGCGCGCTTGTCAAATCCCCCGGCGGGAACGCCCGCCGCATCCCCGCCGTCCGCCGGCGATTTGTGCATCCTGCACACCCCCGGAAAAGCGGAAAAGACGTATGTCCATCTGTCGGAGACAAAACAGGTGGCTTTCCGGGCGAAAACCCCTGTCCGCGTCCGGAATTTTTGGTGATTTTTCCGGGAGATTCCGTCAAAATCACGAAAGCAGCCCCTGTAAACGTTTGGAAACTCGGTTGAATGACCAAAATTGCATTTTACGTTTTACAACCTCTGAAGCTTGTGCTATACTTTCCAATTGTAAGAGATATCCAAGGAACAAAAACGCCGGGGCGTGCACAGGTTTTGGCGCGTTCCCACCTATGAAAGGGGTCTTTCCAACTCATGTCCAACAAATACATTTACCTGTTCTCCGAAGGCAGCGGCAGCATGCGCGAGCTGCTGGGCGGCAAGGGCGCAAACCTGGCCGAAATGACCAGCCTCGGCATGCCGGTCCCCCGCGGCTTCACCATCACCACCGAGGCCTGCACCCAGTACTACAGCGACGACCGCACCATCAATGAAGAGATCCAGAACCAGATCATGGAGTATACCGCCAAGCTGGAGGAAATCACCGGCAAGCAGTTCGGCTCCATGTCCAATCCCCTGCTGGTCTCGGTCCGCTCCGGCGCGCGGGCGTCCATGCCCGGCATGATGGACACCATCCTCAACCTGGGCCTCAACGACCAGGTGGTGGAGGCTTTCGCGAAAAAGACGAAAAACCCCCGTTTTGCCTACGATTCCTACCGCCGCTTCATCCAGATGTACTCCGACGTCGTGATGGAGGTGGGCAAGAAGTATTTTGAGCAGCTCATTGACGAGATGAAGGAAAAGCGCAACGTCAAGCTGGACACCGAGCTGACCGCCAAGGATCTCAAGGAGCTGGCCGAGCAGTTCAAGGCCGAGTACCGTGAGAAGCTGGGCGAGGACTTCCCCCAGGACCCCAAGGAGCAGCTGATGGGCGCCATCAAGGCCGT
>JAAWBZ010000006.1 GCA_022792945.1 Oscillospiraceae bacterium | reverse complement strand
TTATTTTTCTGCGGCAATTCCTGAAAAAGGGCGCAAAGCCCCCATGTCATGCCTCCTGCAGTTTTCGCCCGGCCATTGCCAGGAGATACAGATTTGCGCAGGCGAACATGGCATACAGCCGGTTTTCATTTTTCTTCAAGCCCCGGTATCGGACTTTTCGGTACCCAAATTGACATTTGATGATGCGAAAGATGTGTTCTGCTTTGCTGCAGACAGAGGATTGGCGCTTTTCGATCTGGCGTGTCCAATCAATGGCGTTGTCGCTCACCTTGGGAAATCTGCCGGGGCGGAGGTTGATGCGACAGTCGACGGAGGATAAATGTTCGTTTTGCACTGCTTCTTCCCGCTTTTCAATGCCCAGATAGCCGGAATCTCCGTAGACTGCCTCATCATCTTCCCGGATCCGCTCGGAGGTCACAGTTACGTCATGGACGTTAGCCGAGGTCGCTTCCATCGTGTGGGCATAACCTGTCCCTGCGTCCACTCCCACATGACACTTCATCCCAAACCGCCACTGGTTCCCCTTCTTCGCCCATGATCTCCAGAAATTCTTCCCGTTTGGTCTTCTTTTTCCGGCAGCTGTATTCCATCTCGCTCTGCGTCTGCTGTTTCATCTTTCTATACCCCTGTCTTTTTCCTTCCTCTATTTTACCTCATTTTTACTCAGGTGAAAATATAACCTATTAAATTAGAGGTTCCTTAGATTCGCTGCGTTGGGAAGAATGTAATATTCCTGGCCATTTGCTTCGTAAACTGTACCGCCCTCCACCTTTTCATAGGTAACGACCGTTTCTCCAGGATAAGCGGCGATTTCGATTTGAAGTTCTTTTTCTGCTGCGTTGAAAACCGCGATACATATAGATGTGTCGCTCGCTTGCAGAAACCCGATCTCAGAGAATGAGAACTCAGACGGAATCCATTGGGGCAATTTCACATCTATTCCATTGGCATCCAACGCTTCTTGCAAAGAGTGGTGCTCTCCCGCGGCGCTAGAGGGCAGAGACATATTGCCGGAAGGTGTAACATTCAACGACACTGTTTCCGCAAAGCGGTAAAGATATCTTCCCTTAACAAGAGCATACAAAAAACATAACAATTTAATGGACTGTCAACCTTACGAAAAACGCCGCTTCCGATAAAAACCCCGGCGGGCGCTTTGCCTGTTCAAAGATTTGCGAAAACCTCCACCTGCTTCTGCAGCTCTTCCGCGATTTCCTGGTTGGTATCCATCCCGCCGACGATGCCGGTCAGGTCCGTCACCAGGCCGCGGGTGCTGGCCGCGACGCCGGTGACGTCCGTAACCGCGCCGTCCACCGCGCCGGAAATCCCGGAGATCGCCGCGGCGATCTCCTGCATGGCCGCCCGGAGTCCGTCCGCCTGGACGTTGAAGGTCCCGATGGCGCGCTGGATGTACGCCGCGTCCTCCCGGTACTGCTGCCCCGACTGGACCGCCTGGGCCAGCTGCGTCTCGATGGCCTGCCCCAGGTAGTCCGCCAGCTCCCGGGCGCTGCCGGAGAGATAGCGCACCGCCCCGGTGACGCTCTGGCTGACCTCCTGGATATGGCCCGCGGCCTCCGCGCAGGCGTCCGCCAGACGGCGCACCTCCTGCGCCACCACGGCAAAGCCCTTCCCCGCCGCACCGGCCCGGGCAGCCTCAATGGAGGCGTTGACCGCGATCAGGTCCGTGGAGGAGGAGATGGACAGGATGTCCTGGGTCAGGATGTTGATCTTATCCACATTCTCGCTCTGCGCGATGGCCTTGTCCAGAACGTCGAGGATCTCTCTGGTCCGGGCGTGCACCACCTCCATCTCCTGCCTGGCGGACTGCTCCATCTCTTCCGACCGGCCCCGCATCTCCACGGAGTAGCCGCTGAGGGCCGCGCAGGCATCTGCCATGCGCACGGCGTCGCCCTGGGTGCCCGAGGCGCTGGCGCTGATGGCGGCGGTGTTCTGGGAGACCTTCTCCAGGGCGGCCGAGAGCTGCTCGGTCAGGCCGGAGAGCTGCCGGGCGCTACCCCGGGAGGTCTCGGTGCGCCCGCGGACCTCCCGGACCACGCCGCCCAGCCGCTCCGAGCTGTCCTGGAGCGTCTGCATGGCGCCCCGGATGGGCGCGATCACGTATTTCCGGATGATCCGCAGCGCCGCCCACACCAGCAGCACCCCCACCGTCAGGGCCGCAGCGCTGGTGACCAGCGAGACGACGTAGACCACAAACAGCCGGCTCTGCGCCGTCGCGGCCCGGTCGCTGACCGCGGCGGAGAGGGCATCAATCCCGCTCTCCACAGCGGCGCTTTGGGACGCCACGTCCCCATTGGCCAGGGCGTAGGCGTCCTGGGTCTTGCTGTCGGCGCTGGCGCAGACCAGGCGCACCAGGGCGTGCTTGAAGCCATCGTAATTTTCCAGCAGGGCCAGGTATTCCGTCTGATCGTCCTCGGTCAAAAAGTCCTGGTAGTCCGCCAGCCGCGCATCCAGCTCCGCCTCCTCCGCCTTGATCTCCTGCACCAGCTGGATCATCGTGCTGTGGTCCGAAGCCACAATGTGAGACAGCGCCAGCCGGTGGAGGCCCATCACCGAGCGGCGGATCTCCTCCAGCCGGGACTCGCTGACCATGTACTCGTCTACGATGACGCCGGCGTTGGCGTGGACGTTGTGAATGCTGAACACCGCCAGCAGATTGGACAGCAGGATCACCACGCCCAGCAGAACGATGGGCAGGATCAGGCGCTGCTGTAATGTCAGTTTTTCCCGCATATGCTCCCCTCCTTATCTCCAATCACCGCGCGGTCACCAGCTCAACCATATGGTCCAGCTGGGCCTGGAGCGATGCGCCGGAGGGGTTCCCCTGGGCCATGCTGGCGGCGAAATCGCTCACCGGCTGCCAGAAGTTCCCGCCTACCCGCTGGATCTGGGAAAACTCCGACTGGGCCAGCAGGGCCGCGATGGCCGCGGAATCCTGCACCTCCGCCGAGGCCGCAGCGGCGCTGTTGGCCGGCCCCTGGCCCCGCTGGGCAAAGCGCAGGCGCTGGCTCTCCTCGCTGGTGAGCCACGCGGCCAGCCGCGCGGCCCACTCCGGCTCCCGGGAGTAGGCGTTCACGCCGATGAGCTTGCACCCGGAGAAGGAGGCCATCTGAATCTGTTCCCCGGCACAGGTGAACGTGGGGAGCTTGACCGCGCCGGCGTCTTCCCCCCAGGCCTCCTGGACGGCCACCGCGTTCCACACGCCGCTGACGCCGGCGATCACCGAGCCGTCCCGGACCCCCGCCAGGAATTCCTCATCCGTCCGGTTGGAAAAGCTGGGGCTGGCGGCGATGTCCAGCATGGCCTGGGCCACGTCCACCCCGGCGACGGGTCCTTCCGTCCCGTTCCAGGTGCAGTAGTTGGTCAGGCCGTCGCCGTTGAGGCCCACCTCCAGGCCGGTGTTGCCGAAGAAGGCATATACATACCACCCGGAGCTCCAGTCCATGCTGACCAGCCCCTCCGCCCGCTCCGCCGCCGCCAGCAGCCGGTCCATGCGCTCAACGTCCGACGGGTCAAAGCAGGCCTTGTTGTAGTAGAGGAAATAGCCGTTGTCCGCCGTCAGCGGATAGGCGTAGAGCGTCCCGTTTACACTGGCGGCATCCACCGCCGCGGAGAGATCCGCCGCGCGGACGGCGTCGGCGTCCTCCAGCGGGTCCAGCGCGCCGGCGGCGGCCAGGGCGGCCACCTGATCGTCGGCGAAGGTGAAAACGTCCGCGCCGGCCTCCAGGTCGCCCAGCAGGGCGTCCTTGCACCCGGACTCTCCCTGGGCCTGACAGGTGATGCGGAAGTCGGCCTCGCCGGCGTAGTGGGCCTCAAAGGAGGCGATCAGCTCCTGGAGGAGCGCTGCATCCTCCTCCGCGCCCCAGACGGTCAGCTCCACCGTCCGCCGGCCCGGCGCGGGCGCCGCCGCGGGCGCCTCCGGCTGCCCGCAGGCCGTCAGCGCCGGCAGTACGACGGATAAGGACATAAGTAAGAAAACAAGCGCCTTTTTCATACCTTCATACCTCTCTGGCAGATTGCCCGCCGCGCGCAGGCCGCGCGGCGGCTGCTTTGATTATACCATCTTCTTCCGATTTGCGCAACTGCGCAGCAATGACAAAAAGTCGTTCGCAGCAGGGGATGGCAGCAGGCCGGTTACAAAACCGACAGCGTGGGCGACGGCGTTTTTTGCTTCGCAGCTCTGCAAATACCCGGAGTGTCTGGGCCGCTCCGGGTGTTTTTAACATTTCGCAAACAATTCCTTAGCATTTCTCCAACAAGGCGGCGCTAGAATGAGGACATCTAGTGAGAAGGAGCGCAGCTTTATGAAGAAGAAGGATTTTGTGACACTGGTCATGGCGGCAGTGGGCGGGATTTTGTTTGCGCTGGGGATGTGCATGGTGCTGCTGCCGGAGTGGAACATCCTGCCCCAGGGGGTCGTACTGGGCGCGGCGGGGCTGGCGGTGCTGCTGGCGATGGTGCTGGTGCGGCGGAGGATGGCCGGCAGGCCGGCGGTGGTGTTCAGCCGCCGCACGGCGGGCGTGACGCTGCTGGGCATCGCGGGCGGACTGGTGTTCGGTGTGGGGATGTGCATGGTGATGATCCGCCAGATGATGCTCTGGGGCATCGTGGTGGGCATCGCCGGGATTTTGCTGCTGCTGTGCCTGATCCCGGCGGTCAGGGGCTTCAAGGAATAGGGAGGCAAGCGGGTATGGCAAAGTCATAGCTGGCGGCGGCCAACGAGAAGATCGCCGGTGCAGACACCGGCGGCTGCAAGAAGACCGAGGACGGCGCGGCGGAGGCCAAGGCGCGCCTGGCTGGGAAAGCGGAATAAGCCCCCTGGCGGGCACGGCCCTTTTGTTTTATAATAATGGTACAAACGCGGGGGCAAAAACGGAGAAGGAGGCGGCGGGATGTTCAGAATACTGGTGGTGGAGGACGACGCGCGGCTCAACCGCGTCCTCTGCGCCCACCTGGGACGCAGCGGGTACGAGGCGGTGGGGTGCCTGGACGCCAATGCGGCCTACGACGCCCTGTACGGCGGCACGTGGTTCGACCTTGTGATCTCAGACATCATGCTGCCGGGGACGGACGGCTTTGAGCTGGCGCGGACCATCCGGGCGCAGAACCGGGAGCTTCCCATTCTCTTCCTCAGCGCCCGGGACGACTTTCCGGCCAAGCGGGAGGGGTTCGCCGCGGGCATCGACGACTACATGGTCAAGCCCGCGGACCTGGAGGAGCTGCTGCTGCGCATCGGCGCGCTGCTGCGCCGCGCCGGCATCGCCGCCAGCCGCCGCCTGGAGGTGGGCGCGCTGTGCCTGGACGCCGATGAGCGGACGGCGTATCTCCGCGGCGAGGAGGTGCCTCTGACGGTGCGGGAGTTCAGCCTGCTCTACAAGCTGCTCGCCTGTCCCAGGCGGACCTTCACCCGCTCGCAGCTGATGGACGAGTTCTGGGAGAGCGGCGGCTCCGGCCCGCGGACGGTGGACGTGTATATCACAAAGCTGCGGAGCAAGTTCGCGGCCTGTGAGGACTTTGAGATCGTCACGGTCCACGGGCTGGGCTACAAGGCGGTGCTGAAATGAAACGGCGGACGCGGGTCCTGGCCGCGGCGCGGCGGTTTCTCACCTTTTTCCTCCTGATGTGCTTCATCGTCACCTGCTGCATGCTGCTGTTCCTGAACACGCTGCAGGCGGCCACGGGCTGGGAGTTCCGGGAGGCGGAGCTCCAGCCGGCGGCCAGGATCACCTTCGGCAACGTGGTGCTTCTGAGCCTTTTGTGCGCCGTGATCGACGCCGTCCGCCGCCGCGTGATGGTGGAGCGGCCGGTGGGGCGGATCATCCGCGCCTTTGAGCGGGTGATGGCGGGGGATTTGACGGCGCGGGTCGCGCCGGTGCGGGGGCTGGACGCCCAGGACGGTCTGCACACCGTCATTGCCTGCTTCAACCGCATGGCCGAGGAGCTGTCGGGCATGGAGCTGCTGCGCTCGGACTTCATTGCCAACGTCTCCCACGAGCTGAAAACGCCTCTGGCGGTGCTCCAGAGTCACGCGGCCATGCTCCAGCGGCCGGACCTGCCGGCGGCGGAGCAGCAGGCCTGCGCCGCAGCCATCGCCGCCGCCGCCGGGGACCTGGCGGGGATGGTCTCCAACATTCTCCGGCTCAACCAGCTGGAAAACCAGCATATCTATCCCGACGTGCGGACCTACGACCTGGGCGAGCAGCTGTGCGAGTGCCTGCTGGCCTTTGAGGCGGTGTGGGAGGAGAAGGGGCTGGAGATCGAGACCGCGCTGGCGGAGGATGTCCAGGTCCGCGCGGACCCGGCGCTGTGGGCGCTGGTGTGGAACAACCTCTTCTCCAACGCCATGAAGTTCACGCCCCCCGGGGGCCGCGTCTCCCTGACGCTGGAGGCGGCGGGGGAGACAGCGGTGGTCCGCGTGGTGGACACCGGCTGCGGCATCCGGCCGGAGGACGGCAGGCGCATCTTTGAGAAATTCTATCAGGGCGACGCCTCCCGCGCCACCCAGGGCAACGGCCTGGGGCTGGCACTGGTCAAGCGGGTCCTGGACATCACCGGCGGCACCGTCGCCGTGGAGAGCGGGGCAGGGAAGGGGAGCGTCTTTACGGTGACGCTGGAAAGGCGGCTGAAGCATGCGGATTAAAAAGTGGTGCAGGCGGCTTTTTGTGCTGCCGCTGTGGCTGGCGCTGCTCATTGCTGTGCCGTCGGCGGCCCTGGTGGCGGCGGTGCTGGCGCGGGGCGGGGAGTCCTCGGCGCTTCACTGCGCGTCGTATGTCCTCTCCGCCTACGGCACGGCTGTGGCTGTGACCGCCGTGGTCCGTGCTGTCCGGCGGGGGCCGGACAGCCTGGCGCTGGTGCGGAAATTCCGCGGCACCGCCGCGGGCGCGCGGTACTGGGACAACCCGGTGTTCCGCGCGGAGGTGTCGCTGTATACAGGGCTGGGGGTCAACCTGGCGTATGTGGCGGTGAAGCTGGTCTCGGGCGTCTGCTGCCGCTCGCTGTGGTTCGCGGCGCTGTCAGCCTACTATCTGATGCTGTCGCTGCTGCGCTTCGCGCTGCTGCACCATGTGCGCCGCAGCCCCGTCGGGCGGGAATACGCCTCTGAGCTGCGCCGCTGCCGCCTGTGCGGCGTGCTGCTGCTGGTGCTGAACCAGGCGCTGTCGGTCATCGTGACGCTGGTGGTGGTCCGGAACCAGGGCGTTCAATACGGCGGATACCTGATCTACGCCATGGCGATGTATGCCTTTTACGCCACCATCACCTCCGCCGTCCACGTGGTTCGGTTCCGGAGGTATCACAGCCCCGTGCTCTCCGCGGCCAAGGCGGTGAACCTCACCGCGGCGCTGGTGTCCATGCTGTCGCTGGAGACAGCCATGCTGGCCCAGTTCGGGGAGGACGAGGTGTTCCGCCGCCGGATGACGGCGGCGACGGGCTTTGCCGTGTGCGCCTTTGTGCTGGGGCTGGCCGCTTGTATGATCGTCCGGTCCAGCCGGGCGCTGAAGGAGGTCACATCATGAGCGAACCATCGGAATCCTTCCGCTACGCCTATTCCGCCAAGCAGCAGGCGGAGGTCCGGCAGATTCAGGACAAATACCGCCCCCGGGAGGAGAGCAAGCTGGACCGCCTGCGCCGCCTGGACGCCAGCGCCGCCCGCCCCGGGCGCATCGCCGCGCTGACGGCGGGCATTCTGGGCACGCTGGCGCTGGGGGTGGGGATGTGCTGCACCATGGTCTGGGCGGAGACAATGTTCTTCCCCGGGATCGCCATTGGCATGGCAGGGATCGCGCTGCTGATCGCGGCCCATCCGCTCTGCCGCGGCATCACCCGCCGCCGGCGGGCCAAGCTGGCGCCGGAGATTTTGAAGCTGACGGAAGAGCTGCTGCAATAGGACACAGGCCGGATCACAGCGATCCGGCCTGTGTCTGCGTCTCGGTCTGGCCGCTCCGGGCGGCGTTTTGGTGGTTTTGATAGGCGGTGTAGAGATACGCGCCCATCAGAAGGTTGAAAAACCCCACCAGTGCCAGGAGCCAGAGGAGAATCGGAATCAGCACGCTCTTCTCCTCCGGCACGGCAGCCTGCCTGGCCGCCGTCCGTTCTCTGGTCCGCTTTGCCATAGCGACGGCCCTCCCCGCTCAGTCCGCCGGCGCGTCCGAAGGGGCGCCGTCCCCGGCGGGGGGCAGCTCCTTCTTGTCCGCGTTGACGAAGGCCATCAGCTCGTCGCCGGTGATGGTCTCCTTTTGCAGCAGGAACAGCGCGATCTCATCCAGCAACGCCCGGTGTTCCTGCAGCACCGCCGACGCCTTGCCGTAGGCGTCCGAGAGCAGCCGCTGGACCTCCCGGTCGGCCTCGGCAGCGGTGGAGTCGGCGCAGTTGACCGCCGCCTGGCCGTCCAGGTACTGGTTGGCCGCGGTGGTCAGGGCCATGAGGCCGAACTTGTCGCTCATGCCGTACTGCATGACCATCCGCCTGGCCAGCTCCGTGGCCCGCTCGATGTCGTTGGCCGCGCCGGTGGTCTGCACGCCGAACACCAGCTGCTCCGCTGCCCGGCCGCCCACCAGCGTCTCCAGCTCGGTCATCAGCTCGTGGCGGCTCTGGAGGAATTTTTCCTCCTCGGGCATCTGCATGGTGTAGCCCAGCGCGCCGGAGGTATGGGGGACGATGGTGATCTTGGAGACCGGCTGGGTGTGCTTCTCCATGGCCGCCACCAGGGCGTGGCCCACCTCGTGATAGGAGACGATGCGCTTTTCCGTGTCGGTGAGCACGGTGCCCTTTTTCTCGGTGCCGGCGATGACCACCTCGAAGGAGGCCAGCAGATCCTGCTGGTTCACCGCCTGCCGGCCCTGGCGCACGGCCCGGAGGGCCGCCTCGTTGACCAGGTTCGCCAGGTCCGCGCCCACCGCGCCGGCGGTGGCGGCGGCCAGCTTGTGCAGGTCCACGTCGTCGGTGAGCTTGATGTTGCGGGTGTGGACCACCAGGGTCTGGTACCGGCCCGAGAGGTTGGGCCGGTCCACCACGATCCGCCGGTCGAAGCGGCCCGGGCGCAGCAGCGCCTTGTCCAGGACCTCGGGGCGGTTGGTGGCCGCCAGGACGATGACGCCCTTGGAGGGGTCAAAGCCGTCCATCTCGGCCAGCAGCTGGTTTAAGGTCTGCTCCCGCTCGTCGTTGCCGCCCATGCGGGTGTCGCGGGTCTTGCCGATGGCGTCGATCTCATCGATGAAGATAATGGCGGGGGCCATTTTCGCCGCCTGCTGGAAGAGGTCGCGCACGCGGCTCGCGCCCACGCCCACGAACATCTCCACAAACCCCGAGCCGGAGATGGAGAAGAAGGGAACGTCCGCCTCGCCGGCCACGGCCTTGGCAAGGAGGGTCTTGCCGGTGCCCGGGGAGCCTACCAGCAACGCACCCTTGGGCAGCTTGGCGCCGATCTCGGCGTACTTGGCGGGGTTGTGAAGGAAGTCGATGATCTCCTCCAGGCTCTCCTTGGCCTCGTCCTGGCCGGCCACGTCCTTGAAGGTGACGCCGGTCTGCTTTTCCATATAGACCTTGGCGTTGGACTGGCCGATGCCGCCCAGCCCCCCGCCCATGCGCTTGGACATGGAGCGCATCAAAAGCGAGAACAGCAGATACATGATGGCGATGGGCAGCACCCACGAGAGAATGAAGGAGAGGATGGGGCTGACCTGCTCGATGATCTGCCCGTCCACCTTCGCGCCCTTGGCCTCCAGCTCCTCCACCAGCGCGTTCAGCTCCAGGTTGGGGATGAGGCCGGTGTAGTGGACGGTGCGGGCGCGGGGGTCCCTGGCGGCCTCCTCGCGGGAGAGGATGAGGATGCGGTCGGTCTGGAACTCGACGCTGTCTACCTGGTCCTCGTCCAGCATGGAGAGGAAGGCGTCGTAGGTGATCTGCTCGAACTGGGAATGGGTGATGCTCTCATAGAGAGAGTTGATGAGCACGGTGAAGATCAGCGCCACCAGGATCATGGTGAATATGGTGCGCGGCGGCTTGCCGTCGCCGTCCTGAGAGGCAGGGGGACGGACGGGTTTCTTGGGATTTTCGCTCATAAAGAGTCACTTCCTTTATCGGATGGCGTTTCATAAAAAACGAAACCAGCGGCCCGGGGGCCGCGCTGCGTTTGGGGGGATACCTCATGGGAAATGATACCATAAAACCGCTCCAAAGGCAACCGCGCGGTCGTTCCGGGTCGTAAATTTTCTGTAAATTCGCGCCGCCCGGGCGGTTTCCTGGGGCGATTTTGGCGTTTTTTGGCAAAGTGGAGGTTGTGAAAGCGAATCATATTTGGTATAATAACCGTAACCTTGAAAAACATAATCGGAGTGGAGCACTATGAGAGACAGCAAGCGGCCCGCCGTTCCCGACCTGGACGAGGGCCTCATCGAGGGGCGCAACGCCGTGACCGAGGCGATCAAGTCCGGCCGGATCATCAACAAGGTCTTTTTAGCCGCCGGCGCCATCGACCATGGTCTGGCGCACATCGGCGCGCTGGCGAAGGAGAAGGGCGCGGTGGTGGTCAGCGTGGACCGGCGGAAGCTGGACCAGATGAGCCCCACCGGGGCCCACCAGGGTGTTATCGCCATGGCTGCGGCCCATGCCTACGCGGCGGTGCAGGACCTTCTGGATCTGGCCGCGGCCCGGGGCGAGCCGCCGCTGCTGATCCTCTGCGACGAGCTGAGCGATCCCCACAACCTGGGGGCCATCCTCCGCACCGCCGAGTGCGCCGGGGCCCACGGCGTGGTGATCCCCAAGCGGCGCAGCGTGGGGCTGACAGCGGTGGTGGCCAAGGCCTCGGCGGGGGCGGTGGAGTATCTGCCGGTGGCACGGGTGACCAACCTCACCGCGGCCATCCGGGAGCTGAAGGAAAAGGGCGTGTGGATCTTCGGCGCGGACGCCGCCGGGGCGACGCTCCTCCATCAGGCGGATTTCCGCGGCCCCGCGGCCATCGTCATCGGTTCCGAGGGCGGGGGCATGGGGCGGCTGGTGGCAGAGCAGTGCGATTTTAAGATCAGTATTCCCATGAAGGGCCGGATCTCATCCCTCAATGCCTCGGCGGCGGCGGCGATCCTGCTCTACGAGGCGGTGCGCCAGCGGGGATAAAACACGATAATACGAGGGACCGAGCATGAGAAAATCGTCTCGCGGGCGGCGGGAGCAGCCGCAGATCAATCTGGATGTGGGGCCGGCGGCCCAGCCGGAGGAGAATTTTTCCCTGGAGGACATCCTCAACGAGTTCGGCGGCTGGAGCGGGCGGCCCGGCGCGCCCGAAGCGCCCGCCCCGGCGGATGCCGGCGCGTCCGCGGCGGCGGAGCAGGCGGCTGAGGCAGAGCTGCGCGCCCTCATGGGGCCGGAGCCCGGGGCAGAGGCACCGCAGGATACCAAGCCCCTGCCCAAGATCGTCCCCCTGGACGCAGCCAAGCCGCCCAAGCCGGCGGCGGCGCGGCCGTCGGGCCGCTTCCAGTTCGTGCGGATGGAGGACGCGATGCAGGACGGAGGGGAGGAAGCGTCCGCGCAGCCGCCCCGCCGGCCCCGCCATGCCCCGGCGGCGCGGTCCGAGAAGCCGCCCAAGCCCCCAAAGCCCCCCAAGCCGGAGCCGGAGTACCCCACGGCGGAGGAGGCCTTCCGCGCCGCGGGCAAGCGGGGCAAGGGAATCTTCCTGCGCCGCCGCTTCGCCTTCCTCTGGTGCCTGACGGCCATTGCCCTGACGGTCTTATGCCAGCTGGAGGTGGAGCTCGGCGGGAAAACGCTCCAGGCGCAGCTGGCGGCGCAGCTCCTGATGGGCCTTCTCCTCATCGGGGCGCTGACGGCCTACGACGTGCTGGTGTCGGGGGTCTACCAGGCGCTGCGGCTGCGGGCCAACCTGGACACGCTGCTGTTTGTCTCCGCGGTGGTGTTTGCCGCGGACGGTTTTCTGCACATGAGCGGGGAGGGGGCGCGGATGCCCAACGCGGCGGTGCTGCTTTTGGGGCTGTACTTCGCTCTGTGGGGCCGCGCGGCGGGGAACCGGGCGCGGCGGCGGAGCCTGAAGGCCGTGCTCTCCATGGACGAGAAGCCCCAGGCGGCGGTGATGTCCCGCCGGGCGTGGGGCAGCCGGGACTGCGTGTTCCGCACCGAGGGGAGCCGGGACAGCTACGTCGCCGCCCTGGAGGCTCCCAGCTGCGTGGACCGGGCCATGGAGATCTACGCCCCGGCGGTGATCTGCCTCTCCCTGGTGCTCGCGGCGCTGATGCGCATTTTGCAGCAGCGGGACTTTTGGGGCTGCTGGTCCATCATGCTGGCGGGATCGCTGCCGGCGGCGGCGTTCCTGACCTACTGGAAGCCCTTCGCAGCGCTGTCCGCCCAGCTGCTCCACGCCGGAGCGGCGCTGTGCGGCTGGGAGGGGGCCAAGCGGGTCACGGGGAACTGCTGCGTGGCCATGACCGATGCGGACCTTTTCTCCAGAGCCAACGTCACCATGAACGGCATGAAGATGTTCGGCGACCAGAACGTGGCCCGGGTGGTGGGCTACGCCTACGCGGTGATCGAGAAGTCCGGCAGCGGCCTGGAGCCGGTGTTCCACGAGGTGTTCGTCAACCAGAACGGCCGCGCCTGCACCATCGACAATTTCCGCCGCTACGAGGGCGGCGGCGCCGGAGCGGAGATCCAGGGCGACGTGGTGCTGGTGGGCTCCATCGGCTTCATGCAGCTCATGGGCGTGCGGATGCCCGACGGCACCAACGTCCGCCAGGCGGTCTACTGCGCGGTGAATCAGGAGCTGGCGGCGGTGTTCGCCCTCAATTATAACCCCTCCGGAGTGGTGCGCAGCGGCCTCCAGACCATTCTGCGCAGCAAGGGCCTCGCCCTGGTCATGGCCACCCGGGACTTCATCCTGACGCCGGCCATGATCCGCCACAAGTACAAGCTCCCCGCCGACTGCATCGAGTATCCCACGGTGGAGGAACGGGTGCGGCTCTCCGGCCCCTACGCCGCCGCCGGCGGCGAGCAGGCAGCGCTGCTTGCCCGGGACAGCTTCCTGCCCCTGGCTGAGGCGGTAGTGGGGGGGCGGAACCTTTACAGCAGCGTTTGGGCAGGCCTCTGGGTGAACCTGATGGGGGGCGTCCTGGGCTTCGGCATTACAGCGGTGCTGGGCTGGCTGGGGGCGTTCAGCGCGGCGTCGGCCATGAATCTGACGCTCTTCGCCCTGCTGTGGACGCTGCCGGCGCTGCTGGTGTCCTCCATCGCCGGGAAATAGGGGAGCGGCTTTGTGAGGGCCGCCAAAAAACGCGGTTAAAATTGGAGAAGGTGCACAAAACTTCTCTTCCAATAGAAAAAAGTCCCGTCTTGAATTGCAAAAATCCGGTTTCTCTAGTATAATCTATAAATAGTGCGGTCCCGGATGGGACCTGTGGACGATGGGAGCCGCTCCCTGCGCGGCCGGCCTCGCCCTCCATTGAAAGGGGAATATAACATATGTATACTGCCAAAGATATTCGCAATATCTGCCTGATGGGCCACGGCGGCGACGGAAAGACGACCCTGGCCGAGTGCATGCTCTACGTCACCAAGGGCGCTGACCGCATGGGCAAGACTACTGACGGCAACACCGTCAGCGACTTTGATCCCGAGGAGATCAAGCGCGGCTATTCCATCGCTACCTCCATCCTGCCGGTGGAGTTCCAGGGCTGCAAGCTGAATATCTTAGACAATCCCGGCTACGCCGCCTTCGCCGGCGAGATGCTCCAGTCCCTGCGGGTCTGTGACAGCGCCGTGATCGTGGCCGGCGCCAAGGGCCGCCTGAGTGTGGGCGCGGAGAAGAGCTGGAAGCAGCTGAAGGAATCCGATGTCCCCACCTTCCTCTATATGTCCCGCCTGGACGAGGAGAACAGCGACTTCTTCACCACCCTGGACTATATGCACGTCAAGCTGGGGACCGCCATCGTGCCCTTCATGTTCCCCATCTATGAGAACAAGAAGATCGCCGGCTATGTGGACGTCCTGTCCAACCAGGGCTACGATTTGAACGGCAAGAAGATCGCCCTCTCCAGCGACGACGCCGCCCGGGTCGAGGTCTATATGGACAACATCAACGAGCAGGTGGCCGAGACCTCCGAGGAGCTGATGGAGAAGTACTTCGAGGGCGAGCCTTTTACCCACGACGAGATCGTCACCGGCGTCAAGCAGGCCGTGCGGGAGCGTGTTCTCTTCCCGCTGCTGTGCGGCGGCTCCCTGACGGGCATGGCCATGGAGACGGTGCTGACCAACCTGGTCAAGTACGCCCCCAGCCCCCTGGAGGGCAAGCCCATGACCGGCGCCGAGGGCGAGGAAATCGTCCGCGACCCCGACGGCGCGCCGAGCCTCTTTATCTTCAAGACCATGTCCGACCAGTTCGGCAAGAATTCCTATTTCCAGGTGGTCTCCGGCAAGGCGACGCCGGACCTCACGCTGGTGAACCTCCGCACCGGCGGCAATGAGAAGCTGGGCCACATCTACACCGCCAAGGGCAAGAAGAATACCGAGGTCAAGGAGCTGGCCTGCGGCGATCTGGGCGTGCTGACCAAGATCGTCTCCCTCAAGACCAACGACACCCTGGGCACCGTCGGCAAGAGCGCCGCGGTGGCTCCCACCGAGTACGAGGAGCCCTGCTACTCCATGGCCGTCTACGCCAAGGTCCGCGGCACGGAGGACAAGATTGCCTCCGGCTTCACCAAGCTCAATGAGGACGACTGCTCCTTCACCTTTGGCTCCAACGCCGAGACCAAGGAGCTGGTGCTCTCCGGCGTGGGCGACATCCACCTGGACGTCCTGTGCGCGAAGCTGCGCAGCAAGTACAACGTGGACGTGGAGCTCCGCGCGGCGAAGATCGCCTACCGCGAGACCATCAAGAAGAAGGTTCAGGTCCACGGCCGGCACAAGAAGCAGTCCGGCGGCCACGGTCAGTTCGGCGACGTGTGGATCGAGTTCGAGCCGCAGGACGAGAGCGAGGAGCTGATCTTCGGCGAGCGTGTCGTGGGCGGCGCGGTGCCCAAGAACTTCTTCCCGGCGGTGGAGAAGGGTCTGCGCGAGAGCGTGAAGAAGGGTGTTCTGGCGGGCTACCCGGTGGTGTTCCTGCGGGCGACGCTGTACGATGGGTCGTACCACCCGGTGGACTCGTCGGAAATGGCGTTCAAGACGGCGGCGTCCATCGCCTATAAAGAGGGCCTGCCCAATGCCGCGCCGACGCTGCTGGAGCCGATTGGCCTGTTGAAGGTGACGGTGCCGGACGAGTATATGGGCGACGTAATCGGCGATTTGAACAAGCGCCGGGGCCGCATTTTGGGCATGACGCCCAAGGGCGACAACCAGCAGCAGGTGGAGGCCGAGGTTCCCATGGGCGAGATGTCGTCCTACGTGATCGACCTGCGTTCGATTTCCCAGGGCCGCGGGTATTTCCGCCTGAAATTCGTGCGGTATGAGGAAGTGCCGCAGATGTACCAGGCGAAGATCATTGAAGAGGCGAAAAAGAACGCGGAGGACGCGGACTGATGGAAAAAAGCTGCGCGGGCCGAAGGGCCCGCGCGTTTTTTTGGCGCGGCGCGAAAAAATGGGGCGGGAAAGCGGAAAATCGTCTTGCGTTTCTGGGAAAGGTGTAGTATAATCGGGTTGCGAAGGAAAACCGGCCGCCGCACAGTGCGGTGGGGGGACCCGGTCAAATCATGGCCCTGCGCCATATTTGAAATATATTAAAATGGAGGAAGATTACATGAAGACACATGGCAAATGTGGGCGTTTGCTTGCGGCATTGTTGGTTCTCTGTATGATCGTAAGCATGTTGCCCATGGCGGTGTTTGCGGAAGGCGAGACCGCAGACACCAGCGGTGTGAGTGCGGCGATTCTGCACGACACCCGCGAAGCGACAGCAGGCGGCATTGCCGACGATGACCTGGTAAAGGACTACGGCGTCACCGTTGCTGACGGGGACGATGGTGTTAAGGTCATTACCCTGACGGGCACCGACCTGAGACGTCATCGGAATGGCGATGATCCCGCGAACATGGGCTATTGGGCCGGCGTTGCCATTGAGGCACCTGAGGACGCAGTGAAGATGAAGGCTGTTGCCAAGCTGGCTAAGGGTAGCCTTGCTGAGGCGTTTGCGGCGGCAACAGCTAGGGACCTTATTGCGAACGTAAACACTGCGGGCAAGGACGGATTTGTTCAGTATTTGGATGTGAAATCGGATGCCTATAAGAATGCTGACGGCAAGTTCTACATCAAGCTCCAGTGGCTGGGTGCCGAAGATGCGGCGATTGGCGAAGCTGTCACCTACGAAGTGAACTTCGGTGGTATCAAGGTGGCTCCGCCCGAAATTGTTGCTGTTGGCTACCGCGAGGCCTCCGCGCAGGCGAAAACAGCTATTGCTGCCGACATGACAAAGGCCTATGGCAGCGCTGCCGGTGCTGGTGCTGATGCTGACGATCGGACGATGTGGATCACCACCAAGGGCTTTGAGGGCGTGACGGATGGCAAGTACATGTACGTTGTGGAAGGCCCCGATGGTCGTCCTCTGGCTTTGCATGCAAATGCCCCTGCTGAAAAGGAAGGCCCCGGCAGAACCTTCCATACCGGAAATGCCGGTTGCGTGACAACGTGGTGGACGTTTAGACAGGATGCCGATCCGACGACTGGCACTGTTATCTCTACGCCTATCAAGGAAGGAACGTATACCTTCCATGTTCAGGCGGGCGGTAAAGATGTGTGCGATCCCGCCCCCCTCACCATCGGCAAAGTGACCGTAGGTGACAAGACTGGTTACTTCGACGTGGCCGCAGGGCAGAAGGTTGCCGACGTGGTTGCGGTCGTAGAGCCGACGCCCGAGGCTGGCAAGGTATTTACCGGCTGGGTTATCAATGACACCGACAAGCCGATCGCCACCGAGACGCTCAACGCGAAGGTGCTGACCGAAACCGTCACCTACAAGGCCAAGATGGAAGAAGTGGGCCCCACTGAGATCACTGTCTCTGCGTTCAACGAGGATATCACTGGCTTGAATAAGGCTGGCAGTGCCCTCCAGAGCAATCTCGATGCCACGCTTTCTGAGGACGGCAAGACCTTCACTTTCGCCGGCGAGAGCAATTACATCTTCGACTGGATGGAGTTCGACGGCAGAGACGAGAAGAACGACGGCAACTTCCTTGCTATCAAGCTGGCCGCGAAGGACCCCGCTGTTGCCGAGAGCATGACCATTAAGGTCGGCGACGCCACGCTGGACGAGGATGGCATCTACGTTGTCATTCTGGACGGCAGCAAGGAGTACAAGGACACCGTGACCGTCACTGTGGGCGAGGGCAGCGAGGCTAAGACAGCGACCTATACCCTTGATTTCACCGGCGTGACCCGCAAGGCTCCTGTTGTGAGCAGCGTTGCTGAGGCTGAGGGTGAGATTGACGCTTCCTACAGAAACGGTACGGTCTACCTCTCCGGCGCGGTTACGTTTGGTGACGCGGCCACGACCGCCGATGTTCCTCTTAACGTGACCTTCGAGGGGCCTGTGACCAAGGCGGCTACCGCTGTGATCACCAAGGGCGCCAATGATGCCCTGACCGTGGCGGATATTACGCTCCATGGCGTGACCCTGACCTTCGACACCACTGGCCTGTACATCGAGAACCCCGATTCGACTGCGGCGCCTGCTGTCACCGCTCCTACGGTGAGTGCGCCTGTGTTTGACGATCAGGCAAAGGCAGATGCTGCAGCGGATGTTGTTGCGGCCATGAGCGGAAATACTACGGTCGAGGAGCGAGTCCTTGCAAACGTTGCTGCTCAGCTTGCCAATAATACAACGACTGCACCCGAGGCGGCTTTGAGCGCTACCCAGAAGTCTGAGCTGGCTGCCATTGATGGAGCCGGTACTAATCTTAGTAAGATTCAGACGGCTGTTGCCGATGGTACTGGTGATGCGTTCACAGCGCAGGGTGTAAACCTTGTTGTCAATGTCTATACGGAGATTGTAATTACTGACATTGTGCCTGCGGCGAGTGGTGTCCCCACAACTTTGACCTTGAGCATCACACCTAAGGCGCAGACGGTTTTGACCACTGTTTCTGATGAGACGCCGATTGAGGTTTACAAGGCCAATGAAGAAGAGGGTACAAGCAATAAGGCCACGGCTAACGCTGTTCTCGTGAAGGAAGAACCCGCTATCATTGATACGCCTACCGAAGTTACAATCAAGCTGCCGGCTAGCTATGAGGATGGCACCTATGTGATTAAGCACATCAAGAGCGCAATCAGCCACTACTTCTACAACGGCAGCGTCAGTGAGCAGGTGCTGACATTTACCAGCACACACGGTTTCAGCGATTTCGTGATCTACGCGGAGAATCCCTGTGTTGCCAAGATCGGCGATACGATGTACGAGACCCTGCAGGATGCTGTGAACGCTGTGGCGGACAATGGGACGATCACCATCTTGAAAGCTTTGACTGGTGACGATGCGCAGGCTACCGTTTCCGGCTCCAGCAACAAGATTATCAACTTTGCGTTGGATGATGCCTTGTCTGAGGTAACGCTGAAGATCAACAATACCGATGTTGTTGTCAAGAAGGTTGCTACTGAGGATAGCAACAAGTTCACCTACATTTACAGCGGCGGCTCCAGCAACCCCGGCGGCAGCAGCGGCGGTTCCTCCAACAAGCCCACGACTCCCACCAAGCCCACCAACCCGACCCAGTTTGTTGACGTACCCGCCGGCGCTTACTACACCGACGCCGTCAAGTGGGCGGTCGAAAAGGGCATCACCACCGGCATGACCGACAC
>JAAWBZ010000242.1 GCA_022792945.1 Oscillospiraceae bacterium | reverse complement strand
GTTCTCCCGGGCCAGAGGCAGCCCCGCGAACAGGGCGTCGGCGCAGCGCTGGTAGTCCTCCGCCCGGGTAAGCAGGGGGGCCCCGAAGCGCAGGCGGGCGAACCGTCCCCCGAAGGGGGCGGCCTGGGCCCGCAGCTTGTCGTACTCCTCCCCGTTGATGACGTGGGTGGGCTGCATCAGCACGTCGGCATACCCCTCCGCCGCCAATTTTTCCAGGGCGGCGGGCACATCGTCGATGACGAGGCCGTCCCGCCGGGCCAGCTTGCGGAGGATCATCCCGCTGGTAAAGGCCCTCCGCACCGTCCTCGCCGGGAAGGCCGCCGCCAGCTCCCCCTCGATGGCGGCGATATTTTTTTCCAGGGTGTCCAGGTGGCTGGTGCCGAAGGACACCGCCAGCAGGGCCTGTTTCGTCTCTCCCATCACCTATCCTCCTCCAGCGCCATGCGGATCAGGGCGTTGCAGATGGCGGCGGCCACGCCGCTGCCCCCCTTGCGCCCCCTGGCCGCGATATGGGGCACGTCCATGCCCAGCAGCAGCTCCTTGCTCTCCGCCGCGTTGACAAAGCCCACCGGCGCGCCGATGACCAGGGCGGGGGCCAGCCGCCCCTCCTCCATCAGCTGGCAGGCCCGGATGAGGGCGGTGGGGGCGTTGCCCAGGGCCAGCACCAGGGGGCCCTCCAGCGCCGCCGCCCGCTCCATGGACACGGCGGCCCGGGTGATCCCCCGCTTTTTGGCCTCCTCCGCCACACCGGCGTCCCCCATGAAGCACACCGCCCCGCCGCCGAAGCGCTCCTTCAGCAGCTCCTTGCTCACCCCCGACCAGGCCATCCGGGTGTCGGTGACGATGGTGCAGCCCTTCCGGAGGGCGGCGATGCCGGCCTTTACCGCGCCGGGGGAAAAGACCAGGTTATCGGCGTAGTCAAAGTCCGCCGTGGTGTGGATCACCCGCCGGATGATGGGCAGCTGCTCCGGCGGGAAGCGCCGGTCCCCCAGCTCTTGGGTGATGATCTCCATGCTGCGGGCCTCGATGTCCGCCGGGGCCACCTGCTGCAAGGTCACGTTCATGCTCCGTCCCTCCCGTCCAAAATCCGGTAAATGGATTCCATGTCCAGGGCGTCCCGCAGGCCCTGGGCCAGCTTGTCATACTGCCGCTGGGCGTAGGTCTTCCAGTCCACCGCCGCCGCGCCCGCCGCCAGGCCCTTGTGAAGCCGCAGGGCGTTGACCAGGGCGGCGGCGGCCTCCCCCCGGTCAAAGAGGCCATGGACATAGCAGCCCCACACATTGCCCGCCGCCAGGCCGTCGGGCTTGTCCCCGCCGTCCCCGGTGTGCAAAAGGGCCAGGGGGGCCCAGTCCCCCTGGGGGGCAGTCTCCCCCATGTGGATCTCGTAGCCCTGGAAGGGCACCCCCGCCAGGGAGGCGAAGATCCCCGCCGGGCTGCGGAATACGCCGGATACCTGGGTGCGGGTCTTTTCCCCCGCAAACACCGTCTTGGCGGGGAGCAGCCCCAGGCCGGGGAGGCTTCCGCCCCCCTCCACCCCCGCCGGGTCGGCGATCTCCCGGCCCAGCATCTGGTAGCCGCCGCAGATGCCCAGCACCCCGCCGCCCCGGCCGGCGTGCTGGAGGATGGCGGCCTCCAGGCCGCTGCGCCGCAGCCAGCCCAGGTCGTCCAGGGTGTTCTTGGTGCCGGGGAGGATCACCAGATCCGG
>JAAWBZ010000050.1 GCA_022792945.1 Oscillospiraceae bacterium | reverse complement strand
TGATATCCACGGTCTGGGCACACAGCTGAAACCCGCGGGCCTCCTGGTCATTACCGACACCATGCTCAACCGCGTGACGGTCAACTGGAAGAAGGGAAAACGTACTCATGTATTCGTAGACGAGATGCACGTTGTTTTTGAGAATGAATACTCCGCCGCATTCTTCAACAGCGCTTGGCGTCAATTCCGCAAGCGCAACGCATGGCCGACAGCAATTACGCAGAATGTCGAGTACCTCCTGGATTCCGTACAGGCCAGCACGATGCTCAGTAACTCGGAGTTTATCGTAATGCTCAACCAGGCGGCATCGGACCGGGAGAAGCTGGCGAAGCTCTTGAACATCTCCAATGAACAGATGAGTTACATCACCAACGCCGACGCCGGCTGCGGCCTCATTAAATATGGCTCGGCCCTCGTGCCTTTCGTCAATCGTTTCCCTGTCCAGACTGCCCTCTACCAGTTGATGTCGACACGGCCTGGTGAAGGCCGGTTTGCGCAGGGGTGACAGCGATGGCATTACAGATCCGACCGTGTCACCTGCGGGAGGCGCGGGAGTACGTCCGGCTGCACCACCGCCACAGCATCCCGCCGGTGGGCGGCAAGTTTGCCGTGGCGTGCTATGACGGCGATGCCTTGTGCGGCGTCGCCGTCTGCGGCCGGCCGGTCGCCCGCCGCCTGGACGATGGGCGGACGCTGGAGATTTTGCGCTGCTGCACGGACGGGACAGACAACGCCTGTTCCAAACTCTACGGCGCCTGCTGCCGCATTGGGTTTGCCATGGGGTATGGCCGCATTCTCACTTACACGCTGGAATCCGAAAGCGGCGCGTCACTCCGGGCGGCGGGCTTCGTCTGCGAGGGACGGGCCGGGGGCGCACAGTGGACCGGCGCGCGGCGGCGGGACTACTATGTAGCGTCCGCCGAACACAAGTGCCGCTGGGTGAAGCGCCATGGGTAAGATCAAGACGCGGGAAAAGGTCCGGGACATCAAGGTCCTGGACAAGGCGGCCATTGCGGGGCAGCAGATGAAAAACGCCGCGATTCGGGCCAAGGAACAGGCAGCGAAAATCGGGAACGAGCGGCAGGAATCTCTCAACGAGTACGCCGGGGAGCGTGTGCAGGAGGCGGCGGAGGCCGTCCGGCAGAAAGCGGTCCGTGTTGTGGCGGCCGGCGGGAGGACGGTAGTACGCGGGGGCAAGGCTGTCATACGGCGGCGCGATTCGCCGGCGGATGTGAAAGCTGTGCCCGACGCCGTTCCTGATTCTGCCGTGCAGTGGAACGAGCTGCTGCCGTCCATGGGCTGTACCGCCGATCTGCCGCAGGGTGCAGGTCCGGCTCCATGGAATGCGGGAGACATGGATCGCGCCGGTCGAAGTACGGCTCCGCCCCGGCAGGGCAGAAATAGCATAGACCGTGTTTTGCCCGAGACCGGCCAGCCGGCGTATCCGGCGGCGGACAGCGTGGAGCGTGGCCGTGCGCTGGCGAAGCGGCAGGCGGCGGAGCGGACGCTGGCTGTGAGAAGGACGGCGGACAAGCCGCCTGTTCCGCCGCTATATGCGGAGCGCCTGCCCTTGCCAGTGGAACAGCCCCGCGGCACGGTTTCACCGCCGGTGTCGTGGGACCGCAGGACTGCGCCGCGCCAGCGCCAGGACAAAACAGGCGATCTCCCCGCTTCCAAAACGCGGCGGCCAAAGAATTGGCAGCGCTCTGCACCCCAGCGGCGGACCAGCCTGCGCCATACGCGGGCCGAGCCGCCGTTTGGGCCGGCGTCCCGTGCGCATGGGACAGCGCCAATTGTCCCGCCGATGCGCCAGGCGGAAATGGTTCGCGCCAAGGCCAAAAGTACCGCCAAAGCTGCGAAGGCTGCGGGAGAGGTCGCGAAAAAGACCGCCCGCGCCGCCGCGGCAGCTGCCCGGAGCTTGACCGCCGCCCTGGCCGCCGGCGGCGGGACCGTTCTGTTGGTGCTGGTCATGATCCTCCTGCCGGGGCTGCTGCTGGGTTCGTGCTTTGGCATCTTCTTCTCCGGCCACGACAGCGGGACCGGCCAGACCATGCCGGAGGTGATCCGGGAGATTAACCAGGAGTTCGAGGACAAGCTGGAAGCGATCCAGAATGAGACGCCCCACGATGATGTGGAGATCTCCGTCTCCCAAGCCCGCTGGCCCGAGGTCCTGGCGGTCTACGCCGTCAAAACCACCACCGATCCGGCGCGGGCGCAGGACGTCGCCACCGTGACCAGCGAGAAAAAAGACCTGCTGCGGACGATTTTCTGGACCATGCACGCGGTCAGCAGTTACACCACCTCATCCTCGCATACCGTGACGTCCACGGTCCCCACGGAGGGCGGCGGGAGCGAGGAAGTCTCCGAGGCTGTGACGGTCACCACGCTGCACATCGTCATCACCCACCGGAGCGTGGACGAAATGGCAAACGAGTACGGCTTCAGCACGGACCAGCGGCAGCAGCTCCATGAGCTCCTGTCCGAGGAAAACCGCCGCCTATGGACCGCGCTTCTCAGCGGCCTCGGCCCAGGCGATGATACCATTGTGGCCGTGGCGCTCTCCCAACTGGGCAACCGCGGCGGCGAACCGTACTGGAGCTGGTACGGCTTTGATTGCCGCGTGAATTGGTGCGCCTGCTTCGTCAGCTGGTGCGCTGACCAGTGCGGCTATCTGGACGCGGATGTTCTTCCCAAGTTCTCCTATTGCACCGCGGGCATCCAGTGGTTCCAGGACGCCGGCCTCTGGCAGGATCGCACCTTCGAGCCGCGCCCGGGGGACCTGATTTTCTTTGACTGGGAGGCCGACGGCGTCTCGGACCATGTGGGCATCGTGGAGAAAACGGAAAACGGCACGATCTACACCGTCGAGGGAAACTGCAACGACGCCTGCAAGCAGTCCGCCTACGCCCTGGGCAGCGAGGTCATTTTCGGGTTTGGAACACCCAACTACGATTTGGAGGGAACAGAATGAACCGAACACCCCTATACAAGCAAACCTTTGCCTATGCGCTGGAGCACGGCGAGACGGCAAAATACAACGCCTCCCTGCAAGCCAACATCGCCTGCAAGGAGGCCATTGAGGCGGCGATCCGCGACAATTATCATGACTGCTGTCTGGACAAGGCGGGCGTCCGGCAGGTGGCGGCGCAGTTCACCCGCGCGCGCATCTTCTACGTGCTGGCAAACACCGTGCAATCCATGGCCCACGATGGCCGCATTTCCCGCGGCAGCCGGGAGTGGGCCGAGAAAGTACCGGTCAACCCGGAGGACCGGAACCACGTCTATTTCCGCGTGACCCAGGTCAGCCCCGGCCTACTGGATATCTTCGTGCGGCAGACGCGGGAGGCGCTGGTGAAACGGCCCCGGGAGAAGCAGCTGGAGAGGTGACTTTTTCGCCTCCGTGTGCTATTATGGGAAAAACGGGGGCGATGCAAATGAACAGCCAGGAATTGACCGCTAAGGTTCGCGCCGCGATGTACCGCCAGTGCCAGGACCGCGGCTATGCCGCGCCGGTGGATGTGCTGCTGGAGGTAGGCGCGCTGCCAAAGCAGAAATACGAGGATTGGCGGTTTGGCCGGGTAGACTATTTGGAGCGCGTCTGCACGGTCAACCTGCACAAGCTCTCGACCATCCTGCATGAGATGCGCGTCTACGCGAGGCAGCACGGCTTAAAACCGTCCTTCTGCTGCTACAAACGCTGGGGCGTCAAGAAAAAGAACGGCCAGGGGCACAAGCCCGTGATTCCTCTGCGGTTCAGCAGGAGCGGCAAGCCGGAGATCGAGCGATGGTACGCGACGCACTTTGTGGACAGCAGACGGATCGCGCAGTTGAAAGAAGCGCGGGCAGGATCAGAGGAAGCACCCTCTTAAAGGTCCTTCCCCTTCGGCCCGCCATATCCGATGCTTTCATGCCCATACTTTCCGCGGATCTTTGCCATGGCATCCTCCAGCCGTTCCAGACGCTGGTGACGAGCGCGGTCCGCGTCGGCAAAAAGGCTGGTCTGCTCGTGGGCCTCGCCGGCGGGGACCAGATCGGTGCCGGTCAAAGTGATAAGACGGATAGGCGCACCGAAATTCCAGTTGGCGCGGAGGATGCCCATGGCCGTCTCGGCGATCTCGCGTTGGAGGTAGGTGGGGCGCGGGAGCTTCTGCTGGCGCTGGATGGTCTTGAAATTGGGGTCCTTGATTTGGACCTGGACTGTCGTACACTGGACCGCCTCCGACCGCATCCGCGCCGCGATGGAGTCCGCCAGGAGCATCACGCCCTGGCGGACCTCCGCCTCACCGCGCAGGTCGTGGCGGAACGTCATGCCGTTTCCGACGCTTTTCAGCTCCTTCGGCGCGTAGAAGGACCGCACCGGCTCGTTGTCCTGCCCGTTGGCGTAGCGCCAGAGCAGGTCGCCGGCTTTGCCCAGCCTTTTGCCGATCTCCAGCCGGTCGGCACGGGCGAGGTCGCCAATGGTTTCAATTTTCATCTGCCGCAGGGCCTCCACCGACTTCCGCCCTGCGTACAGCAGCGCCGAGACTGGCAGGGGCCAGACGATACGCTCTAAATCCTCGCGGCCAATGACCGTGGTGGCGTCCGGCTTCTTGTAGTCAGACCCCAGCTTGGCGATGGCGCGGCAGAAGCTGACGCCCACGGAGATGGTGATGCCGATCTCCGCCCGAACACGGGCGCGGAGGGCGTCGGCCAGCTCCCGCGGCGTTTTCTTGAACAGGTGCAGGGTGCCGGTCACGTCCAGGAAAGATTCGTCGATGCCGAAGCGGTCCACCAAGTCAGTGTACTGGAGATAAATTTGGTTGACGTCGCGGGAAATCTCCTGATACCGGTCGTGGTGGGGCGGGACGCAGACCAAATCGGGGCATTTCCGCTTGGCCTGCCAGATGGTTTCCGCCGTCTGGACGCCGAAACGCTTGGCGCGCTCGTTTTTTGCCAGGATAATGCCATGCCGGTTTTCCGGGTTTCCGGCCACCGCCATGGGAACGTCCTTCAATTCTGGCCGCAACAATTCTTCAACGGAGGCATAAAAAGCGTTGGCGTCTGCATGGAAAATGATCCGGTCCATAGGCATCCCCCCGCTGTTATTGTAGCGCAAAACGGATTTCTCTGCAACCTCCGGCAGTTTTCGCGTTGACAGATTTGGAGATTTATTATAGTATAAATCCATCCAAATTCAGGAGGTTTTTCTATGCCCACACAAAAGCCGGTCGCGGAGCGCGTTGCCGTCATTGACCTGAAAATTGCGAAGAAGAAAGCGGAAATCGAAGCCCTGGAGCAGCAGAAAAACAAGCTGCTGCATCCCGTGAATATGCGGACCGTCATGGCCAAGGCCAAGGAGGCCGGCATGACGCCGGAGGAGATCGCGGAGAAGCTGGGAATAGAGCTTTGAATGATTAAGACGCCGAATGTATCACAAGGTACATTCGGCGTCTTGGCTGTGACTACGCTGTTATGGCTGTTTATCTGGAATGGGGAATCAGTTGACAGGACGTTTTCACGAAATAATTGCGAATCAGGCGATGGTTCACAATTTACACGTCCATGGGGCCGCGATAGCCACGTTTATACATTTCTTCTGCGAAGAATGTTCGGATGCAGGGCCATCCTGGCATCTCCTTGACCCAGCCCTTGGGAAGCATGGCTGCTTGCGGCGGCGCATAGTCAGTGTGACCAATTTTCTGAATTTCATAGGATTTCTTTCGCGACATATCCAGAACATCCGCACTTCGGAACCAGATTTCCCGTGGGTCCTCAACTTTGTGCATCGGCATTTGACAGAGTGGATACCGTTCGGCGATCTCCGGTGTTGGCGGTTCGCGGCCGAGCCATTCGTAGACACCATAGACTGCCACCTCATCCATGACGCCCTTCCGGTATGACGGCACACGGTCAATGGCGGCGATGTAAACCAGGCAATAAAGCTTTTGAAAACAAAACAGGTAATTGGTACGCCCACGGCTCTCGTGAAACGCCGTTATGTCATTTCCCGGCCTGCCAAAATTTTTCCAATCCAGGTCATTCATCCGAAACTGCACCAAATCCCCCGGAACAAAGGGACAGCGGTGGCCTCTGGGCGGCAGGGTCCGCTTGGGCTTGCACTGGGGGCGCTCCAGCTTCTTGATCACCTTCGCGATCACCCGCGCCCGGGGAATCTGTCCGGACTCGTCGCCGTCCTCCCAATACTGCCGGTCCCGGTCCGAGCGCAGCAGCGCCAGGGCCTTTTCCTTGACGTCCTCCGTCAGGTGCCCTTTTTCCCATTGCAGCAGCGCCACCGCACCCCAGAACAGATGGTAGTCCGCATCCTCCGGCTTCGGCTCAAACTCCGCCAGCGCCGCCTCTAAAGCCTCCGCGTGGCTTTTGCCCTCGTATAGCCGGTCCATATAAAAGTCTTTGATGTCCAGCGTGTAATCATCCTGCCAATAGCCAGTTCCCCATCCGCTCAACGGTGATACCTCCTTACACTAAGTTAATATTTGAGGCTGAGTTCATCCATCAATGCCAGCACTTCGTCTTCGGATATATTCGCTGCGAGCTCAACGCCAGTCCTTATGGCAGCGATAGCCACTGTTTTTTGAACTGATAGGCCATCCATCTTTCCTGGGGCAATGGATCTAATCTTATTTACATGTTTTTTATATATGTCAGCATAAAAAACAGTCATATAGTACTGCTCCATTAGGCGGGCATCTAATCGACTCGGCAACCCGCTTACTACGATGAACATATGAAATGGTATCCAATCTTTTTTGCTACGCAAATGTGCATTCTGACGTTGATCTGGGTTTTTTGTCATACCAACATAGAAAACCTCACCGCTTGGTTCATCCTTAGTGCTAATCAGGATGTACACACACCATGCATTACGCCCTGGTTCGTCATTACTTGCAACGAGCGACAATGTTGCACATCTTATTTCAGCAAAATAGTCTTCTACTTCCTTTCCCTTATAAGCTGTTGTACTAGCTAATGATGCGACAAAGGCAACTGCTTGATGTTCAAAGTACTCTATGTCATCCTGCTTTATCTTATTTTGTTGAGCGATGCTAATAATTTCCTTGTATGATGAAGTTGCAGTTCTAACACCTGCAGTACTATAAGACAGCTTGGTCGTCGTGGTTACTTCAGTTGCGTCCATTATTACCACGGCCACAGCAGCTACAGCTACGGCAATAGTGCCTGTAGCTACAGCTGCTGCACCTGCTGCAGCAAGCCCCGACAAAAACTCATTTCCAAGTCCAAGAAGCTCACTCGCAGTATGCCCATAATAACCGACCAAATCTGGCATTACAGTTAAGCCGGTCAATAGTCCAAGCGGATCAGTCAACTGGATTGGATTATCCTCACAATAGATGAACCAGTTCGCCCCCGCCTTGATCGGGTCCTCTGCAATAAATCTTCTCTCCGCCGGATCGTAGAACCTATACTTGGCATGATACAGCTCCAGCACCTGGTCGTATTCATGCCCGGTATAGTTGTCCAGCAGATACAGGTGCCGGAAGCCGCCGTTTATGGTAATGGAGTCGCTGTGCGTCAGGTCGCCCCAGTCGTCGTAGTCCGCCCGCATGGCCACCCGGCCGTAGCCGTCGGTCATGTTCACGAGGCTGCCGCGGACGTCCACATGGTAGAACTCCTTCACCACGTTCTTCCGGATGTTCTGGCCCCACCAATCGGTGCCCTCGCCGGTGACCTTGACATTCAGC
>JAAWBZ010000049.1 GCA_022792945.1 Oscillospiraceae bacterium | reverse complement strand
GCTACGCAGGTGGTTTCGGTGGTGGTGCTTACGTCGAAGCCGTATGCCTACATGCCGGCGCGGTCGTTCTGCTGGTGGGCTTTTCGCAGTTCCGGGGGCATGGCAATCTCATCGTAGAGGTCGGCAAGGCTGCAATCCGGGTACAGAGCGCGGGCGTCCAGGATGGCCTGGGCGGTCTGCTCGATTTTGGCCTTCTGGGCGTCTGTGGGGGTAGGCCAGGGGAACTTGTGTATATAAAAGTTCCATTTCCTCCACTTTCTCAGTCTTTCTAATATAGGGACAGCCCGCGGAATCGGCGATCGTCATGATTCCGGCAGCAGCTGCGCACCAAGATACAAACATTGCACACCACTTAGTGCCAGGGGCAGCACTAAACATCTCAAGATATTTTGCAGGGCCGTTACCCACCTCTTCATGTGCAACACGAATAAAACTAGCAAGACTCATTTTAATATCACCTCGTTTGTTTTTGTAAACTTCAAAAGCTACTGGACATATCGACGTGTTTGGTTGTCCAGGCCAAACCACCGGCTGTTGTTGTTTTCTTAAAAGTGTACTGACTGCCCGACAAAAATCCGTGCAGCCAATGATTCTAAGCTAACGGTGTAGGATCAACTTCCTCCTGCGCTGTTCCTATCAATGTCATGTTATTGCGACTCTACGATACAGAATCGTCATTCAGTAAGATCGGTATCAACGTCCCACTGGCCGGATGGTAACAGAACAGACCAGAAGAGGCGTTTGTGCGGGTCAAGTATAGTATATATAGTAAGTATTCCCCCCGTCCAGGGTGATGCAGCGGCTGACATTCGTCGTCATGGGATCAGGATAGGGCGGCTCGCACTGCGTCAATGTGCTTTGCGTATCATCGAATACCAAGGAGTAGTAAACTGCCTCTCTTGCAATACCAACGCCAGACACATCCACTTCGTCAGTCCGGAGCAGGAGTTCATTTTCTGAAATCTGCGCAGCCCATAAAATTTTGTGCTCTGCATTCCAGTTGACCGTGTAGATCCTGGCCAGATCTTTTCTCAATTCTGCGGGAACCAGGGCAATATGCGTGTCGATTGCTTTTTCAAAGCTCAGATACGCATCGTCATACCGGTCCTCTTGTGCCTGAAAAATATAGACGAAAGTTCCAAATTTAAAATTGTAGCTTAACGGAGCTGGGCCGGAGGTATACAGTGCAGGTGGCTCATTATTCACATCGGATAAATACTTGAACGCATGGTCAGACAAGTTAAACTGTGCAGGCGTGATAGGGTGCTGCATGGTGACAGCCATGACCAGCAGCGTTTCGGGGTCCAACAGCGTGATATCGTTGTAAGACCAATTTTCTTGCTCCAGCATCGTGCTCTCGCCAGTCCGCAAATCGTAGGCGAACAGGCAATCATTGGTGGCAAGGTCCCCCTCCGCCGCGCACCGAGAATAGTATACCATCTGGTTTTCCCGCGAAACCACGCCGGAGGCGTACTGTACATCAAAGGGCAATACGCATACCTCTTCCAGCTCCCGGGCCGTCAGATCATAAGTATAAAAGACCACCTCCCGCCCGGTCGGGTTTTCTTCGTTGTCTCGGCCATACGTGATGGAGATATAGGCGTGCTCCGGCGGCGCTGCATTGGGAATCTGTGATTCCGGTGATGCAGCTCCCAAAGGCTCCTCAATTGCAGCTTCAGAAGTCGTAGGCTGTATTTCCTGCCGCCCTTTTGGCTCCTCGGTCTTGGTGCATCCCATCAAAATTGCAGACAAGAGAAACAAAACAATTTGGGGAATGATTTGCTTTTCTTTCCTCATCGTGTATTCCTTTCACACCTACTTAGTCGCGCAATCGCCAGCACTCAATACATGTGTGCCACCCTCACCCATTACACCAGGAAACATGGTAATCCGTCCTGCGCCGGTCATCCTTCTTGTGAAATTCGCCGGGAGCAATGATGCCGGAAGCGTTACCGCAACCGTAGAATCCGCTTTGCTCTTCGCTTCTCCCTGATTGCTGGTATCTGCAATTTTGACCGCTTTATCTAATTTCGCAAGAGGTCTATTATAGACAGCGACACGAGAAAAAACAAGTTTGTGATGGGCGTGTTGTGACGAGGAGCGGCCTATTTTGCATTGGTTCCCTTCTACTCTATATACATGTTCCCCCCGTGGATTTGTGGCATAAAATTTGGAAATCCCTAAAAAACACCAGAAATAGAATTATGCATCTTTGCTACGAAAATAAGTAGCGAGGGCATGTAGCTTGACAAGCAGGTTTTTCATGCCTCATGAAAGATCATCACAGCACAAAAAGCAGCAGGCAGTACCTGCCGTAAAGAAGCATGGAAATGTAGACTTAGTTGGGTGAAATGACCATATAGCCAAGCTTTTGCAGTTCATTCACCATGCGATGTGCCCGTTTTCGCTCACAACGTTTTCGCCGCTGTTCAAAGCAGTCCTTATTGTAAGGCTGTCCGGCTTTTAGCATTGAGTAAATTAAAGTCAGCCGTTTGCGGGCTAACGCGATCGTGGCACGTTTTGCGCCTTTCCGCTGCTTGATGCGCCAATACCAGCCGGAAAGATATAAAGTGCGTTTGCCGGAGATGACCCAGCCGACCTCACAGAGCATGCTCTTCAAATAAGGATTCCCCTTATAGATATGAGCGCTTTTACATTTCCCCGCGCTTTCGTTGTTACCGGGACTCAGAAGAAAACTGCGCTGATGGATCGATAAGTTTCCGTTCAGGGCGATCAGGATCTGGTCGATCCGCTTTCTTGTCTGCGTTTTCAGGCATTTGTCCAACGCGGCTCTGTCGATGCTGCCGTCTTGGATCAAATGCCGGATGATATTGTGCCAGGATGCGCCAAAAGCATCTGAAAGAAACGCGGTAACACGAAAGCCGCAGCTTTGCAGAAATTTATCAAGTCGATTCTTTTGGGCTGTAATGTCATGTACGATGCTTTTTCGGTAGCGCGTCAGATGCTGCGGCTCCCGGAATGCCTTATCCGGTATGAGGCTGCCTTTCAGCAGGAAAGCCCGGAGTAGTGTGGCGATCCATTGGGCATCCCGCATATCTGTCCTGCGCCCAGGCACATTCTTCCTGTGTCTGGCATTGACCACAGGAATGTTGATCTCTCCGTCAAAGCACGGTTCCAGCATTTCATAAATTGGCTGCCAGTAGATCCCCGTACTTTCCATAGCAACGCGGCGGCAATCTACCTCCAGGATCCAGTCCCGAAGTTTCTTCATTTCCGGGATCAGGGTACTGAAGGAGCGGATCTCCATCTCCGGGCCGCTGCCAAGCTCCCCTTTCGCAAGGCAGGCAACGATGATATCTCGATGGATATCCAACCCCATGGCACAAGTTAAAATTTCTTGCATCGCACGCCCTCCTGCAGATCATGCAGGCTGGGAATTGCACGGGTGGGTTTCCGAACTTTGCTACTCGTGCTCTTCACTTTCTATGTGGTGCAACATACTGCCGTTCTCTTGGGCAATTCGTCCACGTCGAACAAACGGGGGGTATCCACCAAGGTGCCACCGGACTTCACCTGCTGCCTTTAGTGTAGCAGTTCCTTTCCCTTTTTGCACCATCCCTATTTTCATCCCTAGCTGTGATGGCCTTTCATGAGACGTTGAAAATCTGATGCGCTGCTTCCAAGCTATGCCCCGCCTGTCGGTATTCGATTGTGCGTTCCCTGTATTTCAGGGTCTTCCATTGCTCAACATCCTTCGCCTTCAGCTCGGTGATGCCGGTGACGCACTTTTCCAGAGGTTTGTCCGCTGAAAAGTCCCGTTTCAGCAGGTCATCTGACTTTCTGGCCTCCCGGTCCACCCTGGTGATGCCGTTGGGCCTGCGCTTTGGGGGATGGACCAGGCCAATTCCTTTCATCACCATTTTACTCCTTTTCCGTGAGTTGGAGGTGTCAACTTTTTGTACCACATCATCCTGCCGCCTGAAGGAACGAAAAGAATTTATGCGCCAGAAGCAGCAAGGCGTTTTCTTGCAATTTCAAATTGGCGTTGACAGCAGCCGGCACCGTGGTGGATCTGGGCAGCGATCTGACCTATAACTTCGCCCAGGTCATGAGCAAGGAGCTGACCATCCAGTCGGATTCCGCCACCGCAACCTCCACCCCACGGCTATCGCGGCCATCGCCGACGGCACCATCGACGTGGAACAGATCGTCACCCATGAGTTCCGCTTCGATGAGGCCAAGCACGCTTTTGACACCGTCATTGCGGACGCGAAAAATGTAGTCAAGGGTGTCATCACCTTCTGAACCCCCACAGGAATGCGCAGAGGCCGCGGCAGAACGCCTGGCCTCTGCGCGTTGCGTCCCGATGGATGGTTGCAATGTATGGAATCATTTGGTATAATCATACCGAATCCGAAAATTAAAGGCGCCGCGCCGCTTGCCGCAAATTCAGAGCGCCGGTCCGGCTGCCGGGGAGTCGATGCCGAATTGGCCAGTGCAAACATGGAACTGAAAAAAGTGAACCGCAACCGCATCTTCCGCTATATCCTGGAGCGAGAGGAGGTCTCCATGGCCGACATCTCCCGGGACCTGCGCATCAGCCTGCCTACGGTCACGCAGCATGTCGGCAGGCTCAAGGACGCGGGGCTGCTGCTGGACGGCGGGCTCTGTGAGTCCACCGGCGGCCGGCGGGCCAAGGCCATCGCCTGCAACATCCGCGCCACGGTGGGCTGCGGCATCAACATCACCCATCGGGACGTGGATTTTGTTCTGGTGGATCTGGTGGGGACCGTGATCGACTATACCAAGCTCTCGGTCCCCTGCGAGCTGAACGGCGACTATCTGGAGATGCTGCGCAGCACGCTTTTGCAGATGATCCAGCGCAGCGGCCTGCCGGCGGCGGCGGTACTGGGGGTGGGCATCAGCCTGCCGGCCATCATCGACGGCGGCAAGCGCATCTGCGACACCGCTTTTGACTTCCCCGTGCCGCCCCACTTCCAGGAGGACCTGCGGACGTGTCTGCCCTTCCAGTTGGACTTCTTCAATGACGCCAGCAGCGGCGGCTACGCGGAGTTCTGGCACTGCAAGGACGCGGAAAACCTCTTTTACCTGAGCCTCAGCGGCTCGGTGGGCGGCGCGGTGCGCATCCACCGGCGCGCCTACGACGGCGACGACTTCCGCAGCGCCGAGATCGGCCATACCACCATCGTACCCGGCGGCCGGCTGTGCTACTGCGGCCAGCAGGGATGTATGAACGCCTACTGCTCCAGCAACAGCCTCTCGGCCCAGGGCGGGGGGAGCCTGGAGACGTTTTTCCAGCGCCTGGAGGCCGGCGATCCGGCCTGCGCCGCCAAGTGGGACGAGTATTTGGGCTATCTGGCCATCGCCATCAACAATATCCGCCTGATGTACGACTGTGACGTGATCCTGGGCGGCAGCGTGGCGCGCTATATCGGCCGCTATGTGCCCGAGCTGAACCGCCGCCTGGCCCAGCGGGACTCGTTCCACCGCGCGGGAACCTATATCCGCGCCTGCAGGTACGACTCCGAGTCCTCCGCCGTGGGCGCGGCCCTCATTTTTGTGGACCGCTTCATCGATCAGATCGGCGCATAACGGAAGAAACAGGCACGGCCCGTCCGGAACATTCCGGACGGGCCGCCTTTGATGCGCGTGTTCTGAATCAGGCGGCGCTACAGCTGCCAATCCTCCACGCCGCAGGGCCAGCTGCCGAAGGGGCGGGCCAGGCTCTCCGAGACGTAGCAGGTGCCCTTGCCCAGGCGCATGATGGAGGCGGGGCACTCCTTGGAGATGGGGCCGTACAGCTCCAGACGGGAGACCATCTTCTGCCAGGAGCTGCCGTCCGGGTTTACATGGTCGTGGACCTCAAAGCGCTCCTTGGCCTGCACCACGTCCCTGGGGCCGATGGTGGCCGACTTGGGCGGCACCGCCCACACGTCGCCCGCCGCGCCCATAGGCGAGAACAGCGAATTCTCGCTGATCGTCAGCGGCGTCTGCTCCACGATCCGGGAGCCCAGCCTGCAGAACTCCTCCAGGGAGTCCGCCGCAAACTCCTTCGTCCGCGGGTCGATGAACGCCGTGTGGCCCGGCCAGCCGGTGGCGGAATAGATGACATCGACACCGCCGCCGCTGACATCCTCGATGATCCGGGAATAGACGCCGTCGGCCTTGTTCTCGTTGGTGTGGACGTGCCAGTGGTCGATGCTGGGACGCAGGTCCTCGCGGATGCGGCCATAGAAATGGTGCAGGAACGAATAGCCCAGGCCCGCGCCATAGGTCAGGGGGGCGACATTGCCCTCCTCATCGGCCCACTCGTCCATGGCGAAGGCGTCCACGTTCCGGCAGGAGACGTTGAACTTGTTGATCATCTCCGCGATGGCCGAATACTGCGCGGGCCATTGATTGGGGAAAATCATGGTCAGGTGGGTGTCGTGGAGGTCGCTCATGAGAATGCGGCAGAACACATCCTGGACCATACAGGCCCGGGGGTCTAAAACCACACGGACCGAGTAGCCGTTTTCATTGGTGTACTCCATATCCTCGCGCCGGATGCTGCGCACGCGCTCCAGCTCCTCCAGAGGCAGCTCACTGTGGGGAAGCCACGCCGCGGGCTTGAATCTGAATTCATCATACAGTCCCATGCTTTTGTTCCTCCTGTTTTCAAAAAATATCATAGTGGCACCGCCGCACCGCAGCAGCAGTGACAGGCAGCAAAGTGATCCGGCTCAATCTCCGTCAGCGCCGGCTCCTGCGTGCCGCAGAGCGCCGCGCACGCGCCGCACCGGGGGTGGAAATGACAGCCCGGCGGCGGGTCGGCGGGGCTGGGAAGGTCGCCCTCCAGCAAGATCCGGTTTTTCTTCTGGTCCGGGTCCGGGATGGGAATCGCGGAGATCAGCGCGCGGGTGTAGGGATGGATCGGATTTTCAAAGATGCGCGTCTTGTCCGCCACCTCCACCACCCTGCCCAGGTACATCACCGCCACCCGGTCGCAGACGTGCTTGACGACCGAGAGATTGTGGGAAATGAACAGATACGTCAGGCCGAAGTCCTTTTTCAGCCGCTGGAGCAGGTTGAGCACCTGCGCCTGGACCGAGACGTCCAGGGCGGAGACCGCCTCGTCGCAGACGATGAACCTGGGCCGCAGCACCAGGGCCCTGGCGATGCCCGCCCGCTGCTGCTGGCCGCCGGAGAACTCGTGGGGATACCGGTCCGCCGCTGCCAGGGACAGGCCCACCGCCTCCATCACCTCGTCCACGCGGCGCCGCCGCGTCTCCCGGTCCCTGACGCCGTGGAAGCGAAGCGGCTCCTCGATGATCTGGCGGATGGTCTTTCTGGGGTTCAGGGAGGCCAGCGGGTCCTGGAACACGATCTGCATGTTCCGGCGCATCGCCACCAGCTCCCGGCCTTTCAGCCGGTAGAGATCGGTCCCCTCGAAGAGGACGCGCCCCTCCACCTTGTCAAAGAGGCGCAGCACCGTCCGGCCCAGGGTGGACTTGCCGCAGCCGGACTCCCCCACCAGCCCCATGGTCTCCCCAGGGAAAATGTCCAGGGTAATCCCGTCCACGGCCTTGACGTAGGAGGTGGCCAGCCCCTCTTTAAAGGCAAAATACTTTTTGACATGGTCCAGCCGGACCAGCGGCTCACGATTCATCGGCGTCCCCTCCATTCTGGAAGCATCGGACCAGGTGGGTCCCGCTCAGCTGCGCGGCGGCGGGCCGGCTGGCGCGGCACCGCGCGGTACAGTGCTCACAGCGGTCGGCGAAGCGGCAGCCCGCTGGCAGGTCCAGCAGGTTGGGAACGGTCCCCGGGATGTTGTAGAGCGACGCACGCGTCTCCGTCAGCTTGGGGATGGAGGCGATGAGGCCCTGTGTGTAGGGATGGCGCGGGTCCTTGAAAATCTCCTGGACCGTGCCCTCCTCCACCACGCTGCCGCAGTACATGACCACCGCCCGGTCACACATCTCCGCCACGACGCCCAGGTCGTGCGTGATCATGAGAATCGCCGTTCCCAGCTCGTCCCGCAGCTTCTTCATCAGGTCCAGAATCTGGGCCTGGATGGTCACATCCAGCGCCGTGGTCGGCTCGTCCGCGATCAGGACCTCCGGGTCGCAGCAGAGGGCCATGGCAATCATCACCCGCTGGCGCATCCCGCCGGACAGGGAGTGGGGATACTCCCGGAAGCGCCGCTCCGGCATGGGGATGCCCACCAGACTCAGCATCCGGATGGCCTCCGCCTTTGCCTCCGCCCTGCGCATGCCGCGGTGCAGCCGCAGCGGCTCCATCAGCTGCTCGCCTACGGTGAACAGCGGGTTGAGGCTGGTCATGGGTTCCTGGAAGATCATGGAGATCCGGTCGCCGCGGACGCGGCGCTGCAGCTCCTGCTCGCTCAGCTTCAAAAGGTCCTCTCCGTCCAGCAGAATCTGTCCGCCGGCGATTCTGCCCGGCGGGCTCTGCACCAGGCCCAGGATGGAGAGGGCCGTCACCGACTTTCCGCAGCCGGATTCGCCCACAACACCCAGGATCTCGCCCTTGTGCAGGCTGTAGCTGACGCGGTCCACGGCCCTGGCCACGCCGCGGGAGGAGACAAACTGGGTTTCCAGATCGAGGATCTCTAAGATTTTTTCTGCCATATGCCGCCCCCTCACTTCTGACGCGTGGGGTCCAGCCACTCGCGCAGCTCGTCGCCCAGCAGGTTGATGGCCAGCACCACCAGGAATATCGCGGCCGCCGGCACCAGGATGTACGTTGTGGATCGGTCGATATACTGCTTCGCGTAGGACAGCATGGAGCCCCAGGCGGGCGCCGGCGGGCGGATGCCCAGCCCCAGGAAGCTCAGCGACGCCTCCACCAGGATGGCCGACGCCGTGAACAGCGAGAACTGCACGATGATGCCCGACGCGCAGTTGGGCAGCACCGCCCGGAACAGCAGATACCCCGGGCGCGCGCCGAAGGCCCTGGCCGCCTCGATGAACTCCCGCTCCTTGATGGAGAGCACGCTGCTGCGCACGATCCTGCCGTAGGCCGGGAAGCTGACGATGGCGATGGTCAGGATCAGCGTCGTGGCCGACGGCTCGAAAATCGTCATCAGGAGCAGCGCCAGCATGATCGATGGGAAGGAGTAAAAGGCATCCATCATCCGCATGATGACGCTGTCCAGCACGCCGCCGTAAAAGCCCGCCACCAGGCCCAGGGGCACGCCGATGAGCATCGCCAGCAGCGCCGAGCCGAAGCCCACGGCCATGCTGGTCCTGGCGCCGTACACGATCCGGCACCAGAGGTCCCGGCCGTATTCGTCGGTCCCCAGCCAGTGGTCCGCCGTGGGGCCGGCGAGCTTGTTCTTCATATCGATCTCCAGCGGATCGTAGCCGGTGAGCAGGGACGGGAAGAAGGCCGCCAGCAGCACCACCGCCAGAATGAACACCGCGAACACCGTGGTGAACCGCACATGGCGGCCTGCGGCGAGCCGGACCGGTTTCATTTTTTTCATACTTGCATCCCCCTCCCTCAGTCCAGCTTGATCCGGGGATCAATGGCCGCGTAAAGAATGTCGCAGAGCATATTCAAAAGCACCATGACGGCCGCGATCAGCAGCACGGACGCCTGCACCGCCGGATAGTCCTGGGAGGTGATGGAGGAATAGAGATACCATCCGCACCCGGACCAGCTGAACACCTGCTCGATCACCACGGCGCCGCCGATCAGCTGGCCGATGCGCATGCCGATCAGGGTGATGACCGTCACAGAGACATTTTTAAAGGCGTGCCGGTAATAGACCGCGTTCTTGGACAGGCCCTTGGCCTTGGCGGTCCGCACGTAGTTGGAGCCCAGTACCTCCAGCATCTCCGAGCGGATATAGCGGGTCAGGGAGGCCTGCTCCATCAGCGCCATGGTCAGCGCCGGCATCGCCAGATGCTTCAAGTGGGAAACGGGGTCCTCCCAGAACGGCACATAGCCCATGGAGGGCAGCCATTTCAGCTTGACAGCAAAGATCAGGATAAAAATGATCCCAAGGCAGAACGCAGGCACCGCCAAAAATCCTGTGCTGAACAATCGGATCACCTGGTCGAACCAGGACCCCTTGTGAATGGCGGAGGTCACGCCGAACACAATCGCCAGAAGCACCGCCAACACCATGGAGACCACCAGAAGCTCCAGCGTGACCGGCAGCTTTGCCAGGAACGTGTCGCGGACATCCGTGCCGTTGAGCAGAGATTTGCCGAAATCCCCCGACAGGAAATCCCGCAGCCAGATCAGATACTGTACCGGATAGGGCTTGTCCAGGCCCAAGGACGCGGCGACGCGGTCGTAGTTTTCCTGGGAAAAGTCGCCGTGGGGACCGATCTTGGAAGCGACCGGATCGCCCGGGCAGAGCCGGACCGCCGCAAACACAATGACCGAAACCAGAAACAGCACCAGAATCGCCATGAGCAGACGCTTGACAATGTACTTTAAAAGAGAGGAATGCGTGATCTTTTTCAGCATCCTATATACTCACCACCTGTTTTTGACCAATAGTGTATGAGGGGGGAGAGAATCTCCCCCCTCAGATGGGATATCCCATCTGAGGGGGGAGATTCTCTCCCCCCTCATACACTATTGGTCAAAAACAGGTGGTGAGTATATAGGATGCTGAAAAAGATCACGCATTCCTCTCTTTTAAAGTACATTGTCAAGCGTCTGCTCATGGCGATTCTGGTGCTGTTTCTGGTTTCGGTCATTGTGTTTGCGGCGGTCCGGCTCTGCCCGGGCGATCCGGTCGCTTCCAAGATCGGTCCCCACGGCGACTTTTCCCAGGAAAACTACGACCGCGTCGCCGCGTCCTTGGGCCTGGACAAGCCCTATCCGGTACAGTATCTGATCTGGCTGCGGGATTTCCTGTCGGGGGATTTCGGCAAATCTCTGCTCAACGGCACGGATGTCCGCGACACGTTCCTGGCAAAGCTGCCGGTCACGCTGGAGCTTCTGGTGGTCTCCATGGTGTTGGCGGTGCTTCTGGCGATTGTGTTCGGCGTGACCTCCGCCATTCACAAGGGGTCCTGGTTCGACCAGGTGATCCGATTGTTCAGCACAGGATTTTTGGCGGTGCCTGCGTTCTGCCTTGGGATCATTTTTATCCTGATCTTTGCTGTCAAGCTGAAATGGCTGCCCTCCATGGGCTATGTGCCGTTCTGGGAGGACCCCGTTTCCCACTTGAAGCATCTGGCGATGCCGGCGCTGACCATGGCGCTGATGGAGCAGGCCTCCCTGACCCGCTATATCCGCTCGGAGATGCTGGAGGTACTGGGCTCCAACTACGTGCGGACCGCCAAGGCCAAGGGCCTGTCCAAGAACGCGGTCTATTACCGGCACGCCTTTAAAAATGTCTCTGTGACGGTCATCACCCTGATCGGCATGCGCATCGGCCAGCTGATCGGCGGCGCCGTGGTGATCGAGCAGGTGTTCAGCTGGTCCGGGTGCGGATGGTATCTCTATTCCTCCATCACCTCCCAGGACTATCCGGCGGTGCAGGCGTCCGTGCTGCTGATCGCGGCCGTCATGGTGCTTTTGAATATGCTCTGCGACATTCTTTACGCGGCCATTGATCCCCGGATCAAGCTGGACTGAGGGAGGGGGATGCAAGTATGAAAAAAATGAAACCGGTCCGGCTCGCCGCAGGCCGCCATGTGCGGTTCACCACGGTGTTCGCGGTGTTCATTCTGGCGGTGGTGCTGCTGGCGGCCTTCTTCCCGTCCCTGCTCACCGGCTACGATCCGCTGGAGATCGATATGAAGAACAAGCTCGCCGGCCCCACGGCGGACCACTGGCTGGGGACCGACGAATACGGCCGGGACCTCTGGTGCCGGATCGTGTACGGCGCCAGGACCAGCATGGCCGTGGGCTTCGGCTCGGCGCTGCTGGCGATGCTCATCGGCGTGCCCCTGGGCCTGGTGGCGGGCTTTTACGGCGGCGTGCTGGACAGCGTCATCATGCGGATGATGGATGCCTTTTACTCCTTCCCATCGATCATGCTGGCGCTGCTCCTGATGACGATTTTCGAGCCGTCGGCCACGACGCTGATCCTGACCATCGCCATCGTCAGCTTCCCGGCCTACGGCAGGATCGTGCGCAGCAGCGTGCTCTCCATCAAGGAGCGGGAGTTCATCGAGGCGGCCAGGGCCTTCGGCGCGCGCCCGGGGTATCTGCTGTTCCGGGCGGTGCTGCCCAACTGCGCGTCGGGCATCATCGTGCAGTTCTCGCTGTTCACGGCGTCGGCCATCCTGGTGGAGGCGTCGCTGAGCTTCCTGGGGCTGGGCATCCGCCCGCCGGCGCCCGCCTGGGGCTCCATGCTGTCCTACGCGAAGCAGTATATCGACCGATCCACAACGTACATCCTGGTGCCGGCGGCCGCGATATTCCTGGTGGTGCTGGCCATCAACCTGCTGGGCGACGAGCTGCGCGAGTGGCTGGACCCCACGCGTCAGAAGTGAGGGGGCGGCATATGGCAGAAAAAATCTTAGAGATCCTCGATCTGGAAACCCAGTTTGTCTCCTCCCGCGGCGTGGCCAGGGCCGTGGACCGCGTCAGCTACAGCCTGCACAAGGGCGAGATCCTGGGTGTTGTGGGCGAATCCGGCTGCGGAAAGTCGGTGACGGCCCTCTCCATCCTGGGCCTGGTGCAGAGCCCGCCGGGCAGAATCGCCGGCGGACAGATTCTGCTGGACGGAGAGGACCTTTTGAAGCTGAGCGAGCAGGAGCTGCAGCGCCGCGTCCGCGGCGACCGGATCTCCATGATCTTCCAGGAACCCATGACCAGCCTCAACCCGCTGTTCACCGTAGGCGAGCAGCTGATGGAGCCGCTGCGGCTGCACCGCGGCATGCGCAGGGCGGAGGCAAAGGCGGAGGCCATCCGGATGCTGAGTCTGGTGGGCATCCCCATGCCGGAGCGGCGCTTCCGGGAGTATCCCCACTCCCTGTCCGGCGGGATGCGCCAGCGGGTGATGATTGCCATGGCCCTCTGCTGCGACCCGGAGGTCCTGATCGCGGACGAGCCGACCACGGCGCTGGATGTGACCATCCAGGCCCAGATTCTGGACCTGATGAAGAAGCTGCGGGACGAGCTGGGAACGGCGATTCTCATGATCACGCACGACCTGGGCGTCGTGGCGGAGATGTGTGACCGGGCGGTGGTCATGTACTGCGGCAGCGTGGTGGAGGAGGGCACGGTCCAGGAGATTTTCAAGGACCCGCGCCATCCCTACACACAGGGCCTCATCGCCTCCATCCCCAAGCTGACGGAGACGCGTGCGTCGCTCTACAACATCCCGGGGACCGTTCCCAACCTGCTGGACCTGCCAGCGGGCTGCCGCTTCGCCGACCGCTGTGAGCACTGTACCGCGCGGTGCCGCGCCAGCCGGCCCGCCGCCGCGCAGCTGAGCGGGACCCACCTGGTCCGATGCTTCCAGAATGGAGGGGACGCCGATGAATCGTGAGCCGCTGGTCCGGCTGGACCATGTCAAAAAGTATTTTGCCTTTAAAGAGGGGCTGGCCACCTCCTACGTCAAGGCCGTGGACGGGATTACCCTGGACATTTTCCCTGGGGAGACCATGGGGCTGGTGGGGGAGTCCGGCTGCGGCAAGTCCACCCTGGGCCGGACGGTGCTGCGCCTCTTTGACAAGGTGGAGGGGCGCGTCCTCTTCGAGGGGACCGATCTCTACCGGCTGAAAGGCCGGGAGCTGGTGGCGATGCGCCGGAACATGCAGATCGTGTTCCAGGACCCGCTGGCCTCCCTGAACCCCAGAAAGACCATCCGCCAGATCATCGAGGAGCCGCTTCGCTTCCACGGCGTCAGGGACCGGGAGACGCGGCGGCGCCGCGTGGACGAGGTGATGGAGGCGGTGGGCCTGTCCCTGGCAGCGGCGGACCGGTATCCCCACGAGTTCTCCGGCGGCCAGCAGCAGCGGGCGGGCATCGCCAGGGCCCTGGTGCTGCGGCCCAGGTTCATCGTCTGCGACGAGGCGGTCTCCGCCCTGGACGTCTCGGTCCAGGCGCAGGTGCTCAACCTGCTCCAGCGGCTGAAAAAGGACTTCGGCCTGACGTATCTGTTCATTTCCCACAATCTCTCGGTCGTCAAGCACGTCTGCGACCGGGTGGCGGTGATGTACCTGGGCAGGGTGGTGGAGGTGGCGGACAAGACGCGCATCTTTGAAAATCCGATCCATCCCTACACCCGCGCGCTGATCTCCGCGATTCCCATCCCGGACCCGGACCAGAAGAAAAACCGGATCTTGCTGGAGGGCGACCTTCCCAGCCCCGCCGACCCGCCGCCGGGCTGTCATTTCCACCCCCGGTGCGGCGCGTGCGCGGCGCTCTGCGGCACGCAGGAGCCGGCGCTGACGGAGATTGAGCCGGATCACTTTGCTGCCTGTCACTGCTGCTGCGGTGCGGCGGTGCCACTATGATATTTTTTGAAAACAGGAGGAACAAAAGCATGGGACTGTATGATGAATTCAGATTCAAGCCCGCGGCGTGGCTTCCCCACAGTGAGCTGCCTCTGGAGGAGCTGGAGCGCGTGCGCAGCATCCGGCGCGAGGATATGGAGTACACCAATGAAAACGGCTACTCGGTCCGTGTGGTTTTAGACCCCCGGGCCTGTATGGTCCAGGATGTGTTCTGCCGCATTCTCATGAGCGACCTCCACGACACCCACCTGACCATGATTTTCCCCAATCAATGGCCCGCGCAGTATTCGGCCATCGCGGAGATGATCAACAAGTTCAACGTCTCCTGCCGGAACGTGGACGCCTTCGCCATGGACGAGTGGGCCGATGAGGAGGGCAATGTCGCCCCCCTGACCTATGGCGCGGGCCTGGGCTATTCGTTCCTGCACCATTTCTATGGCCGCATCCGCGAGGACCTGCGTCCCAGCATCGACCACTGGCACGTCCACACCAACGAGAACAAGGCCGACGGCGTCTATTCCCGGATCATCGAGGATGTCAGCGGCGGCGGTGTCGATGTCATCTATTCCGCCACCGGCTGGCCGGGCCACACGGCGTTCATCGACCCGCGGACGAAGGAGTTTGCGGCGGACTCCCTGGAGGAGTTCTGCAGGCTGGGCTCCCGGATCGTGGAGCAGACGCCGCTGACGATCAGCGAGAATTCGCTGTTCTCGCCTATGGGCGCGGCGGGCGACGTGTGGGCGGTGCCGCCCAAGTCGGCCACCATCGGCCCCAGGGACGTGGTGCAGGCCAAGGAGCGCTTTGAGGTCCACGACCATGTAAACCCGGACGGCAGCTCCTGGCAGAAGATGGTCTCCCGTCTGGAGCTGTACGGCCCCATCTCCAAGGAGTGCCCCGCCTCCATCATGCGCCTGGGCAAGGGCACCTGCTACGTCTCGGAGAGCCTGGCCCGCCCCTTCGGCAGCTGGCCCTGCGGCGTGGAGGATTGGCAGCTGTAGCGCCGCCTGATTCAGAACACGCGCATCAAAGGCGGCCCGTCCGGAATGTTCCGGACGGGCCGTGCCTGTTTCTTCCGTTATGCGCCGATCTGATCGATGAAGCGGTCCACAAAAATGAGGGCCGCGCCCACGGCGGAGGACTCGGAGTCGTACCTGCAGGCGCGGATATAGGTTCCCGCGCGGTGGAACGAGTCCCGCTGGGCCAGGCGGCGGTTCAGCTCGGGCACATAGCGGCCGATATAGCGCGCCACGCTGCCGCCCAGGATCACGTCACAGTCGTACATCAGGCGGATATTGTTGATGGCGATGGCCAGATAGCCCAAATACTCGTCCCACTTGGCGGCGCAGGCCGGATCGCCGGCCTCCAGGCGCTGGAAAAACGTCTCCAGGCTCCCCCCGCCCTGGGCCGAGAGGCTGTTGCTGGAGCAGTAGGCGTTCATACATCCCTGCTGGCCGCAGTAGCACAGCCGGCCGCCGGGTACGATGGTGGTATGGCCGATCTCGGCGCTGCGGAAGTCGTCGCCGTCGTAGGCGCGCCGGTGGATGCGCACCGCGCCGCCCACCGAGCCGCTGAGGCTCAGGTAAAAGAGGTTTTCCGCGTCCTTGCAGTGCCAGAACTCCGCGTAGCCGCCGCTGCTGGCGTCATTGAAGAAGTCCAACTGGAAGGGCAGACACGTCCGCAGGTCCTCCTGGAAGTGGGGCGGCACGGGGAAGTCAAAAGCGGTGTCGCAGATGCGCTTGCCGCCGTCGATGATGGCCGGCAGGCTGATGCCCACCCCCAGTACCGCCGCCGCCGGCAGGCCGCTGCGCTGGATCATCTGCAAAAGCGTGCTGCGCAGCATCTCCAGATAGTCGCCGTTCAGCTCGCAGGGGACCGAGAGCTTGGTATAGTCGATCACGGTCCCCACCAGATCCACCAGAACAAAATCCACGTCCCGATGGGTGATGTTGATGCCGCAGCCCACCGTGGCGCGGATGTTGCAGGCGATGGCCTTGGCCCGCCGGCCGCCGGTGGACTCACAGAGCCCGCCGTCCAGCAGCAGCCCCGCGTCCTTGAGCCTGCCGACATGCTGCGTGACCGTAGGCAGGCTGATGCGCAGGTCCCGGGAGATGTCGGCCATGGAGACCTCCTCTCGCTCCAGGATATAGCGGAAGATGCGGTTGCGGTTCACTTTTTTCAGTTCCATGTTTGCACTGGCCAATTCGGCATCGACTCCCCGGCAGCCGGACCGGCGCTCTGAATTTGCGGCAAGCGGCGCGGCGCCTTTAATTTTCGGATTCGGTATGATTATACCAAATGATTCCATACATTGCAACCATCCATCGGGACGCAACGCGCAGAGGCCAGGCGTTCTGCCGCGGCCTCTGCGCATTCCTGTGGGGGTTCAGAAGGTGATGACACCCTTGACTACATTTTTCGCGTCCGCAATGACGGTGTCAAAAGCGTGCTTGGCCTCATCGAAGCGGAACTCATGGGTGACGATCTGTTCCACGTCGATGGTGCCGTCGGCGATGGCCGCGATAGCCGTGGGGTGGAGGTTGCGGTGGCGGAATCCGACTGGATGGTCAGCTCCTTGCTCATGACCTGGGCGAAGTTATAGGTCAGATCGCTGCCCAGATCCACCACGGTGCCGGCTGCTGTCAACGCCAATTTGAAATTGCAAGAAAACGCCTTGCTGCTTCTGGCGCATAAATTCTTTTCGTTCCTTCAGGCGGCAGGATGATGTGGTACAAAAAGTTGACACCTCCAACTCACGGAAAAGGAGTAAAATGGTGATGAAAGGAATTGGCCTGGTCCATCCCCCAAAGCGCAGGCCCAACGGCATCACCAGGGTGGACCGGGAGGCCAGAAAGTCAGATGACCTGCTGAAACGGGACTTTTCAGCGGACAAACCTCTGGAAAAGTGCGTCACCGGCATCACCGAGCTGAAGGCGAAGGATGTTGAGCAATGGAAGACCCTGAAATACAGGGAACGCACAATCGAATACCGACAGGCGGGGCATAGCTTGGAAGCAGCGCATCAGATTTTCAACGTCTCATGAAAGGCCATCACAGCTAGGGATGAAAATAGGGATGGTGCAAAAAGGGAAAGGAACTGCTACACTAAAGGCAGCAGGTGAAGTCCGGTGGCACCTTGGTGGATACCCCCCGTTTGTTCGACGTGGACGAATTGCCCAAGAGAACGGCAGTATGTTGCACCACATAGAAAGTGAAGAGCACGAGTAGCAAAGTTCGGAAACCCACCCGTGCAATTCCCAGCCTGCATGATCTGCAGGAGGGCGTGCGATGCAAGAAATTTTAACTTGTGCCATGGGGTTGGATATCCATCGAGATATCATCGTTGCCTGCCTTGCGAAAGGGGAGCTTGGCAGCGGCCCGGAGATGGAGATCCGCTCCTTCAGTACCCTGATCCCGGAAATGAAGAAACTTCGGGACTGGATCCTGGAGGTAGATTGCCGCCGCGTTGCTATGGAAAGTACGGGGATCTACTGGCAGCCAATTTATGAAATGCTGGAACCGTGCTTTGACGGAGAGATCAACATTCCTGTGGTCAATGCCAGACACAGGAAGAATGTGCCTGGGCGCAGGACAGATATGCGGGATGCCCAATGGATCGCCACACTACTCCGGGCTTTCCTGCTGAAAGGCAGCCTCATACCGGATAAGGCATTCCGGGAGCCGCAGCATCTGACGCGCTACCGAAAAAGCATCGTACATGACATTACAGCCCAAAAGAATCGACTTGATAAATTTCTGCAAAGCTGCGGCTTTCGTGTTACCGCGTTTCTTTCAGATGCTTTTGGCGCATCCTGGCACAATATCATCCGGCATTTGATCCAAGACGGCAGCATCGACAGAGCCGCGTTGGACAAATGCCTGAAAACGCAGACAAGAAAGCGGATCGACCAGATCCTGATCGCCCTGAACGGAAACTTATCGATCCATCAGCGCAGTTTTCTTCTGAGTCCCGGTAACAACGAAAGCGCGGGGAAATGTAAAAGCGCTCATATCTATAAGGGGAATCCTTATTTGAAGAGCATGCTCTGTGAGGTCGGCTGGGTCATCTCCGGCAAACGCACTTTATATCTTTCCGGCTGGTATTGGCGCATCAAGCAGCGGAAAGGCGCAAAACGTGCCACGATCGCGTTAGCCCGCAAACGGCTGACTTTAATTTACTCAATGCTAAAAGCCGGACAGCCTTACAATAAGGACTGCTTTGAACAGCGGCGAAAACGTTGTGAGCGAAAACGGGCACATCGCATGGTGAATGAACTGCAAAAGCTTGGCTATATGGTCATTTCACCCAACTAAGTCTACATTTCCATGCTTCTTTACGGCAGGTACTGCCTGCTGCTTTTTGTGCTGTGATGATCTTTCATGAGGCATGAAAAACCTGCTTGTCAAGCTACATGCCCTCGCTACTTATTTTCGTAGCAAAGATGCATAATTCTATTTCTGGTGTTTTTTAGGGATTTCCAAATTTTATGCCACAAATCCACGGGGGGAACATGTATATAGAGTAGAAGGGAACCAATGCAAAATAGGCCGCTCCTCGTCACAACACGCCCATCACAAACTTGTTTTTTCTCGTGTCGCTGTCTATAATAGACCTCTTGCGAAATTAGATAAAGCGGTCAAAATTGCAGATACCAGCAATCAGGGAGAAGCGAAGAGCAAAGCGGATTCTACGGTTGCGGTAACGCTTCCGGCATCATTGCTCCCGGCGAATTTCACAAGAAGGATGACCGGCGCAGGACGGATTACCATGTTTCCTGGTGTAATGGGTGAGGGTGGCACACATGTATTGAGTGCTGGCGATTGCGCGACTAAGTAGGTGTGAAAGGAATACACGATGAGGAAAGAAAAGCAAATCATTCCCCAAATTGTTTTGTTTCTCTTGTCTGCAATTTTGATGGGATGCACCAAGACCGAGGAGCCAAAAGGGCGGCAGGAAATACAGCCTACGACTTCTGAAGCTGCAATTGAGGAGCCTTTGGGAGCTGCATCACCGGAATCACAGATTCCCAATGCAGCGCCGCCGGAGCACGCCTATATCTCCATCACGTATGGCCGAGACAACGAAGAAAACCCGACCGGGCGGGAGGTGGTCTTTTATACTTATGATCTGACGGCCCGGGAGCTGGAAGAGGTATGCGTATTGCCCTTTGATGTACAGTACGCCTCCGGCGTGGTTTCGCGGGAAAACCAGATGGTATACTATTCTCGGTGCGCGGCGGAGGGGGACCTTGCCACCAATGATTGCCTGTTCGCCTACGATTTGCGGACTGGCGAGAGCACGATGCTGGAGCAAGAAAATTGGTCTTACAACGATATCACGCTGTTGGACCCCGAAACGCTGCTGGTCATGGCTGTCACCATGCAGCACCCTATCACGCCTGCACAGTTTAACTTGTCTGACCATGCGTTCAAGTATTTATCCGATGTGAATAATGAGCCACCTGCACTGTATACCTCCGGCCCAGCTCCGTTAAGCTACAATTTTAAATTTGGAACTTTCGTCTATATTTTTCAGGCACAAGAGGACCGGTATGACGATGCGTATCTGAGCTTTGAAAAAGCAATCGACACGCATATTGCCCTGGTTCCCGCAGAATTGAGAAAAGATCTGGCCAGGATCTACACGGTCAACTGGAATGCAGAGCACAAAATTTTATGGGCTGCGCAGATTTCAGAAAATGAACTCCTGCTCCGGACTGACGAAGTGGATGTGTCTGGCGTTGGTATTGCAAGAGAGGCAGTTTACTACTCCTTGGTATTCGATGATACGCAAAGCACATTGACGCAGTGCGAGCCGCCCTATCCTGATCCCATGACGACGAATGTCAGCCGCTGCATCACCCTGGACGGGGGGAATACTTACTATATATACTATACTTGACCCGCACAAACGCCTCTTCTGGTCTGTTCTGTTACCATCCGGCCAGTGGGACGTTGATACCGATCTTACTGAATGACGATTCTGTATCGTAGAGTCGCAATAACATGACATTGATAGGAACAGCGCAGGAGGAAGTTGATCCTACACCGTTAGCTTAGAATCATTGGCTGCACGGATTTTTGTCGGGCAGTCAGTACACTTTTAAGAAAACAACAACAGCCGGTGGTTTGGCCTGGACAACCAAACACGTCGATATGTCCAGTAGCTTTTGAAGTTTACAAAAACAAACGAGGTGATATTAAAATGAGTCTTGCTAGTTTTATTCGTGTTGCACATGAAGAGGTGGGTAACGGCCCTGCAAAATATCTTGAGATGTTTAGTGCTGCCCCTGGCACTAAGTGGTGTGCAATGTTTGTATCTTGGTGCGCAGCTGCTGCCGGAATCATGACGATCGCCGATTCCGCGGGCTGTCCCTATATTAGAAAGACTGAGAAAGTGGAGGAAATGGAACTTTTATATACACAAGTTCCCCTGGCCTACCCCCACAGACGCCCAGAAGGCCAAAATCGAGCAGACCGCCCAGGCCATCCTGGACGCCCGCGCTCTGTACCCGGATTGCAGCCTTGCCGACCTCTACGATGAGATTGCCATGCCCCCGGAACTGCGAAAAGCCCACCAGCAGAACGACCGCGCCGGCATGTAGGCATACGGCTTCGACGTAAGCACCACCACCGAAACCACCTGCGTAGC